>JAZGDL010000530.1:0-13892 GCA_036477795.1 Phycisphaerae bacterium
TGTGATCATCTCCGTCCCCAAGTTGACGTCGGCATCTTGGCCTGATTGACAAGTAAAGCGGAAATCATAGTTGAATTTCCGATTGTCGACAACCCCGGTATGGGAAAGACCCCAACCTAGCCAAACCACCTCTCTTCACAGCGGTGCTCAATCGGCAGTCTAGCTGGTGATTTGGGTTTTTGCCTGGAAACTGGCGGAACCTGCGGGCCTCGACGGTGTCTAATACGACGATCAGATGACAAAACCACTGTTTTGAAGGAGACAGCCTATGAACGCGTGCCGTATTGGCTTCGCCATCGTCGTATCCACGATGACCCTGAGCAGCCAGATGGTTCAGGGGCATCAGTCGGAGCCGCTGCCCGGCGGTGAGCTTCGCATCATCACTCCGGAAGGCGGACAGGCGGGAGTATGCCCGCTGCGCCACACCGACGTGAAGGCGGATATTATCGGGTTTATCAGCCGCGTGCGCGTGCGGCAGGTTTTCTACAACCCCATCGACACGAAATCGAGGCGGTCTATGTCTTCCCGCTGCCGCAGAACGCTGCGGTCGATGACATGGTGATGACCGTTGGCGAGCGGCGCATTGTGGGGCGGATCCAGCCGCGTGACCAAGCCCGGGCGATTTATGAAGCGGCGCGGGCGGCGGGACACGTGACCGGCCTGCTGGATCAGGAGCGGCCCAACATATTCACCCAATCGGTTGCCAACATCGAGCCCGGTGTCGAAGTGGTGATCGAACTCAGCTACGTGGAAACACTCAAGTATGAGGAAGGTGAGTTTGAGTTTGTGTTCCCGATGGTGGTGGGCCCGCGGTACATCCCCGGTGGTGGCAGCGCTGAGGCCCCGATGACCAGGGGCCGACCGACGCCCGAGGTGCCGGACGGCCATAGGATCACACCGCCGGTGACACCTCCAGGCACGCGGGCCGGGCATGACATCAGTCTGACGGTGAGCATTGACGCCGGGTTAGAGCTCGGAAACGTCAACAGCGTCCTGCACAAGGTCAACATCAGTCATTTGGACAAACAGCGTTCCGTGGTGACGCTGGCTAACGAGGCGGAAATACCGAACAAGGATTTCATTCTGCACTACCGGACGGGACAGAGCGGTATCGGCGACGCCTTCTTCACCCACACCGACGGGCGCGGCACGTTCTTTACGCTGCTCTTGCAGCCGCCGCAGCGCGTTGTTCCGGATCAAGTAGTTCCGCGGGAAATCATCTTCGTTTTGGACTCGTCCGGCTCGATGAGCGGCTTTCCGATCGAAAAGGCCAAGCAGGTGATGGCCAAAGCCATCGAAGCCATGCGCCCCGGTGACACCTTCAATCTGATCACATTCGCGGGCAACACGCGTATTCTGTGGGACAGGCCGCGGGCCAACACGGCGGCGAATCGTGCGGAGGCACAGGCGTTTCTGGCGTCGCGCCGCGGCGGAGGCGGCACGGAGATGATGAAAGCCATAAACGCCGCGCTCATTCAACCGGTGTGGGACCGGTTTTCCAGCCGGTCAAATGATCCCGGCGCGCCGGGAGAAAGCCTGCCCCACATGCGGGCGGCGCCGTTGCGGGTGGTCTGCTTCATGACCGACGGTTACGTGGGCAATGACATGGCCATCATCGACGCCGTCAAGAAGAACGCCAACACGACCCGCGTGTTCAGCTTCGGGGTGGGCAACTCGGTGAACCGCTTCCTGCTGGACGGGATAGCGTCCGCCGGACGCGGGGAGGCGGAATACGTGTCGCTGCAAAGCGACGCCGATGCGGCGGTGGCGCGATTCTGCAACCGGATTGCCGCGCCGGTGCTGGCTGACATCTCGTTGGATTTCGGTTCGCTCCGGGCCCATGACATTCATCCGGCGAACATTCCCGATCTGTTCAGTGCCAAGCCCATCCTGGTGCACGGGCGGCTTGAAGGCACCGGGTCGGGCACCGTCACCCTGCGAGGCCGCACCGGTAAGGGCGCCTTTGAACGCAGAATCCATGTCACACCTTCTGAGAGGGCCACCCATCATGACGCCCTGGCGTCGCTCTGGGCGCGGGCCAAGGTTGAGGACCTGATGATGCAGGACTACGCGGGGTTGCAGCAGGGGCGTATCTCTGATGATCTGCGGGAGCAGATCACCAGGTTGGGTGTCGATTATCGCTTGATGACGCAGTTCACCAGCTTCGTGGCCGTGGAAGAGATGACCGTCACCATCGGCGGCGAGCCCACCCGAATCGACGTACCGGTAGAGATGCCCGACGGCGTTAGTTACGAGGGGGTGTTCGGTTCGCGCCAGCCGGTTGGTGGTTTCGCTCAAGCCAAGCGAAGGGGGGGCATGCAGCGTGTAGTACGTGCGTTGCGTGGGAACGCAGGGCGGAGGGCGTTTGAGTCCGTTGAGGCGGCGCTGCCGGCACGACCGGTTCGCAGCGCTCGCAGCGGCAAGGGTGCGTTCACCTCCGACGTGGACGATTTGCGGCGACGCGGGGGAGCGAACGAAGGCCGCCAGAGCAAACTGTCCGAGAGTCTTCGCAAGCTGGCGGAACGCGTTGCCAAGAAGGGCAAGAATGGAAACCTGACCGTCGGCAAGCTGCGGGTGATAGACTTCAAGGTGGACGTGCTCGTATTTCTCCGCGACACCTCGGAAGCGACCCTGAAGGCGTTGAAGGACCTGGGCTTTGTCACTACGGCTGAAAGCAAAGCGGTGCGCATGTTGATCGGCACGATCGACGTCCGCAAACTGGATGCGCTGGCGGAGATTGACGCGGTCATGCGGGTGGCAGCGGCGGTCGGCGAGTAGGGCAGGTGATTCACCTGCCTTGACCATCTGGTCGACAGCGCGATGCCATTCACTTCAAGGGAGATGGGGAAAGGCAGGTCAACGACCTGCCCTACCTGTCTCAGCCTTTTGCGGTCTTCTGCCGCCGTCCCAGCAGCTTGCCAAGAAAACCGTCTTCGGATTTCGTACTCTCCGGGGCCTTGGCGAACTCCGGGGCCAGTTTCTTTGCGATCTCCTGGATCGCAGCCCGGCATTTGTTGGCCGGCGCATTTGCCCCCAGGGGATGCCCGAAGTCCAGCGAAGCTGAGACATATTTGTAATCGTTGGGGATAACGGCGAATACCGGACGACGGAAATGCTCTTCGACCTCCTTGAGGGTGATGCGCTCGAAGTCCGCGTTGTACCGATTGATCACAAACTGAAGACACTCCTGCTCGGCGCCCAACTGCAACAGGGCTTCATAGACACGAGTTGCGTTGCGAATGGCCGGCACCGAGAGCTGTGTAATGATCAACACGTAATCCGCACGCCCCAGGGCGACGGTGCTGAGGAAACTAAAAGTGCGTGGAAGGTCGACGACCACGAATGGGAACGAATCGCCCAGCAGCCTCAACATGAGATCGACGCCGTCGGGCATGACCTCGCGGGCCTCGTCCACCTGATTGGGCCGTGCGATGATGGACACCCCGGAGGGCAGTTCATGCAGACCGGCGCGAAGCGTTTCCTCGTCCAAGTCGATGCCGCCACCGGCCATGTCGGCGATGGTATACTTGGGCGTGCAGTCGAAGTTGGAGGCCACGTCTCCATATTCGAGGTTGAGATCCACCAGAGCAATCTTATCACCGGTGAGGTGGGCCAGTTCCATGGCCAGGTTACAGGCCACCGTGGTCGCCCCGGCGCCGCCCGACGATCCCACCAAGCAGATGTGCCGCGAGGCATGACTGGACTTGGCCTTGGCCGGTCGCACACGTTGCAGAGCGCCCACCAGATCGTCCTGGTCAACAGGTGCACAGACGAATTGCCCGCAACCGGCCCGCATGGCCTTGATGATGAACAAGGCTTCGGTGTTCGTACTGATACCGACGATGCCGCAGTCCGGTGAATGCCGCGTAACTTTCTGAACAACGTCAAGACCGCCGGAACAGTCCAGATTGACGGCCACAACGTCTGTATCTTTGCGAAGAAGATGCTCGCTGAGCGTTTCCCAGGTCGATGATGTGCCGACGATGGACACGTCCTCAAGCTGCTCGAAGGCCTCGCTGAGGCGTTCGTCATCGGAACGAACGTTGTCGAACAGCAAGATGCGCAGCTCGCTCATATACCTCACCGAATGGCGCAGTTGTGCCGTCTGGAGCAACGCCCACGGGTTGCACCTCGTGGGTTTCCCGCCCGTACTGTGGAAAGTCCCATTACTTTGTCACTCATCGACCATTTGAAGCCCACGGATTTGAATCCCTGTCCTTTCACCTCAGCAAAAAAACCACGGTCCGAAAAACCGCGCCACGCTATACTTGTGTCCGTGCGGCCCCCACGCTCGACGAAAACGGGCCCTGTCGCCAGGGCGGTCATAAAGCCCACGGATTGCAATCCGTGGGTGCGGTGGTTGCTGCCGGTCGCGGCCACGTTCAACCTGGCCTCGGTGTTCGTCGTGCTTCACGCCGGCCGGATCCACCCCGTGCGCTACCATCTCCAGCTCAGTCCGGTGCAAGAGCTGCTGGTACGAGAATCCTTTCTCGCACTGTGCCTCTCATCCGTGTTGGCGGCGGCCCTGATATTTATCACTCTTCGCCTGGCTGCGATCCACTACTGGCGACGCGCGGGCCTTCCAGCGGCCCTGGATGGGCGGGGGGCCCTGTGGCGCGCGTGCTGGCCCGCCGCCGCCGCCACCGCTTGGGTCCCGCTGTTGCTGAACTCATCGCGCCTTAACCTGCTCATCCTGTTCGCTTGCATTTGTCTTTTTGCCTGGTCGGCATCTCGTTTTGTGAACGTGGTCTTGGGGTCTGTACTGCCCCGCACCACCGCGCGCCCAAAGCCCACGGGTTGCAACCCGTGCGTTTGGTGGCGGGAAGCATGGTTCGGCGTACTGGTCGTGCTGGTCGTCGCTCTGACCATTTTTCATACTCACGTCCAGATCGGCATGTACCACGCCTTGCGCTACGGCGGCCCGGACATCGCCTACTACGCCGAGATGCTCCACAATGCGGCGCGTGGGCGTGGTTTGCGCTGTGAGGCCTACGGGCACGATTTCTTCGGCGAGCATTTCAGTCCCGGCCTCTACCTTCTGGTCCCACTGTGGGCCATCTTCGGGCGCATCGAGCTCTTGATGGTGCTGGGAGCGGTCTCCGTACTCAGCGGATCGCTGGGAGTCTACGCCCTGGCCCGAACGTACGCCGCGTCGCCGCGCGTCGCCGCCGTGCTGGGCATCGCCTATCTGCTGTATCCCTCAACAAGCCGGATCATCTATGGGGGCACTTACGGGTTTCATGAAATCCTTCTGGTCGTTCCGCTGATGTTCTGGGTCTTTTACCACTGCCGCCGAAGGCAATGGTGGCGTATGGGCGTGTTGATGGTGTTGGCTCTGTCGCTCAAGGAAAACGTCGCCATCGTCTGCGGTGCTTTCGGGTTGTACGTCTACGTGTGCGACCGTCGCGACCGCTGGGGCCTGGCTTTGTGCATGGCGTGCATGGCATACTTTGCGGCGTGCCTGATGTGGATCGTGCCCGCGTTCAGCTCCAGCGCGACCTACTCCAAGTTTTATCTATACGACCATATCGGTGGGACGCCGGGCGGCGTCCTGGCTACGCTGTTTCGTGAACCCGGGGTAGTGTTGGGCCGGCTGGCTTCCTGGCAGGCGCTGTGCTACGTTCTGTCGCTATCCGTTCCGGTCGGATTGGTCTTGTTCACGCGCCCGGTCGCACTGGTAGCCCTGCCTACGCTGACGTTTACCGTGCTGATGAATACGCCCGATTTCTCATCGATTCGCTTCTGGCACCAAGCTTCGATCATCCCGGTGCTGTGGCTGGCTACGGTGGAGGCGGTAACCCGAAATCGGACCAACGCTGGGAGAAGCGTGTCGTGGTCGGCTGCGGTGCTGGTCAGCGCCATGTTGATGCATTACGGGCTGGGCTTCTCGCCGGTGTCACAGCTCTGGCATAGCTTGCCCGATGCGATCAAATCCGCCGACCGCAGCGAACTGATCGAAGACCTTCAGCGTATGATCCCGCTTGAGTCCACCGTTCAGGCAACCGCACGACTCGGTGCCCATTTTTACGACCGCGATCGTGTATACCCGTTGCATGTCGCACCGCCGAACCCGCCGGAATGGATACTCATCGACATTGACGAAAGCTTCACCGGCCCTGAGAGTCGAGAAACGACACTGGAATTCTTGAACAATACAATGGCATCGGGTTTGTACGATGCTGTCTTTCAGGATGCCTCCGTCCACTTGTTCCGCCTGCGTCCGGGGGCACACTCCCAAGAGAGTCCGCGGCGACAATGATCGGTGCGTCCATCGTCCGGCCCCGCGCTTCCTTTGGGCAGCCTCGAATGGTATAATCATCCTCTGCGACACGGTGTGGGACCGGCTTTCCAGCCGGTCTTCCCCCGTTTTCATGTACCGATCGATCGAGATCGGTTCGAGCGCAGTCGTTTGTAGAAACGGGTGGGAATACGAAGCCCGGTACCCGTGTTTCGATACAGGAGGTGAGAAGAATCGTGATCCGTCCGAATCCCCGACTACTGAGCCCGATGGTTTGTCTGTTTGCTCTTGTCTTTTTGGCCGGCTTGCGGCATGACGCGGGTGCGGAACCGCCGCTCCGACCGGTCCCAGGGGTGTCGGCTGCTGCAACCACCCACAGGGAGGAGCAGGACATGCCCCCTGCGCCGCAGGCTGCACGAGACGATCCGGCGGCACGGTCAGTGCCGGCGACGGTGCAAATCGGCCCCTTCGTGAGCGTTCAAACCAACCTTGACGAATTCGGGAACAACATCGTCGGCGACGCCGCCAACGAACCATCGCTGGCCATCGACCCCACCAATCCAGATAGGATTGCCGTGGGGTGGCGTCAATTCGATTCGATTGCCTCCAATTTCCGTCAGGCAGGCAGGGCGTACAGCAACGACGGCGGCAGCACTTGGACTTTTCCCGGCGTTCTGGAACCTGGGGTTTTCCGGAGCGACCCGGTCCTGGACGCCGACGCACAGGGAAATATTTATTATCTAAGCCTGAGCATCGAGGATGACGGCACCATCGTGCATGAGGTCTTCAAGTCAACCGACGGCGGCGTTTCATTCGGCCCTGCGGTTTCCGCCTTCGGCGGCGATAAATCGTGGATAGCCATCGACCGCACCGGTGGCATCGGGGCCGGAAACATCTACATCAAGTGGCAGTCATTTGGTAACTGCTGCGGTCTGAACACGTTTATAAGATCAACGGATGCCGGCCTCACGTACATGTCCCCAATACCAGTGCCGTTGGGCCCCAGCTTCGGCCAGGTGGCGGTAGGCCCCGACGGCGAGGTTTACGTGGCTGGTATAAACGCGGTAACGTCGCAGAACTTCAGCACTATCGTTCTCGCCAGATCGACTGATGCAAGAAACCCTGCCGTCACCCCGACCTTCGATCATTCGACCATCGTTGACATGGGGGGCAGCATGCGCATAGGCGGCACACCTAATCCGGCCGGCTTGCTGGGACAAACGGAAGTGGAAGTTGATCATTCCAGCGGACCGTCGCGCGGGAACGTCTACCTGCTCGGCTCAGTCAATCCTCCCGGATCGGACCCCTTGGATGTCATGTTTGTCCGAAGCACCGACGGAGGTGTTAACTGGAGCGCTCCGCTTCGGGTCAATGACGATCCTCCCGGAACCGATGCCTGGCAATGGTTCGGAACGATGTCGGTAGCGCCAACGGGGCGAATCGATGCAATCTGGAACGATACCCGATCCGATCCCACGGTGGCGTTCTCGCAGTTGTACTATTCTTTCTCCGTCGATACGGGAATCACATGGTCGCCGAACATTCCGGTCAGCCCGGTGTTCGAGCATTCACTGGGTTATCCTCAGCAGGATAAGCTGGGCGATTACTATGAAATGATCTCCGATGACATTGGCGCGAGTGTCATCTACGCAGCCACCTTCAACGGCGAACAGGACGTCTACTATCTTCGCATTGAGCCGGACTGCAACGAGAACGGTGTTTCTGACTTTGAGGACATTGCGTTGGGCGACAGCGTCGATGCCAACGGAAACGGCATTCCGGACACGTGCGAGCCGCCCGTCGCCGCGGTGGCTTCGCGGTTCATCATGATCACACCACAAGAAGAATCCCAACCAATAGCTTTGCGCGTGAAAAACTTGTGCACGGGAGAGGATGGCTGGGTCAGCCTGACGAATAGCGGCGGCGTTTTTCCTGCCATCGATTTCGACGACGGACCGCAAGGACTCGTAAACGTTGCTCTGGTTGAAGCCAGTTGTTCCGATGCCGAGTTCAGAACTCGGACCGAGTGGCGCGGTACCGGCAATAAGTTGGTGGTGACCGCCGGGATGATTGCGCCGAACACCGAATTCGAGGTCTTTGAGGTGACGGGCGCTTGCAGCAATCCTGTCGAGACGTCGCTGGGCATCACCCCGGAGCGCACCTGGGTGTACTCCGACGCGGACGGTGACGGCCAGGTTACCTTCTTCGCCGACCTGTTCAAGATGTTCACGAACACCGCCGCAGCCGGCGACTCCCTTTGGACAGGCCCGGACGCGGGCTATGAGGTCGACACCCAAGGGCAGGACACCCCCGACGGGCAAACGACGTTTTTTACCGACATTTTCTCGGCATTTCAGGCCACGGTCACCAGCGGATGTAGCGGCGTCTGGCTGGGGACGACCTGCTGTACCGCAGCCTCCGACTGCCATTCGTGTGAGACATCGTGCACCGCAGGTCATTGTGCCCCATGAGCAAACTTCTTGATCGATTTTGCCGCTACGTCAAGGTGGAAACAACGGCCGTCGAGGGCGCGGACACCTATCCCAGTTCAACCGGCCAACTTGAACTGGGCAGGATGCTGTCCGATGAGCTTGGGGACCTCAAGCTCGCCGACGTGAACATGAGCGAGCACGGGATCGTGACGGCCACCATCCGCGGTAACGTCCAAGGCGCGCCGACCATCGGCTGGTTCGCCCACATGGACACGTCACCCGAGACAACCGCCGGGAATGTCAAACCGATTGTCCATGAAAACTACGACGGGAAGGACATAGTACTGCCCGGCGACGCATCCAAAGTAATTCGCGTTAACGCGGATCACTCTACTGAAACCCACGGATTCGAATCCGCGGGCTTGGCGGGTCTCAAGGGCAAGACGCTCATCACCACCGACGGCACGACGCTTCTGGGGGCCGACGACAAGGCCGGCGTCGCGATTATCGTGACCGCGGCGGACCACCTGGTGAGCCATCCACAAATCCGACACGGCCCCATTCGAATCGTCTTCACGTGCGATGAAGAGATCGGCCACGGGACCGATAAAGTGGACCTCGAAGAAGTGAACGCCCTGGTGGGGTACACGCTCGACGGCGAGGCGGAGGGCAGGATTGAGAATGAAACGTTTTCCGCCGACTTGGCTGTGGTGACTATTACCGGCAGGAACATCCATCCGGGCATCGCCAAAGGGAAGATGATCAACGCCATCCGTCTCGCGGGGGAGTTCGTCTCAGGCATGCCCTGGCAACGGCTGGCCCCGGAAGCCACAGAGGAGCGAGAGGGGTTCCTGCATCCCTATGTGCTCGATGGCGGAGTGGCGGAAGTGAAAATCCGCGTCCTGCTGCGCAGCTTCCGCACGGCTGATCTTGCAGAGCAAGCGGACCTCTTGCGCAGTGTCGCTGCGACGATAATGGCGGAGCATCCCGGTGCATCCATCGATATCGATGTAACAAAGCAATACCGTAACATGGTAGAAGTGCTGGAAAAGGAGCCGCGCGCGGTGGACCTGGCCGCTCAGGCGATGCGGCGAGTGGGGATCGAACCAACGTTCGCCATCGTTCGCGGTGGGACGGACGGTTCGCGCCTCAGCGAAATGGGCCTGCCCACTCCGAATCTGTCAGCCGGAATGTACAATTATCACTCGCCGCTGGAATTCGCCTGCCTGGAGCAAATGGAAACATCAGTCAAGGTGCTGATCGAGCTCGCGCAGCTTTGGGGTCAGCAGAGGCTTCCTTGAACCTTCGACCTTTGAACTTTCTGACCTTCTAACCTTCCAACCTTCCAAGTCAGACTTCGGCGGCGGCGAGGATGGGTGACCGTCGTCGACGGCGGCGCTTCCTGGAGATTCCGGGGGCTCGTATTTCGGGTTTGCGTGGTTCGGCTTCGTTGGCGATCTTGATGGCCTGGTGGACGGTGGGGGCGAACAAGTCGACGTTGAGCTCCTTCCACAGACCGTCGGCCCGGTTGTAAACGCCGCCCGAGACCATGATGTTCATGGTGGGATGGCACCCCACCTCGCGGATTTGATCTACCAGCATGCGAATGCCGGGCACGCCGTGCGGCTCGGTGCCGAAGATGAGGAGCAGTTCGGGCCTGAGCCGGCCGACCAGGCTCAGCACCTCATCGTTGGGAACGCCGCCGCCGACGAAGTAGACGCCCCAGCCGTCGGCTTCAAATAGATCGGCGCACATCTGAGCACCAAGCTCCTCCGGCTCTTTGTCGGCGCACATGATCAGGACGCGTTTGCCGTTGAGCGGATTGTTCTGCAGAGCCTGTTGCACTTGGTCGGCCAGAGCACGGTTGATGCGCGTGGCCATGTGCTCGGTCACGATGTCGATCTTGTCCTTGCGATAGAGCTTGTCTACTCGCTCCATGGCAGGCCAGATGATCTCCTGGTACAGCTTGTGACCGGGTGCCCGGGCGGCGATCTGTTCGTGGATGATATCCCGGCAGGCCATACGGTTTCCTTGCAGAAGTGGTTCCATGTACCGTTCGAGCAGGCGCATAAACCGTCTCCTCTGGCGTGGGACCGGGCTTTATTGGAGATCTCGAAAAGGGCCTCCAGCCCGATCCAAGAGCGGTCCACCGCAATAAGAATTAGTTTGTTGCCTGGACTCCGCCGGGCGGAATGAAATCGACTGGTTTGAACCGTTGCCCCATGCGGCAGAGGTAATCAATCTCTGTTCGAGATGGGGTTACTTACCCATCGGCAGGGCATCTATCGGCGCGGGCTATGAAATATCTTGAATCGAGTTGATCGGTAAATGAAGGTGTTTACGGGTAGCGTGTGGGACCGGCTTTCCAGCCGGTCAAATGACAGGCTGGAAAGCCTGTCCCACAGGTGGGCGGTGCCGAGTCGTCACGCAGAACCGATAAAACGTTTGGTTCTTGCATCGATCGGCAATTCCTGCGCTATGGGACGGTGTCGCGGGGGGAAGGTTCAAGGTTCAAGGTTCAAGGTTGAAAGTCGGACCTGGGAACCTTTAACCTTCAACTTTCCAACCTTCAACCTTCCCCCCCGGCGGGTTATATCGAGGTTGACAACGCCCCGCGCCCTCTCTAGCCTAACGGCGGGTCAACATTTGAATTGTGGGTTGGCGTATGAGGTGAGGGAGCGGAGATCATGCTTCCGGCGTCTGCCAAACGACGAAGTCACTGCCGGCGTCAACCCGTCAATCGAAATGTGACGGAGGTGGTAGGGCAGGCGGTTGTTTCGATTCCATCGGAACGTTCGCCTGCCTTCACACCGCGGCAGGTCAACGCCCCGCACCAATCGCCGGGGCGGCTATCTACGGCAGCGCAGCGCGCTCCTGAGCGATTGGTGCGGGGCAACGACCTGCCCTACAGGTTTCTCCACGGCGGAAGGCGCGTTGTGAACCGATCACCACTTCACGATTTCCATGTCTCGCATGGAGCGAAGATGATTGACTTCGCCGGCTGGGAGATGCCCGTCTACTACACGGGGATCAATGAGGAGCACATCCACACCAGGACCAAGATGTCCGTCTTCGACGTCTCCCACATGGGCCGACTGCGCATTGAAGGTGACGACGCCATACCGCTGCTGCAACTGATTTGCACCAGGAATCTGGACGGCACACAAGTCGGACAATCCAAATACACCCATATCTGCAATGAACGTGGAGGCGTTATAGACGACGTGATCGTCAGCCGCCATGAAGACCATTGGATGATGGTGTGCAACGCGTCCAATCGGGCACGGGTAACCGGTTGGCTGACGCAGCACGCCGCCGGCCGCAACGTGACCGTGGTTGATGAAACCATCGATACAGCCATGCTGGCTATTCAGGGACCGGAGGCGCTGGCGTTCGTCGAGGCGACTTTCAAAGTTAAGTTGCAGGATCTGAAACGCTATTGGTTCATCGACGGCGGATTCATGGGCTTGAAGTATTCGATCTTCCGCAGCGGCTATACGGGTGAGGATGGCGTGGAGGCGGTCATTCCCGCCGGGGCCGTGGGGCTGCTGCTGCCCCTGCTTGTCGGATCGGGCCCCGAAGCGGGGGGTGCTTGCCAGCCGGCGGGTCTGGGGGCACGCGACACGCTGCGCACCGAAGCAGGCATGCCCTTGTACGGTCATGAGCTGCGCGACGATATCGATTCGCTGACCGCGGGACAGGCCTGGTGCGTCGATCTGAACAAGGATTTCATCGGCGCGGACGCGATGCGCAAGATCAAGGCCGACGGCTTGAAGCGCAAGATCGCCGGTTTCGAGTTGGTGGGAAAACGCATCGCCCGGAAGGGCTACCGGGTCTTGAAGGACGGCAAGGACGTCGGCGAGATCACCAGTGGGACAATGAGCCCGACGTTGGGCAAGAGCATCGCGATGGGTTTTCTGGATATCGGGTTGAGCGAACCCGGTACGGAGGTATCCATCGACCTGGGCCGCCAGGAGAATCCCGCCAGGGTTGTCCCGCTGCCGTTTTACAAGCGGCTGAAGGAGCGATCCGCAGGCGCCAGCGGTTCGTTGGTGAATAGGTAGAGAGAGGGCAGGTTGTCAGAATGAGGGTTCCCGAGGATCGCAGGTACCGGGAGACGCATGAATGGTTCCAGGTGGATGGCGACGTGGTCACCATCGGCATCACCGGGTTCGCCGCGGACGAGCTCACCGACATCACCTTCGTCGATCTTCCGGCGGTTGGCACCAGGGTCGAAGCGGGCGGGGAAATCGGAGAGATCGAATCGGTCAAAGCCACGTCGGAGCTGACTTCCGCCGTGGGCGGAGAGATTATTGAGATCAACGAGTCGCTGTCCGACGCCCCGCAATTGGTCAACAAGGAGCCCTTTGGCGACGGATGGATGGTCAAGATCAAGGCGGCGGATCTGGCGCCGCTGGAAAAGCTGATGAACGCGGATGCGTACGCCGCGCTTTGTGCGAAGTTGTAGGTTGAAGGTTGAAGGTTGGAAGGTTGAAGGTTGGAAGGTTGAAGGTTGGAAGGTTGGAAGGTTGAAGGTTGAAGGTTGGAAGGTCTGATGGCGGGGACGATCGAACGTTTTGAAGATATTGAGGCATGGCAGGATGCGAGAATCCTGCTCAAAGGCGTCTATGAGGCCACCGCCCAAGGACCGTTTGCACGAGATTTTGGTTTGCGGGACCAGATTCGGCGAGCGGCGATCTCCGTCATGTCCAACATCGCCGAGGGCTTCGAGCGGGGAAGCAATAAGGACTTCATTCGGTTTCTTTACATGGCTAAAGGTTCAGCCGGTGAGGTTCGTTCACAACTCTATGCCGCCACCGATCTTGGTTACCTGCAAAAAGAAAAGGCCGACGAAATCAATGCACTGGTACAAGTAGTTTCACGACGAATATCGGGTTTTATCAAGTATCTCAAGTCTAGCGCTTTCGACGAAAAAACAAGCGGTCGAAAATCGCCAAGACGCTCTGAAGCTCAACATTGAAACCTTCAACCTTGAACCTTCAAACCTTCAAACCTTCAACCTTCAAACCCCGGACCGCCATCCGTGGGCTTTACACGAGAATCTGTGCGGGGTCGCTACCGTTCCACAACGTCGGACAGTCTGGAGAGGCTGATCACCGACGAGCGCAGCACGAACACTTCCCGGCGGTTTGGAGAGATGCCGTGGTGCTTGGCTTCGTTGACGTAGACCTCCTTGGTGGCGTGGCCGTCGCGGCAGTCAT
>JAZGDL010000531.1:0-4075 GCA_036477795.1 Phycisphaerae bacterium
AGGGTACACCCGGGACCGGGTGATCGACGAGCTTTTGGACACCATCCGCCCCAACGAAACCGACGTGGCACGCGATGAGCGCTTCGGCAAACTACTTTCGTCCTGAGGTTCTTTCAAAGATCGCGGGGCTGGAGCTGCGAGCCCGGCGCGTGGTTGAAGGATTCGTCAGCGGTCTGCACAAGAGCCCCTACAAGGGCTTCAGCGTGGAGTTCGCCGATCACCGCCAGTACGTTCCGGGTGACGACGTGCGGCACCTCGATTGGCGAGCTTACGCCAAGACCGATCGCCTGTTGATCAAGGAATATGAGGTCGAGACCAATCTGCGAACGCACATCGTCTTGGACTGTTCCGGCTCGATGGCTTACCCGGAGCACGACACCGGCCGCATGACCAAATGGGATTATGCCGCAACGCTGGCGGCCTGCCTGGCCCATCTGCTGTTGCATCAGCAGGACGGCGTAGGGCTGACGCTGTTCGACAACGCGATTCGCAGTCAGCTACCGGTCTCCGCTAACCGGGCCTCTCTGGTGGGATTCATCAAACACCTTGAAGCCGCCCGGCCGGACCAGGCCACCGACACCAAGATGGTGTTTCAGCATCTGGCCGAGCAGTTGCCGCGTCGCGGGCTGCTGGTGCTGATCTCCGACCTGTTGACCGACTTCGATGACATCATCAACGGCTTTCAGCGGTTCCGGTTCAGCCAGCACGATCTTTTGGTGATGCACGTGCTTGACGCGGACGAGCTGGAGTTTCCGTTCACCGATCAAACGCTCTTTGACGCCATGGAGGGTCTGAACATCGAGGTGCGCACCGATCCCCAGTCGTTGCGGCGCAGCTATCTCGAGGCGGTTCAGTCGTTCATCAGCCGCCTGCGCGGTTCGTGCCTGAATCACGGGATCGACTACGTTCTGCTGAGCACCGCTGACCCGCTGGACGTGGCTTTGACCGGCTATCTGGCCAGCCGGATGAACCGCCAGCGGTCGACGGTGTAAGAAAAAGGCACGAAGGCACGGAGGCACGAAGGGAAGAAGGGACAGAGGGACGTAGGGACGTAGAGACGAAGGGAAGAAGAGACAGAGGGACGTAGGGACGTAGAGACGAAGGGAAGAAGGGACGTAGGGACTAGGTATGGGCGGAGGTGTTCCGGCGATTTTGGGGGCTTTTGTTTGGCCGACGCTTTTTTGGGGCGGCGCGGCGGCGGTGGGCGCGCCTATCCTGATCCACCTCTTCGCCCGGCGACGGTTCAAGCGGATTCGCTGGGCGGCGATTGAGTTTCTGTTGCAAGCTGAACGCAAGCACCGGCGGCGGGTGCGGCTGGAGGAGCTGATTCTTCTGGCGCTGCGTTGTCTGGCTGTGCTGCTAATCGCCCTGCTGGTAGCGCGACCGTTCTTCCGGCCGCAAGGGCTGGCGGCGCTGGTGGGCGGACAGGAACGGACGGAACGGATCTTCATCATCGACGACTCGTTCAGTATGGGATACCAGACGGGTGAGGCCGGTGTAGGGTCCGCCGTGCGGACCATTCCCTCTACCTCGCCGCCGGAGGAGGTCCGCACGGCGGGCCCTACCGGGTACGAATCGCAGTCCACCGTTTTTGCACGGGCCAAGCGAGCGGTGATCGAGCTGATTGAGCTGCTGCGCAAACAGTCGCCGCAAGACACCGTTACGGTGCTGGTCACCTCGCGCATCGACAGGCCGATCGAGACCGGTGTTTACCTGGACGACCGGCAGACCGAGGAGCTTTTCGCCCGCATCGAGGGGTTGAAGGTGTCACAGTCCGGCATGTCGGTTCGCGACGTTTTCCAGACCGTCGGGGGAATGATCGAGGAACAGACGGGCATGGTGAACGTCGCGGTGTACCTGGTCAGTGACTTCCAGCGGAAAGATTGGGTTAGGAAGGCACGAAGGCACGAAGCTGAGGGCGACCGAGGAGGGAGCCCGAAGGAGGCACGAAGGGATGGAGACACGGAGGCACAAAGGCTCGAAGGGAAGGGACGAAGGGACGAAGGGACGTAGGGACGAAGGGGAATCTTCACTCTTCACTCCTCACGCCGGCGACCGCAACGTGAGTCTCATCCTCGTGGACGTCGGCGAGGAGGAGCCTTCCAACGCCGCGGTCACGGGGCTCAGGGCGGACCGGAGCCGGTTTGTGGCTGGGGTCGGCGAAGCAGTGCGGGCCACGGTGGCCAACTTCTCCGATCGGCCGACCGAACCACTCAATCTCGAGATCGTAGTGGGCTCTTCCGTAGAGCCGACGGTCAGCGTGGACCCGGTGCAAGGAGGCGAGTCGGCGGAGATTCCTCTGACGGTGGCCTTCCCCCGTCCCGGCTCCAACGTGGTTCGGGTGGCGACACCGGAGGATGCACTGCCGGTCGACGATCAGCGGACGCTGGTGGTTGAGACGGTCGAAGCCATCCGGATTCTGGTGGTCAATGGTGAACCATCCTCCGACGTGCAGCGCGACGAGGTGTCTCTTCTGGTCACCGCTCTTCGCCCGCCGGGCGACGTCTTCAGCGGCAACGACGTGGAGCGGATCGACGAGACCGAGTTGGAAGAGGCCGACCTCGGGCGGTTCGACGTGGTGGTGTTGGCCAACGTGTACCGGGTAAGTAAACCGGCGGCTGACGCGCTTTCGCAATTTGCCGCGAGCGGTGGAGGCGTGGCGGTGTTTCTGGGAGACCAGGTGGATGCCGAGTCCTACAACACCGTGCTGTTTGACGAGGGCCGCGGCTTGTTGCCGGCGCGTATCGGCGAGCGGGTCGCTCCGGCGATGGGAACCCACGGATTGCAATCCGTGGGCTTGGCTGTGGGAGACGAACTGCACCCGGTGATCCGGGCGTTCGCCGGTCGCGATAACCCGCTGGTCAAGCAGATTAACTTCGAGCAGTACTTTTCATGCGAGATGGCAACAGATAGGCACGAAGGCACGGAGGCCCGGAGGCACGAAGGGGGAGATAGGCACGAAGGCACGAAGGCACGGAGGCACGAAGGGGAGGAGAGGGACGAAGGGACGGAGGGACGAGGGGGAATGCCCAATCGTCAATCGTCAATCGTCAATCGTCAATCGTCGGACGGGGCGGGGGCCGGTGATTCAGGCGTTTCTGTCGGGCCCGGCCGGGTCGTGGCCTATTTCCAAGATGGTCGATCGACGCCGGCGATTATCGAGCGGGCGTTCGGTAATGGTCGGGTGATGCTGTTCACCTCGGCGTGTGACATGGAGTGGAACGATTGGCCCAAGGATGCCAGCTACGTGGTGGCCATGCTGGAGACCGCCCATCATCTGGCCCGCGGTCGCAGCCAGCCGGAGCGTTACGTCGGCACGCCCATCGAATTCGTGATTGATCCGGCGGTCTACGACGCTGACGTGGACGTGCGCACACCGGGGTATCCGGCGGAGCAGGAGATCGCCCTGACCGCGGTGCCCTCGGAGACCGGCAAAGGTTTTACGGTACGCTGGGAACAGACCCAGGCCAGGGGGCTGTATCAGTTTGTTTTGACCCGCCGGACCGGCGAACAGGAGATTCGCGCGGTGGCGGTGACTCTCGATCCTTCCGAGAGCGACCTGACGCCGGCGCTCAAGGCGGAGCTGCTGGAATCGTTGCACCCCATGCCGGTGACCTACATCGACGGCCTGGAGTCGCTGGGCGAAATCGGCGAAGACGCCCGCCGCGAACTGTGGAAGACGGTTCTGATCGTGGTGCTGGTGGTTCTGATGGGTGAGCAGTTTTTGGGATGGTGGTTTGGACGACGTGCGTAGTAATTGCACGAAGGGGAATCCCCAATCGTCAATCCCTAATCGTCAATCGTCAATCGTCAATGAACGCAGTGTTGACCAATCTGATCGCCCAAGCGGACCGGACCACGGTGGAGCGCCGGTTTGAGTTCGCGGCGCTGCCCCAGGGGTGGGGGACGGTGCTGGCGCTAGCCGGCGCCGTGGTGGTGTGCTGGGCCATCGTGTGGATGTATCGCACCGAGGGTCGGCGGGGGGCGTCGATGCGGGTTCGCATGGTGCTGGCGGCGGTGCGATGTGTGGTGATGCTGCTGTTGGCCGGCATCTTGCTCCAGCCGGTGCTGGCGA
>JAZGDL010000532.1:0-10697 GCA_036477795.1 Phycisphaerae bacterium
CCGGGGGAACCCGGCAAACGACCCCCCGGGGCCCCCGTACACACTCGGCCCTAAAAAAACCCCCGGGCCTTTTAATACCCTTCCCGCGCCCCCCCCCCCCCCCCCGCTACCATTTCTCCTATAGGGGTTGGGAGAAACCGTCACGGGGGCCGCGGGAAGCGTTCCTGGAGGTGGAAGTCATCTCCAAACGTCCCAAACCCGCCTACCTCGGCCTGGAGAGCAAACAGCATGTTCGCTGCAACGGCCGGTAAAGTTCACCGGGAATCAGTCAGCGAACTACTCCGTTTCGTCCAGCTAATCCTCGCGCGGCGTAGGGGCGTACGGGCCGTCGCTCAGGTCACCGAACGATGGACGAGTCATTGGCAGATCTGTGGATATAGCGCAAAGGAAAGCTCTCATGTCACGCGTTCAGAATAGGTCGTTACGTATCCTGCTGGCTTACAGTTGGGCCGGTGTTGTCCTTCCGGCTGGTGGTACCGTGGTGGCACAAACGATCCCCCCGGAGGTGCAAGCGGAGTTGGATCGCTTACGGGCCGCGGCCCCCGCGGTCACAACGTTCCAGGCGCGGTATCGCATCGAGAACGTTACGACGGTCAGCGGTCAGCGCAACTCCTTCGTACAGGAAGGGCGCGTCTACGTTAATCCAACGTCGGTGTGCATCCTCAAAGACATTCTGCCGGATATCGCCGAGGCGCAGATCCTATACTCCCGTTCGGACGGTACATGCTTGCGCTATTTTCCATTCAGCGCCTACGGGCAGCAAGTCGTCAGGGGCAGTCTGGACAAGAGGAAAATGGACTTCGCCAAATTCTGGCGGCCTCTGCTGGCTCACTTGTCTCCCAGGAAAGAGCTGGAGCGCATGCCATCAGTAGCCCTAGCCGGTACCGTCGAGAGGGACGGAACCGTATTTACGACGCTT
The DNA here is from genome assembly GCA_036477795.1 of Phycisphaerae bacterium. Classification (GTDB taxonomy): domain Bacteria; phylum Planctomycetota; class Phycisphaerae; order UBA1845; family UBA1845; genus JAZGDL01. The sequence goes on from JAZGDL010000532.1 coordinate 920, forward strand.
CACGTACACCCTGACCAATCGGGCGAGGCGGAGAAACGCCGGCATGCTCGTCAGTTGGAGCGATGGGGACCCCCGCCGGACATGACATACTTCGTCTCGCCGGCCACCGCCCGCATCGAGCGCGTGGAGGCGGTGCATTACAGAGAGCCCGCTCCCAATCGCTCGAACATGGTCGTGGCCACGCGCACGTCCGCACGTTTGCATAACATAGGTACCTTCTCCGGGGTCAGCATCCCCACAACCATCACTTTTGAATCTCGATTGCCCGGCCATCAAGCCCCGCGTAGACGCTCCACGCTCACGCTGACTGACATCAAGGTCAATCAGGAACTGCCTACTGGGGCCCTTGAGCCTATCTGGCCGGACGACACCATCTTCCTGGACGTCGAGAACCAGTTCGCCGACGCTTATCTGCCCACCTCAAACGAACCGGCTTCCATGATCAACCTGGCCGACTACTACTTCGGAAGGGGCCAACGAACCGAGGGACTCGATTGGCTGACCCGATTCCGTGACAGCATAGGCAGTCGCACCCCGACTCCGTCGGAAGCCGGCAACCTGGCACGCCTGTATGCCCTGGCCGGTCGAAAGGCTGCAGGCAAGAAGATTCATCTTGACGTCATAGCTTCGCTGGAGCAGCGCGTCGCCGCCGATCATGATCCGGCCGACGAACTACTCCTTACCCGGTACTACACCGAGTACGGCTATTTCCTGGCCCGTGCCCGCGGCCGAGGTTACGACGCCCACGCGGTAGCCTATCTTGAGTCTCGGCTGGAGAAGCTCCAATCCCCGCAGGCCTGTGCTCGCGTGTGCGGCCGCATCGCCGAGCATCACACGAAAGCCGATCAGTACGACGCGGCCCGTAACGCACTGAACAACGCAGCCCCCCTCATCGGCGACGACACTGCGGCCCAACGGTGGATCGAATGCTGCAGAAAACGGGTCGACGTCGCCCAACAGCGCGACGAGCATTGGGCTCGCATTCGGGCCAAGATGGCCCGTATCGGAGAACTCAAACGGCTGGTGAGCCAGAAGCGTAGCCAGGGGGCCTCAAGCGAGGACACCGAGCTAGCGACTCTTGAAGCGGAACTGAACCGCCTCCAGACCCAACCATAGGAACGATCCGAAGTCCTGGAACCACTCAAATGAACCAAGCTTGGATTCGGGGTATAATGGGAGCCTGACATGAGTTTTCTCAAGAAAAACAACCTGACCCTGGTGGCGATGCTCTTTGGTGTTGCGACTTGGCCAATGGCCTCGTTGGGGGGGCCGCAGTGGCCGCCGGCGGGCGTGGAAACACCCCTGGTAAGCGGGGCCCCCGAGTCGTGGGAAGGCGGGGTTCAAATCTCCACCTACTCCACGGTGAATCTCGTCAACGGAAACGTCTATACTGAAATCCCCGTCATCAGTTGGTCCGGTCGGGGGCCGGACATCGACTTTCGACTGTATCACAACAGCACCGGCGGGGTCTGGCGGTTTTCCTATTCACGCAGACTGATAAGCTCTATTTTCGACATAAAGTCGTACATCCGAGATGACGGTCGCAAAATCACGTTCACGCTGGATGGAAACGGGATTTGGCAGCCGCAAGCCGGTTACTATCTGAAGCTTGAGAAGCCCAACCCGGCTGTGGACGAATGGGTTATTACTACGAAGGACCAGTGGCAGATGGTCTTCGACGAAACCACCGGCGACCTGTTGAAGATCAGGGACTCCGCCGGCAACGAGTTGACCGTTTCCGGCCCATCGACGGACAGGACCATCACCGACGCCGCCGGGCGCACGTTGACGATCGTGCAGGACCTTGCCAGCCCGCTAATTTGGGTCATCACCGATCCGCAGATCGGGCGTTCCTGGCAGCTCAGGTTCGCTGACGGGACCACCGACCGCCTGGACAAGTTCACCGACGCTATGGGCAACATCATTGATGTCACCTACGCGATCGGCTCGGGCGGCAAGATTGGGACAATCACCGACAAGCACAAGCTACTCGGATCCGCCAACACCTACAGCTACGTGTACAACAACAGCAGGCTGCAGACGGTCACCGATCCGCAACCCTTCGGCTACACCCAGACGTTTGTGTTCGACTCGATAGTAAACTCGGATCTGGACGTCGACCCCGGCGACCCTCCGCCCGACTGGAAGGCACGCACGCAGTACACTAACCGCCGCGGCACCACCGCGATCTACCAATACTGGCAGTACCCCGGCGACGACTTCGTCCTCCGCGACTTCTCCGACAGCCAGAAATGGACCCGCTACTGGCGCGATCCCGGCTACAACCAGACAAAACAGGTGAATCCCAGCGGGGCTGTCTGGCAATGGGCCTACGACTCACGCGGGAACATGCAGACATTTTCAGATCCCGTGGGCAACCGCCGGGAGTGGATCTACGACGCCTACAACAACATCACGTTCGGCAAAGAATGGGTGGATTATGCCGGGAATCCAGGTAACCCGATCATCTGGGAGTATCGCTACGAGGACCCGCTGGACCGCACGAATCTAACGAGAATCATTCTCCCTGCCGTGGAGGGTGAGCCCGAAGCCCAACGTCAGGTCACGCTGACGTACTACCAGAGCGGCAATAGCAAGGGCCAACTGGACACCGTTACGGACGCCAACGGTGTGGAGTCCAGGTTCACTTACGACAGCAAGGGGCAATTGAGGTGGGAGGACGAGGGAACCACCGGACGCTGGCGGGTCAGGACGGAGTATACCTTTGATATCGCTTCGCGCCTGACGTTAATGGAGCGTGACGGGATCGACACGGGAGCGGCTCCCCCACCGCAGGAGTCCGGTTCCCCACTCGGAGCGAACTACGACAACGGCAATCGTCTGGTGTCTATGTCGTGTCAGTACCTGGACTGCGCCCCATGCCCCTCCTCGTCACCCGCGGTGTCTGGTAGCGGCTGCCCCGACTTCCGCCGTATCCTGGGCCGAATTGAGGAGATTCTCTACGATCCGATGGACCACCCAACCGAGGCCAGGACGGTCCTTAATGACGAACTCACGCTGGAAAACTCCGATCCCTACTACCACTTGACTTGGGATGACGTCGGGCGATTGACCTACTTTGACACGCATTCTCCTGAGCCTACGTGGCATGAATCGGGGCTGAACGTGGTCCGATGGATCTCCTACGATTACAGCGCCTGGCAGTCTCTCGGTGAAATCAGGCGTTCGACATCTTCCGGGTTGAAAACCGTTGTCGGTCACGATAACCTGGGACGGGTCCAGGATGTCACCGTCAGCGACGTGTCGGCCCAGGCTACGGTATTTTCCGCCAGCTACACGTACCACGACGGTCGAGATTTGGTGCAGTTCGTCCACTATGGCAACGGCATAGTTGTGGAGTATGGCTTTGACGCAGCCAACCGACTCACCCTGATACAGCACGGTCAGGCCGGTCAAGACCCGTTCCTGAAGCTAGACTATTCCACCTATGACGGCCGCAACCTGATAACCCGGATCATCGAAACCGACGAGAACCTCCAGCAAAGCACCATTGCGTTCGAATACGACACGCGCGGGCGCCTGGTTGAGGAATCTCGCGTGGGTACGTACGGGTATAACCTCCGGTACGCCTACGACCAGGGGGACAACCGCATCTGCAAGGTGGATCTAACCGGCGGTACTTGCACGATGTATACTTACGACATCACAACCAGGAGAATCCTGAGTCCATGGCCAACCGTCTGATGTCCTACGAGACGCGCCAGTTGGCGACCGGAGAGACCGGCTGCCCCTGCACCGGGGAGCTGATCGAGACGGTGCAGTACCAGTATGCGCAGTGGGGTCCGGCGGCCGGGAACGTGATCAAAGTCTGTCGTCACACGCCTTGGCTCGAACTGGGATTTGGTTTCAGGACCCATTCCACCTGTTTCGCCTATGATGAAGGGGGCGAGGTCTGGATCGCCACCACCGGGTGGGGGTACACTTTCTCGTCCGAGCCCGACTGCTCACAGACCCCTAGCATCGTGAAGATTCGCGAGTTCCGCGGCTCGGGGCGGCAGCGCTACATGATGCGCGAACGCGAGAGCGACCTGCTTTCGCCGAACTACCTTTTGCCGCTGTACGAAACGGCCACATGGACCGACTACGACGGCGATTGGCCGATCAGCGACTACACCGTGGACGGTGCAGGCAACGTGACGCAGGGGACGAGTTATGGGCTCGGGCTAGCGGAGTACGACCCTGGGTCGGGTACGGCCCACTACTTCCACGGCGACCAGATCTCTTCGATGCGAGCCATGACTGACGCCACGCCCGCGCAGGCCATGCGCGTGGTGTACACCGCGTTTGGCGAGCCGGTCTACGAGGACGGCACAGTCGGGACGCGTTACCGTTACGCAGGTGGGTGGGGCTACGAAGACTTCGCCGACCTTGATTGGGGCATGGATGATGGAGTCAATCCCCCCGAACCGCTGGACTTTCCCTACCTCCACGTCGGCGCCCGCTTCTACGACCCCACCACCGGCCGCTTCCTACAACGCGACCCGATCGGCATCCAGGGCGGATTGAATGTCTATGCGTATGTCGCAAACTCGCCTACGCGGTGGGTGGACCCGCTCGGTCTTTCGACTGCGGACGATGTGGCCTTTTGTCAAGATGACTGCGACACTACGATACCACGGGGTTGTAGAGGTTACAAAGTAAAGCTTCAGAACTGCTTGCTTAAGTGTGACGGGAAGCTGATTCGGCCGCCCCCACCGCCCCCGCCACCCCCGCCACCCCCCCCCGGTCCTGATGATGGCGGTTGGAACGGCAAGGCTGTGTCGGTGTTGCTCATGATGCTCGCGCTCGCTGCTTTGCTCCGAGAGTCACCGGCGAAGGGCCGTGCCGGAGAGGTGGAGTGAAGACTGCCAACCGGCACCATGTTAGATCGCGATTGCTGCTCAGGATCGCCGGGGCCCTTGAGGTTTCCTGGTTCTTCTGGGGATCGGCTGTTGGTCTGGGATGCGCCGTCTTCTTTTCGGCCGCACGGCTCTTTCCTTTTTGGATGTCGGTCAAGCCCCGACCTTCGACCGTCGGAGGGCCTCTGCTCAATACACCTCTAGAACCACTTGCAACTTTGTTGCCAATTCTCCTCCTCGATGTTCCCGATATGCTACTACTGTTTGGATCAGGAGTTTTTGCCGGTCTTTGTGTTCGTCGCAGATGGTTGTCATGGCTCTCCACATGCGTGGGAGCGTATGCCGTTCTCCACATAGCTTTCGACGGACCCTTGTGGCAACTCGCGCTTTTCGCCGCAATCCAAGGGGACCCGCTTAACTTGAGGTACATTGCCCTCTGCCTCGTGGTTTTGTCCACGGCCTACGCAGGTGCAGTCGCCACGATTCTCGTCAGGCCATCGGACCACAAACCCGGCTATTGTCCGAAGTGCGGATACTCCCTCTACGGCCTGCCTTCGGCAGTATGCCCGGAGTGCGGTAGACCTTTTTCGACCTCTGAGGCGGAGAATGATGCGGGCGAAAAATGTGAGGAATCCAAGAGTTCGTTGAGCGAGCGTAGCGATGAGTCTTCGCGGCGTGCCCGGACCGGAAAACCTGCTCTGCTGATCCGCGTCTCGGTACTGGTACCGCTGGTGGTGGTGTTCTACACACTGGACTGGATGCCGTTGCGAGTTGCGCAGCGTGATGTGATCGGGTGGTCGTTTCGAGTGGCCGGGCATAATCCCGTGGGGTTCGTCTACGAGGGATCGCCTGCGATCCGCGTGGAAGGCAGGGTTCACTACTACACGGCGGAGTGTACCTACCTCGATTTGCTGATGATCGTGATGCCGTTCGTCTGGGCGTTCGGCGCGAGCCGTCGGAGCAACATCCAGCGGATCGGCATCGTCGCGTTGGTCATCCTGGTGGGGAACTTCATTCGCTGCTGCCTGGCGGTCTACCTGGGTGTGGCTGGCGTGGACAGATTCTACGCGCACGATCTTCCGGATTACATCATCTGGTGGCCCACGGTGGCGGTTGCTGTGCTGCTTGCGCTGCGGCGCGACTTCGGTAGACCCTTTGCGTCGCAGCGCGAACAAGCTCTGGCCGGATCGACCAGTTCGAGAACGAGCGATGTCTGTGCTTAGCGGCGACAGTTGCGTTCTTCTTACGGGCGCAACAGGCTTGATCGGTGGTGAGGTTCTTCGTGCGCTGCTGGACTTGGGCGTACGCAAGGTCTGGACGCTGGTGCGCGCCGAAGAACACACGACACCTGTCGGGCGCTTGCTGGTTCGGATGCGGAGGAGCGGGGCCGACCTGAATGGCACGACGGACTTCGTCCATGCAGTAGTGGGCGACACGCGTAGTGCTGAGTTGGGTCTGCCGCGTGATGATGTGGAGCGCATCCGCGGAGCGATTGACTTCGTCATACACTGCGCAGGTGCGACCTCGTTCATCCGGGACGCGGAGTGCGTGGACACGAACATCGCCGGGATGCGGAACCTCATCGACTTCGTGCGCCGGTGCGAACGCAACCCAATGATCGTGTATGTCAGCACCGCAGCCAACAGCGGCGCCGTAACGCACGCCTGTCTCGGGGAGGACGACGGATGCAAGCCGGACGGCGACCACCACAACGAATACACGCGGTCGAAAGCAGTGGCGGAGCGAATGCTGCTGGACAGCGGCCTGCCCGCGCTGGTGGTTCGTCCGTCAATCGTACTGAGTGCGGGCTTGCCGGATCGGGTGTTCGCTCGCACGATTCTCTGGTTCGTTCCGCTGCTTCAGAATTTCGACGCGGTTCCAATCGACCCGTCGTCCCGTTTGGACATCGTTCCCGTGGACTTCGTGGCCCGGTCGATTATCGCTCTGATGGCGGCGCGTGACAGACGATGGAAGTGTTACCACCTGTCGGCGGGCCCGCGAGGGGCGACGACCTGCGAGGCGTTCTCCCGGTATCTTGATGACTTCTTCCGTCGGGAAAACCCGCTGTGCCTCGTGCCGCCGGATCAATGGGACGGACATCTTCGTCGGCGACATGTCCGAGCGCGGCATCAGCGCAGGCTCTTTGGAACCTTCCGCTACTACCTGCCGTTCATCAACATGGACATCGTGTACGACAACGCGCGTCTGCGTGAAGAGATCGGCGACGATGGTGTGATGGTTCCGGGGGTGACGGAGTATGCGGGCAATCTGCTGCGGCTGATTACCATGGAGGAGGCGGAGGCCCAGAGCCTCAACCCGTGAGCAAGCAACCCGGTAGCCAGCGGAGACGCGTGAGTAATCGGGCAGTTCGCAGTTCGGGGAGTTCGGGGGACACACACCTTAATTCGACCTCCAACCCGTGATTACGGACGAACGACCGTTTCGTGTCGGCGGTCGACTACGGCTACCTTGACAACCGCGATCTGGTGGCGAGCATTACGTGCGGAAACGGCACCATGAACACCTACGACTACGACGACGCTGATCGGGTGAAGCTGATCGAGCACAGCATTGTCGGGCAATCGCCGTTCTTGAGCCTGGTGTACTGGTACGACGGTCGGGACCTGATCATCCAGATCGACGAGACCGACGAGAACGGCTTCGTCACCACGGTGACCTTTGACTACGACGCTCGCCGGCGGTTGACTCGCGAGACCCGCATCTCCGGCGGGCCGTCACCTGAATATGACCTGGAGTATACCTACGATGCCGGTGGCAACCGCGAGCTGAAGATCGACCATTACAACGGGACCACCACGACGTATACTTACGACGTGGACGATCCCGCTGCCTACAACCACAAAGCCAACCGGCTGATGTCCTACGAAACGCGCCAGGACAGCAACAATTACGTGCTGGAGCGGGTGGTGTACGAATACGCCCTGGAGGGCGACGCCGCCGGCAACATCACCCAGGTCATCCGCGAAACCCCCACCTTTGAAGCGGAACAGCCGTCCATGTTCGACGTCTTCGGGACACATTTCACGTACAACAAAAAAGGCGCGGTGCGCATCATCGTCCAGCGGCACTGGCGAATGATCATCGGCGACACCGAAAGCCACTTCGGCGAATCGGTCCTCAAGATCCGCGAGTTCCGCGGCGATGGGCGGACGCGGCACATGATGCGCGAGCGCGATACGGCGTTCCCGCACGGTCCGCTCTTCGACACCGCTGTATGGACGGATTATAACGACGATCTGCCCACCGGCGACTACACCGTCAACGGCTGCGTCAACCAGCCTGGAACCCCCTGCGACTCGATTCAGCCCATCGTCACGGAAGAAACGCATTACGATCTCGGCCTGGCAGAGATGGAGTATGGCCCCGACCCCTTCAGCACGACGGACGACACCGTGACCTACACCCACACCAACCACCTGGGCACCACGCGGGCCCGCACCGACGATAACGATCCCGTCGATTTTGTCGCAAGGCCCGTTTACACCGCTTTGGGGGAACGGGTGGACGTCGACGGCTCCATCGGCACGCGCTACGGCTACGTAGGCAAGGAGGGCTACGAAACCTTCGACAACGGCGACGCCTCCCCGTACTTTTGGGGCGAGTGGGACACGGACGGCCCCGGCGGTGACCCCCCCATCCCCGCTCCGTTCGGCTTCATCCACACCGGCGCCCGCTGGTACGACCCCGCCAGCGGCCGGTTTCTACAACGGGATGTCCTCGGAGTGCAAGGTGGGTTGCATACTTATCTATACGGCGAAGCAAATCCAACCGCCCTTGTTGACCCAGAAGGCACCTTTGTGGTTGCGGCGGCCAGAGCAGCAGGCCGCGCGGCGTGGCCATACCTCTTGCGGGGAGGCGAGATAGTTCTCGCCAAGGGGAAAAGCGCGTTCGCTACGATTAAGCGCGTTCGAGTGAAAGTGCAATACCATCGTAAGCCCCATCCTTTCAGATGGGTTGGCCGTCGCCATCACTTACAGTGCACCATGTGGCTGAAAGGAAGAAAGGGATCGGACGTCAACGTCCGCCTCCCGCTGCCATGAGTTACGTTCTTTAGGTACTCAATGTCATGACGGTGCCCATCGTAACAGCGGAGGACCAGGATCAGCTAGACAAGGTTGATGGTTTCCTGCACGACCAGAGATTCAACATCGATAATCTACGTTTTGACCGCAATTCTAGTTCAGTTAGTCTCCCGTTTGAGAAAGAAGATCGCGATAGCGTTTCTGGGCGCTGGTACCAGTTCTTCTTCCAGCGGTGGACAGTCCCCATTTTCGAGCACGTCGTGCAAATAGCACACGCAATCTCTTGTGACGTCGAAGATCCAGAGCAGATCTCTTCGTACACATTCGAGCAAGTTCAATATGATCCCAGGGAAAGGCTAGTGCGGATTCTGGGATGTCCACACCTCCGCATTGTGGTGGAGGTCCCCCGACTCAACATCAGCGTCCTGTCGACAGGAAAACCCCTCGGCGTACGGAAGATACTGACTGTTCTTGGCTGTGAAATATCGTAACTACCAAGCGGACAAGAAAAGGACAAGAAAAGGGCCACAAGAACAGTGACACCTTTTCTTGCCAGTGAACGATCAAGGGGTCGGTGTTATTGTTGTCGAAACCGAAATGAAATACAGCAAAACCCCGATTCGGGTGTACAACCTGACGGTTGATGGAAGCCATACGTACTTGGTCGGGAAATCTCGTCTCCTGGTTCACAACAAGCCCCCATAGAACGGGCAGTTGTTGGTGGAGTGGGACACCTTTGGGGTCAGGACACCTTTGGGGTCAGAGCGCATTTAGTCATTAGTGAGTCTCTTTTGCAGTCGGTGCACCGTCCGGCGGAGGGCGGGCCCGGCGGATTCGATCTTGCGGATGGCCGTCACGACCCCACCGTGCGAGGCG
>JAZGDL010000533.1:0-3485 GCA_036477795.1 Phycisphaerae bacterium
TCACGAAATTCGCTGTTGGATTCAGTTGCCACGACCCTTCCCGCTCACCTCTCGATGTCCGCGCGCGATACCTTATTTTGGCCAGCCTTATCCGAGCACGCTTCGACCACGGTTTGGACATCACCTATTGGGTCGCGTTGCGAGTGACTATCATAATCACCCACGGCACATATAGAGTGCGGTCAGTCTCGGCTCCTTAACCCAGGTTAGGCCCAGTATATCGATCGAGCATGGGCATCGGGTGGCCAGATCTCGGGCAAATAGTTTCTCAACCTTATCGGGTGGCTCCAATGTCGCGCTTTGGCTAAAAACGCTGGTATGGAGGTCGCCGAGATTTAGTCCGGTGTACCCCCAGCTCCGGTCCTTCGCGCCTCGAACTTCCGCTTTCCCCAGCAACGGACCTAAATCGGCATCGGCGATAAAGGGGATTCTTGACCCCAGGAGACATTTAAGGCCGGTACCACGCCATACGTCTAAGGCCGTTACCACGCCATACGTCGATAATGTCGACGGGCTTGTATGGGTGCTCAGGTTGTCTGCATGAACTGCTCGATCAAGGCGACGAGGATTTCGGGCGCGTCTTCCTGGCAATAGTGACCGACGCCGGGCAGCCGCACGATGGGTGCGTCGGGGAACAGCGCTTCGAAATCCGGAATGCCGTAACGCGGCTCGATCGCGTGGTCCTCCATGCCGTAGGCGAGCATCGCCGGCTTGGCGCGCAACGCCGCCAGGTCCCCGGTTTCCATGCACTCCGTGATGAACGGGCGAGCGTGGCCGAGGATCACGTCGAGCGGAAACGCGATCGCGCCGGCGCACGAGGCGCGGTTAGGAAACGGCGCCGCGTAGGCGCGCAGCCAGTCGTCGGTCACCGCCGCGCTGTTTTGAAAACCGGGAATTTTCATCACCGACAGCACGGTGCTGCCGAGCTCTCCCAAAATGCCGTCAAGGGTGCCGGCCTCCTGGTGCGCCTTGATCCAGACGAACCACGGTGACAGGCCGGGGCGCGGCACGCCGCCATAACCGATCAAGGTGTTCATCAAAACGATGCGTTTTACTCGCTCCGGATTTCGCACGGTGTAGGCGCCGGTGATCGGCCCACCCCAGTCCTGACCGACGAACGTAACTTCTTGGAGGTCCAGCGAATCGAGTAGAGCTTCGAGATTTTCGACATGGGTCTTCAGGGTGTAGGTGCGGTCGGGCGGTGTTTCGCTCTTGCCGAACCCCATATGGTCCGGCACCACAACGCGATAGGTCTCGGCGAGCTTGGGGATGAAGTTGCGGTAGAGGTAGCCCCAGGTCGGCTCGCCGTGCAGGCAAAGTATGGTCTCGCCATCGCGCGGACCTTCGTCCACATAATGTTGCTGGAAACCGTGCCCGGAAAAGAAATGGGGCGCGAATGAGAAAGTGCTGTTGAAGGTTTCTGAGGCGGGAATGGTCATGAATCTTCTCGTTGTTGTTTCATCAGGTCAGAACCGAGTCTGTCATCACTTCGACCAAGCCGAGATTTCCCATGTGGAATGCTCCCAGCCGGTTGATCATGGTTCGGGAACCCTCGATCTGCAACCGATGTGCGTCTGACGGCCGCCAGTGAACCGGTTCCATCGAACGGAGCGGCACTGGCGCGCGGTGGCGTCGGTCAGACCCCTGCCGGGGATTGCCTGTGTGTGGTCGCAGCTTGCGGGGCATTGGGTCGATTGGATGAAGCTCGCGCTGCGTTGACTGAAATGTTTCGACTTCGGCCCAATATGGTTGCCGGTCAAACCCATGCCCGGCCGCGAATGATGGACCCAATCTTCGATAGCCTCCGCAAGGCCGGCCTGGACATCCCCGAAGAGCCGTCTGTGGATGACTGATACACCCAGCGATGGGGCCTATTGATGCCGCCGTGAATGTCCGGGTTTGGCTACAAGCAGACATTCAGTCGCCCAAAATCGACTTCCGCTGTACCCCCGAAAGCGGACATTCTCGTGGCCGTCACTGACTTCCGGTTGTGACCCAAAGCGGTCCCCCCTAGTAACCGTTGGCGATCGGCGGGTAGCTTCTGGCAACTGGTCGAGGGGCTGTTTCGGAACTTCCTACGAGTCGGGTCCTAACGGGCGTCCACGCACTCCGCAAGCAGTACTATTAGACTCCAACCCCCGCTTTCCCTAATTTATGACCGACAGGACCCTGGAAAAGGGGGCTCCCGTGGAACCGCAACGCGACGAGCGTAAGCTTACAACAATCCTTGCCGCCGATGTCGTCGGCTTCAGCCGCCTCATGGGAGAGGACGAGGCGGGCACCCTCAATGCGCTCAAGGCCGACCGCAAGGAACTGATCGAACCGAAGGCGGCGCAGTATCACGGGCGCATCGTCAAACTCCTTGGCGACGGAATTTTGATGGAGTTCACCAGCGTTGTCGACGCAGTTCTCTTTGGCGTCGAGGTGCAGTGCGCCCTGCGGGAGCGGAATGCCGCCATGCCCGACGACCGGCAAATCGTCTACCGGATCGGCATCAACATCGGCGACATCATCGTTGACGGAGACGACATCTACGGCGATGGCGTGAATGTGGCCGCCCGTCTGGAAGGGCTGGCGGAGCCCGGCGGGATCTGTATCCAGCGCAACGTGCGCGACCAGATCCGCGACAAGTTGGATCTCACCCTAGAGGACCTGGGCGAGGTCGAGGTCAAGAACATTGCCCGGCCGATCAGGGTTTTCAATGTCGTGCTCGACGACAAGGCGGAGGTCCTGGTGACGCCGGTCAGGGCGGCGCCGATCAAGACGGGTCATCGCCGCTGGGTGGTCGCTGCGGCCGCGGCCGTTGCGCTTGTGGCAGCAGTCGGGGGAGTGTTCTGGTGGCAGCCCTGGGTGCCCGGCCTGGACCCGGCCTCCCTCGATAAGATGGCGTTTCCGCTGCCGGACAAACCCTCGATCGCGGTGCTGCCCTTTACCAACATGTCCGAAGACCCAGGCCAGGAATACTTTGCCGATGGCATGACGGAGGACCTGATCACGGATTTGTCCAAGATATCCGGTCTCTTTGTGATCGCTAGGACCTCGACCTTCACGTACAAAGGCAAGTCCATGAAGGTGCGGGAGATCGCCCAGGAACTAGGCGTCCGCTACGTGTTGGAAGGCTCCGTGCGTCTAGCTGGCGATCGGGTGCGGATCAACGCCCAGCTTATCGACGCTACGACCGGTGGACATTTATGGGCGGATCGCTACGACGGAAGTTTGGCCAACATCTTCTCGTTGCAGGACAAGGTAACCGAGAAGATCGTTGCCGCATTGGCGCTGAAACTGACGGACAGCGAGCAGGCGCAACTCCGGCGCAAGCCAACCGATAATCTTGAGGCGTACGATTATTACTTACGCGCCAAACAAGGCGCTTATAGCTACGACGGCGAAGGGTTCGCGGATGCTCTGTCGCTATACGAAAAAGCGGTGGCCCTCGACCCAAAGTTTGCCGAAGCTTACGCAGGCTACGCTCGGGTAGCGGTCGA
>JAZGDL010000534.1:0-6340 GCA_036477795.1 Phycisphaerae bacterium
CCGTGCGCTGCGCCGCCGAAATCCAACTCGAACTCGACAAACGGAACGCCGACCTCCCCGAACCGCGCCGCATGCGGTTCCGCATCGGCGTCAACCTTGGCGATGTCATGGTCGAGGCGATAATCTGATGGGTGACGGTGTCAATGTAGCGGCCCGTCTTGAGGCACTGGCAGCGCCCGGTGGAAACTGCTAGCACACCGGCGCAGGCGGGCGTGGTGAATGCGCTCATCCGGGCGCGGTTGCTTGTCAGCGACACGGACGCAGCTGGTGGCACGGCAATTCGACTTGCGCACGAAGCCCTTCTGAACCACTGGCCCCGTGCCCAGGCGGCGATCGACGCGGGTCGTGAGTTCCTGGCGACGCGCGCCCGGGTGCAGACGGACACCCAGCGGTGGCTCGCGGAAGACCGCAACACCGACTTGTTGCTTCCCCTGGGCAAACGCTTGGCCGAAGCCGAAGAACTGCTGCTGGAGCGGCGAAACGAAGTCGATCACCAGACTATCGAATATGTTGAGGCGTCAGCGTCAGCGCAGCGGCAGGCGCAGGCCGCGATCGCTGCCCGGGACGAGACTCTCCGAACGCAGTCGTTGTTTCTCGCCGGTCTCGCATAAGATCAAATCGCTTCCGGTGAAACGACGACAGCAACTCTTCTCGCGCTGGAAGCGTTGCCGAAGGATATGGCCGATCCGGACCGGCCATTTGTAATTGACGCTGAGTTAGCCCTGCATCGCGCCCTGCTTGCACATCGAGAAATCGCGGTGTTTCGTCACGAGGACTGTCTCACCCATGCTGCCTTCGGCCCAGGTGAGGACCGCATTGTCACATTGTCGTTAGACAGCACGCGTATGGAACGCCCAATCGGCGAACTCCGTCCTTCGTGGCCATACAAGCGCTCTTGAGCGGGCTGCGTTTGGCCCCGATGGCAAGCGCATTGTAACAGCTGCTCGTGACGGCACCGCGCGGGTCTGGGACGCTGAGACAGGTCGAGAGATCTCGGTCCTTCGCGCTGGAGGCCGGGTTCTCAGTGCAGCTTTCAGCCCTGACGGAGACCGAATTGTCACAGCGGCGTACGGCGGCGGCCACGCGAGCATTTGGGATGCGCCGACGGTCGACAGGTCATGACAGGGAATGGCAATGCAATATCGTCTGGTAGCCCCGTTCGCGACTATAGGCTGGGGGCGTGCCCGCGTTGATTTTCAAGGGCGGACTCGCAGGATTATGAGCCCGCGTCCTAGTGGCCGCCCGTGCCGGAGGTCGACAGGCTGCCGATGCCGAGCAAATCCAACTCTTGGGCGCGGTGGCAACTGACGAGGCGGCCTGGGGCGATTTCTTCGAGCGGCGGCGGTTTGCGGGAGCAGATGTCGATTGCGTGGGGGCAGCGCGGATGGAAGTAGCATCCGGACGGGGGTTTGGCTGGACTCGGAACCTCTCCTTCCAGCAGCGTCATGCCTGAGCGTACGCGCGGGTCGGCCACGGGCACCGCCGACAAGAGAGCCGCGGTGTAGGGGTGTTTGGGCGCCGCGTATAGTTCGTCGGTTGGGGCCATCTCGACGATCTTGCCGACATACATGACCACAACGCGATCGCAGATATGCTTGACCACGCTTAGATCGTGGGCGACGAACAGGTAAGTGAGATGGAGCCGCCGCTGGAGTTCCAGCATCAGGTTCAGGACTTGGGCCTGCACGGACACGTCGAGCGCAGACACGGGCTCGTCGGCCACGATCAGACGCGGATTTAGAGCCAGGGCGCGGGCAATGACGATGCGTTGCCGTTGACCGCCACTAAAAGCATGGGGGAAGCGCTGCATATACTCGGGCCGTAGGCCGACGAGCCGCAGCAATTCCGCGACCCGCTCCGTACGCTCTCGACGATCGGTCATGCCGTCGATGACCAGGAGCGGCTCACCGACGATGTCGAACAGGTTCATTCGCGGATTGAGGGATGCATAGGGATCCTGGAAGATCATCTGCATCTCGCGCCTGAGCAGGCGCATTTCGTTATTCGGCAGGGTGGCGACGTCGACGACCTCATCGGCGGATTTGCGAAAGAGAATTTGTCCGCCGGTCGGGTCAATCGCACGCATAATGCAGCGCGCCGTCGTCGTCTTGCCGCAGCCGCTTTCCCCGACCAGGCCCAGCGTTTCGCCCTCCTTGATGGAGAAACTTACGCCGTCTACCGCCCGTACGTGCCCCACGACTTTGCGCAAGAAGCCTTTTCTGATCGGGAAGTATTTGGTGAGACCGTCGACTTCCAACAGCGCTTTTTCGTTCTCTATGTTCGTGTCGGCCGACATGGGATCTCACTCTTCCCCTGCGGTCTGATGGAGGAAGCAGCTTGCGGATTGCTTGTCATTGACGGGTTGCAATGTCGGTGCGTGGCGGTCGCAGGTACCAGGCATGTGTTCGGAGCAGCGCGGGAAGAACGGACAGCCGGTCGGGTGCTTCAGCGGGTGAGGTATCGACCCCGTAATCGTCGGCAAAAGTTGCTTCGAAGGGGCATGTACAGAGGGAATGGATTCGAGCAACGCCCGGGTGTAGGGATGCTGCGGATTGTGGAATATGTCGTCCACCGGTCCGGTTTCCATCACCCGGCCCAGATACATGACGACCACATAGTCGGCTATTTGGGCGATGACGCCGAGGTCGTGGGTGATGAAGATGATGGCCATGTCGAGCTGCTGTTGCAGCCCGCGCAGTAGGTTCAGGACCTGCGCCTGCGTGGTCACATCGATGGCCGTGGTGGGTTCGTCGGCGACCAGCAGCCTGGGATTGCAGGACAGGGCCATCGCTATCATGGCGCGCTGACGCAACCCGCCGCTTAGTTCCCATGAATACATGGGCATGCGTTCTTCGGGACTGGGGACGCCGACTTCCCGCATGCACTCCATGGCAATTTGTTCGGCTTGGGGCCTGGTGACGTCCTGGTGCAGCCGCACGGCCTCAACCAGTTGATTGCCGATGGTATGGACGGGGCTAAAGGCCGCCATGGGCTCCTGGGGGATCAGCGCGATCTCGCTGCCACGGATGGCCCGCATCTCCTTGCCGCGGGCGTCCAGTCCGACCAGATCGACCACTTCCGTGTCCGCGCCGCGCGTCTCCCCCTCGCCGTTGGCCTTTTGCCGCCGAAATAGGATTTCGCCTTCGACGATCCGGCCCGGCTTTTGTACGACACGCAGAACGGATTTGATGGTGACACTCTTGCCGCAGCCGCTTTCACCGACGATGCCGACGACCTGGCCGGAATAGACGTCGAAGCTGACGCCGTCCACGGCTTTCGCCGTGCCCTCATCCATCATAAACCAGGTTTTCAGGTTCCGTATCGACAGGATGGGGCGGCGGTCAGGCATCAAGATCGAGCGATTAGTGATAGGGGTCGGCCGCGTCTCTGAGACCGTCTCCCAGGATGTTCAACGCGAGCACCGTTATGATTACCGCCAGGCCGGGCAGGAGTAGCCAGGGGGCCAAAGCGACGGACTGCAGATTCGATGCTTCCTGCAACAGGACGCCCCAGCTGATCGCCGGGGGGCGCAGGCCGAGTCCGAGAAAGCTCAAAAAAGTCTCGTTGATGATCATCACCGGAATTGCGAGCGTCACCGCCGCGATGATATGGCTGGTCATCGTCGGGACCATGTGGCGAAAGACGATGCGCGCCTGACTGCATCCGGAGAGTCTCGCCGCGACGACAAAGTCCTCCTCCCGAAGAGAAAGAAAGCGGCCGCGCACCTCCCTGGCTAGGGTGGTCCAGCCAATAAGGGCCAGGATCGCAGTAATTGAAAGGTAGCTCAACTCTACCGACCAGGTGCGGGGCAGGGCCGCCGTCAACGCCAGCCAGATGGGAATGGGCGGTATCGACTGGAGCAACTCGACTACGCGCTGGATGACCATGTCGGTGATGCCGCCGAAATAGCCCGAGATGCCGCCAAGTACGATGCCGATAATCGTGCTGAGGGCGACAGCCACCAGTCCGATGGACAGGGACACCTGGGTGCCGTGCATTAGGCGAGACCACTGGTCCCGGCCGAGCCGGTCCGTGCCCAGCAGGTGAATATCTTGATCGGAAGGATTAACTAGGCCGATCAAGTGAATGTTCGTGGGGAACAGCCACAGCGCCTTCCATTCGTAGCCTCTGGCGAAGAAGCGAATCGGTGTCTTGCGGTTTTCGTCGATGCGCCACTCCATGCGCAGCGACCTCGGGTTGCGGGCGCCGTCCACGCCATAGACGAAGAGCCGCGGCCCACCGTCCCAGAAATGGACGGCTTGCACGGGGATGAATGAGCCCGTCGTGTTGCTCTCATTGGGATTCTGGGTACTGAAGAAACCGGGGAAGAGAGCCACGATGGCGATGAGGATCACGACCATGCCGCTGGCCGGCGCAAGCCGATGCTTCTTGAAGCGCCACCAAACCAGTTTCCAATTGGGCGCGACCGAGACGGCGTCCGTCTCGTCGGGCGCATCCGCGTCGAGGGCTACCTGATCGGTACTAGACATGCACGCTTCCCGCGCCCGACACGGCCCTACGATTCCTCCATGCGGATGCGTGGATCGAGCCAGGCGAGCAAGATATCGGACAGAAGCGTGCCGATGACCGCCAGGCCGAAGTAGGCCAGGATAATGCTACCGGCGAGGAACATGTCCTGACTTATCAAGGAACGGAGGAGCATGGGGCCGATGGTCGGCAGGTTGAGGACGGTCGCAACGATGAGGCTGCCGGAAAAGATCAGGGGCAGATACCAGCCGAGGGTGCTGACCAACGGGTTGATGGCAAGGCGAACCGGGTACTTCATCACCAGCTGCCACTCGGACATGCCCTTGGCCCGCGCCATCTCCATATAGGGTTTGTTGAGTTCGTCCAGCAGGTTGGCCCGCATGATACGGGCCAGACGGGCGGTGCCGTCCAGTCCCAGGATGACAATGGGCAGCCAGATGTGTTTGGCCAAGTCGATTGCGCGGGCAACGCTCCACGGCGCATCCAAATACTCCGACGAGAACAGGCCCGTCACGGTGATGCCGAGTTTCGAGAACGCCAGCCACATCAGGATCAACGCGGTCATGAAGGTGGGGGTGGCCACACCGATGTAATTGAACACCGTGAAAAAGTAATCGAAGAAAGAGTACTGGCGGGTGGCGGAAATCGTGCCAATGGGGACAGCTATGGCGAAGGTGAAGATAACGGTAAGCAAGCCCATTATGACGGTCAGCAACAGCCGCTGGCCGATCAACTCCGAGATCGGCTTCTGCCAATCCAGCGAGACGCCAAGATCCCCCTGCAAGATTCGGAAGATCCACTTGAAGTACTGGACGTAGATGGGCTTATCCAGGCCATACAGACTTCGCAGCGCGTCCATCTGGACCTGATCCATGGAGGATCCAGAGGCGGCGAGTTCCGCGACATAGCTGGTCACGAAGTCGCCGGGCGGCGCCTGGATAATGATGAAGGCGATGATCGAAAAGACAAAGAGCAGAAAGGGTAGAAGTAGCAGTCGCTTAACGATGTATGCGAACATTCGCGTCTCGGCGAATAGCGGACTAAAGAGCGGCCGCTACTGCCCTTCCGGTTGCTCTTGTCCGGAAGGGGAGTAGCGGTGCAAGGCACTTGATAGCAGACGGCAAATCGAAGTGCCTCGCACCGGCCACTTACTGAGCGAAGAAGTACTGCTCAGGCCGGGTATTGCCGGGCGTGCGCAAGGGCCAGTCATTGCCGGCGACCTCGGGCACGTTCTGCAGGCTGTCTGTGACCACGATAACGCCCTGGACCATTGGCGTCAGGCCGACGGTGCCGATCTCCCAAACGTTGTCGGCCCAGACCCTGAATAGCTCCTGGGCCAGCTCGATCTGGCGGTCCCGATCGGAGAGCTTCGCTTCGTCGATGATGTCCATCAACCGCTGCAGCTCAGGTGTCGGTTCAACACCCTCGGCGCCGTTGCTATTGATCCACCGCCGCACCAGGGGTGCCAACGTCAGACCGGGGTCGCTCCGAGGATCGAATTTAGGCTGCCCGCTGAAGGGGAAGCCGGTGGTGTCCTCGTTCCAGATCTCAATCTGCAGGTCGTTGGTGCCGCGCATGGCGAAGTGGGGCGTGCGCTCACGAACCTGAACATGCGCACGAATACCGACCTCGGCCCAATCCTCGACGACCAATTGGCCGATGTCGGCCCAGCTTGCAAAGGCGGGAACCACGCCGACTTCCAGGTCGAGCCGCTCACCGGTTGGTAGGAGGCGGAAACCGTCACCATCCCGCTCGGTCAGACCGATGCCGTCCAGGAGGCCGTTAGCGGTGTCCGTGTCGAGCTTGGTGTACTTGAAGGCATACTCGTCGCCCGGATAGTACGGGTGGAACG
>JAZGDL010000535.1:0-4795 GCA_036477795.1 Phycisphaerae bacterium
TCAGTTCGGGGGTCACCAGATTTTCCTGTAGCCCCCGCAATACAGCCTCTTCCAGCCGGTCGAGGCGAATGGTTAGCCGATTGTTGCAGGTGCCCTTGTTGCGGTTTGCCGCACATCCGTAATAGACGCGGCTGATCAACGTCATGCCGCCGCCGCAGGAGGCGCATTTGATGAGGCCCGAGAACAGGTGCTTGGGACGGCGTTGACGCCAGTCAGGACCGGAAGGGGGTATGGGCGGGGTCGACGCCGGCGGCGGCCGCGACGCCGACGGGGTTACGGAATGGGCGGGGTAGTCGCCCTTCTCGCCGAGGCGCGCGCCGCCGGCCTCACTGTGCGGGCCGATGGCGACAGGCTTGTGATTCGCGGTCCCCGCCGCTGCGCGGAACTCGCTCAGTCGATACTCGCACGCAAGCCGGACGTGATGGCAGCGCTGGCAGAATGGGGCGACGCAGCAGCAGCCGTTGCATGGTTCGGCTCATGGTGCCCGCCAGCCGAGCCATTCCAGTTGAAGCCCGGTATCACCATCCTCGACCCGCGCCGCTGGCAGAAGTCAATTGCTGCCGACATTGCCCAGGGGCCATCCGGCCCACGGGCACGGTACGGCGCGTTGCAAGACGATCTACGGCGGCTGCATGGGCTGCGAATTGGGTGCGTGGGCGGGGCGCAAACGCAAGAACCGTCCGCTTAAGAAGACTCGGCTTATGGGTTCGCGCACAACGGGGACTTTGACTTATCGCCACCTCGAATGGCCGACCATCTGGTTAATCACGTTGACACACAGACCCCATAGATCCTGCACTTCGTCGAGTGTGTAACGGCGATCGGGGTGCTGAGTTGGGTTTCGGTAATAATTGCGAAGTTGGTCAAGTTCGGCGAGCAGCGACGTAGAGGGTGGTTTGTGTCGTACAGTCTTGAGGTGATTGACGATGCTGCCCCAGAGCAGCGGGGAAATGCGTTTAGACGGTTGCCGTACGCAGCTCTCGTAAAAATGCCGGAGTACACCTTCGGTGCCTCTCAACAACATGGAGGCGGCGGGCGTTGGTACTTCAAATGCGATGCAACGAGCAGCATCGGCAAGATCGTTCCGTGCGATTTCGGGAAGTTGGTCGAAGACCCCTGGCCGAAACAACCCATCAACCTGATTGAGCAACAATTCGACACGTAGGCGCATTTCCGTAACGAAATACGCTACGTGGCCTGGGACTTCAGCTGTCAGGACTACATCGATATCTTGAGCAAATTTTCGGAGCTTTTTAGCGGCCTTGTCATCGATGATGGCGTCCTTTGGCGAGTCCAAGTGGGCGTCGCGAAACGATTCTAGCGCATTGGCGTGTCGTCGCGTCACTGTGAACCCCGTTTCATCCAGAATGCGCAAAAGGAGAGTGATGTGGCGGCTAATTAAAGAGAATGTTGGTCCTGCATTTACCCATCTCAACCTCTCGATGATTCGGCCGATTCCAATGAAGGTTAAGACACTCATTTTCTTCATGGACTAAACTCTTTCATCATTGCGCGTTCGACTTGTCCGAGCACAACCCCGTCTTTTTAACACAGGTCACCCACTTTGGTCCCCGGCCCCCAACGGGCAGCGTCAATGAACGCCCGCGTCACCCGCTGGTGCATCCGCCAATAGCTCGTTGATGGCGGTCACGATCCGCCGCCACACCGCAGCCCCATCGAGGTCGCCCGACAGGACAGGTGTGCGGCCTCGCAGCCTACTGAAAACCCTCCAAGCCCTCCTCCTTCAGACGCTGCTGGAGCCGTTGGATCGCTATGGGCGTGATCTTCTGACTCCACGCTTGGCCCGCGGCAGAGCTCTCCTGAAGGATCGTCGGCATGGTCGAGATCGCCTTCTGTCCGGTCGGAGTTTGGTAGAAGGTGATCATATCGTTGAGTTCGGACACGGTGAAATGGCGGTCGTATAGGGGGATCAGCTGCTCGATCATATCCGTCACGTTCGCTTCGAACGTGTCGTGAATCACCTCACTTATGATCTCGAAAACCCGATCCGGCCACTCCGGATTCTGCCTTTTCATCATCGGTATCATTTGGCCCACGATCATGTCACCGAACTGCAAGCCGATGTCCGAGGCCCCCGTCATCTGCATCAGCTTGATGATCACGGCGCGCTTTTCGGGCTCCACGGTCTGCTGGGCGGAGGCCGAGGCCACGGCAAGCTGAATGGCCGCGAGCACGGCCAGAATCTTCATGAAGTGTCTCATTCTACATTCCCCCTTAAGCCATTCATCCCGTTCGTCGTTGCCCCTTGACCATCGGGGCCTCTCCGACACTCATGCGCTCAGCGTGGCCCTCCCCTCGGCCCTGAACGCCTTCATCGCCGCCTTGTCGGTGAAGATGCCCACGACGTGCTGGCGGGGGTTCGGCGTGCCGTTCTTGCCGCCGTGCTTCTCCACCAGCTTGAGAACCTTGTCCCGGCGCTTGTCGGTTGCTGCCCGATCGCCGGGCACCTTCACGCGGAGTTTCGCTCGGTAGATCATGCCGCGACTATACCCGCCCGCGTCCGATTTGACATTCGCGCCCGGCAGCCTCGGACCTTGGGGGCGGCGTCAACGTTGACCACCGCAACGGACGATTCGTACCGTGTGAAACATGGCCGAGCACACCACCCGTCTACCCCACGCGGTCGGCACTACCGAGATCGCCGCGCTTCTGGGCTGCACGGCCCGTCACGTCCGCGACCTTGCCACTGCCCGGACTGACCGGACGGCGCGACCGCCGGTGTAAGCATCCGGGGCTAGGGCAGGCCGTCGCTGACCGGGCCGTGGCGGATGGGCTCGCCCTCGCTGGTGAAGCCATCGTGGCGGGGCAGGCCGTCGGCGACGTCGAACCAGGCGATCCGCTCGGGATGAAACGCGTGGCCTGAAGGCGTCAGGACGTCGGGGTCGTCGAAGGTGCTGATGTGGAGCTCGATGATCGGTCCGAGCTCGCCGCCGTCGCCCTCCCAGGTCAGCGGCGTCCCGCACCGGCCGCAGAAGGCGCGACCTACGCCCGGCGACGATTCGTAGATGCGCCGCTCGTCCCCCGTGAAGCGGACCTGATCCGCCTTGAAGCCGGCAACCGTGACCACCGGCGCGCCGGTGTGCTTGCGGCAGCTTTGGCAGTGGCAATGGACCACCGAGAACGGTTCTCCGCTGGTCTCGTAGCGCACCGCGCCGCACATGCAGCCGCCGCTGTAGGTTTTGCCTGCGTCGCTCATTTCGTCCTCCATGGGTTGTCGGAGCGCTGTGCACCTTCGACACACCACCATAGCGCGCGCATCGGTCGATCGGCTAGACTGAGAATCGGAACACGGCGTGGGGAGGCGGCTTAAATGCAAGAAAGAGAAATTGGCGAAGGTGCTAGGCGGCTGACCGCCGCCCTCACCGACGACTGGCCCCGTTTCAGGTAGAGGCGGGGTCTTTCTTTCCCGTGCTATCATCCGACGCGTATCATCGGAGGCAGTTCCGATATGTCAGAGGCAAATGAGTCAAAGCCGACGCGCATTCTACATTGCGCTTCGTGTGGTCGTTCGGCGGGAACGGGGCCAAACGGCGTCGATACTGTCGTGTGTTTGGAGCAAGAATGGTGCGCACGATGTGCGCGCATAGGGCAAACGTCTAGTGGGCTCGTTTACGTCAACCAACCGAGCCCCGGGCGTATGTACGAAGACCCGATAGTCGACCCACTAGATGCTTGGATCGACTGCTATGGGATGAAGCCCAAGCGGCGGATCAAAGTCGACGAAGCTAGACCTGAAATTCAGTGTGCCTGGGCAATGTGGGATGGCGATAAGGATGCCAGTGGAGCCATGCTCATGTTTTTTGGATGGCTGCGCCGCTTCAGACCCTATTTCCTTACTTTCCGTAATGTCCGCAGCAGCGGAGACCCTTGGCAGAGAGTCCATAGCTGGCTGCGTCAGTACGAGCGAGCTAACCGGCAGCGCGGTAGCCAACGGCAGGCTGAATGAGCTTTGTGCCCGAAGCGCCACCGTTCCCTGACCGTGCCGTAGGAAGACCGCCAGCGCGCCGGTCCCGCGTGCGCCTAAAAACGGGTCGTGTTGACCCTCTTCGGCGCGACCTGAGCCGCCCTACGGGGCCGAATCGACCCCCCAGATGTTGTGTCAAAATGCGTTTCCTGTGAGGCAACCGGAGATTTGGACAGAGAGCGGCGGATTTCTGCGGTCGGCCCCAGCATAGTTTGACGCATAATGTATTATCTGGACATTATGAACAGTCCGGCGTTCACCCACAGGAAACAAAGGGCGAGCGGCTGGCGAGGTCCGCTTTCGCGCTGTTTGCGTCCGCTTAACCCCCAGGAGCGGACCTTTATGGCGATGCCCCCGTTCGTCTGCTTTTGACCCAAAGCGGACTCGTGCAGTGTTTTGGGCCACCGTCGTGCACGACGACCACAAGGCCTTCTGTTGTAGCCGCCTCGCTAACGCGATAGCCTATCCGAGGCTCGAGGATAATTTGATCGCCTGCGGGTACAACGCGTAAGTCGGGAAACTGAGGGAGGAACGAACGAGGGAGAATTGAACGATGCGTCGCATACTGACCTGGTTGGTCGCATCATGGATCTTGATCCTCGGTTGTGGCGTGGCTGCCGCGCAGACGTCAAAGACCATCCGCCTGACCAACGGCGAGTGGCAGCCCTATCTCTCGAAGGACTCGCCGCACCACGGGTTCGCTTCGCACATCGTCACCGAGGCCTTTGCCCTCGTCGGCGTCGAGGTCGAATACGGTTTCTTCCCATGGAAGCGGTCGTTCAAACTCGCAAAGGAAGGGACTTGGGACGG
>JAZGDL010000536.1:0-3682 GCA_036477795.1 Phycisphaerae bacterium
ACCGTGTCGCAGCCCTCATACTCGTTGCGCAGGATGGACTCGGAGAGGGAGTCCTCGATGTACTGCTCGATGGCCCGGCGCAAGGGGCGGGCACCGAACTTCTCGTCGGTGCCACGCTCGATCAGGAAGTCCTTGGCTGCCTGGGTCAGCTCCAGCTCCAGACCCTTGTTGCGCAGCCGCTCGGCCAGCTTGGCTACCTCCAGGTCGATGATCTTGGTCAGGTCATCGTGGGTCAGCTTCTTGAACACGATCACCTCGTCCAGGCGGTTGATGAACTCCGGGCGGAAGTAGTCTTCCAGCTCCTTCTTCAGCATGTCCTTCATCTTGGTGTAGGACACGTCCTCGTCACGCCTCTGGAACCCGAAGGCCTCCTGATGGGTGATCTTGGAAGCACCGACGTTGCTGGTCATGATCAGGATGGTATTTTTGAAATCCACGTGCCGCCCGAACGAATCGGTCAGCCGGCCCTCCTCCATGATCTGCAGCAGCATGTTGAACACGTCGCTGTGGGCCTTTTCAATCTCGTCGAGCAGAATCACGCAGTACGGGCGCCGCCGCACGCGCTCGGTCAACTGCCCGCCCTCCTCGTAACCCACGTAGCCCGGAGGGGCTCCGATCAAACGTGAAACGTTGTGCTTCTCCATGTACTCGGACATGTCCAGCACCAACAGCGCTTCGGAATCGCCGAACATGAACTCCGCCAGGCACTTGGCCAGGTAGGTCTTGCCCACGCCCGAAGGGCCCACGAACACGAAGCTGCCCATGGGCCGGTCCTGATCCTTCAAGCCGCTACGACTGCGCCGCACCGCCCGGGCCACCGCGTGCACGGCTTCGTCCTGGCTGATGACCCGCTTGTGCAGCTCATCCTCCAGGGAGAGCAGGCGTTCAGCCTCATCCTTTTCCATGCGCGTGAGCGGGATGCCGGTCATGCTGGAGACCACCTCCGCCACCACCTCCTCATCGACCACCCCGTCGATCTCTTTGGTCTGGTCCCGCCACTCCTGCTTCATCTCCCGCTTCTTGATCTTGAGCGACTCCGCCTTGTCGCGCAGCTCCGCCGCCCGCTCGTAGTCGGCGTTCTTGACGGCCTCATCCTTCTCCGCCAACAACTGGGCTACTTCCTCCTCGATCCTGGTCAGCGAGGGCGGCTTGGTCATGGTCTTGAGGCGTAGCCGGGCACCGGCCTCGTCAATCACGTCGATGGCTTTGTCCGGCTGAACCCGACCGGACACATAGCGGCTGGAAAGATCCACCGCTTGCTCCAGGGCCTCATCGGTGTACCGCACCCGGTGGTGGGCTTCATACCGATCGCGCAGGCCCAGCAGAATCTGGATGGATTCCTTGCGGTTGGGGGGCTCCACGATGATCTGCTGGAAACGCCGCTCCAAAGCCCCGTCCTTCTCGATGTATTTGCGGTACTCATCCAGCGTGGTGGCCCCGATGCACTGAATCTCTCCGCGGCTCAGCGCCGGCTTGAGCACGTTGGACGCGTCGATGGCGCCTTCCGCTCCGCCGGCACCCACCAGCGTATGCAATTCGTCGATGAAGAGAATAACATTCCGGGCCCGGCGCACCTCGTTCATGACCGACTTGATGCGCTCCTCGAATTGGCCGCGGTATTTGGTGCCCGCCACCATCATGGCCAAGTCCAGCACCACGATCCGCCGATCGGCCAACAACTCGGGAATGTCATTGCCCACGATCTTGGCGGCAAGACCTTCGACGATGGCCGTCTTGCCCACGCCGGCCTCACCCAGCAGCACCGGGTTGTTCTTCTGGCGGCGGCAAAGTATCTGAATGACCCGCTCGATCTCTCTGGATCGCCCGATGACCGGATCGAGCTTGTCTTCGCGAGCGAGTTCCGTAAGATCCCGCCCGAACGAATCCAGGGCCGGCGTCTTGCTCTTGCCCTTCTTGCCCTCCGCGGCCGGCATGGCCTGGCCTTCCTCGAAGTCGGCACCGGCCCCCAGCAGGTTCAGAACCTCATCGCGCACTTCCTCGAGCTTGAGGCCCAGGACAATCAACACCTGAGCAGCCACGCCGTCTTGCTCGCGCAACAGGCCGAGCAACAGGTGCTCGGTGCCCACGTAATTATGATTCAAGTTGCGGGCTTCCTCGATGGCGTACTCGATCACCTTCTTGGCCCGCGGCGTCTGGGGGAGCTTGCCCATGGTGACCATGTCCGGCCCGCTCTTGACCAGCTTCTCCACCTCCAGACGGACCTTGCGGAGATCCACGTCAAGATTCTTAAGCACGTTGGCACCGACCCCCGAGCCCTCCTTCACCAGCCCCAGCAGCATGTGCTCGGTCCCGATGTACTCATGGTTGAAGCGCTGGGCCTCCTGGTTGGCAAGAGCCATCACTTTCCGAGCCCGATCCGTGAACCGCTCAAACATCTTCCCGTTATCTCCTTCTCATCGTGTCGCCGCAGCTATCCTTGTGACCTATGAATATCGGGCACCGGCGATCGACCTAGCCCTACAAATTCTAACCCCGCCGCAATAGGCCATCAAGCGACCCGAAACACCACGCGCTAGTTACAACCTCCCGCCGCCGCTCATCTATCGGCATAAGCCCAAACACCATCCATTCCGGGCCCGCCCGGCTCGTTACAGACCTGACGGGGCCCGTTAAACCCGTCGTTCCGAATGAAAGGCGCCCCAATCCCTGCGACCCTGATCGACGTCTCGTAGGCGTTTATTGCGCCAAATCGATCCCGCCCGGCGCCCTGTTGGATTATAGCGCCCCAGCACCGCCCCGTATCCATCAACCGTATCCGGGGTCAGATAATTCCTACGACGCGTGGCCACGCGCCACCCCCCCTTGATCACCCGTCCGTTTGGGTCATAATATCCGGCGGTTCCCATTCGCGAGGTCGCCCGCATGCAAAGAACAATGTACGTCCTGGTACTCCCGCTGGCCGCCGCCGCCGGCTGCACACAAAGCTCATTTCAGACCGTTTCGGTTTCGTATCAGCGGCAACACCTGCGGACAACCGACTACCACGCCGTGTTTGACGCCGCCGAGCGCGCCGTCCGCGAGAGCTTTCGCATCTCTGAGCGCGACCGCGGCGCCGGCATCATCCGCGGCGAGCAACAGTACGCCGACGTCAGGCCCGACGGCTTGCGGGTCATCAGCGAATCCGTCGGCGCGCCCCTTCGCGCCCGCAAGGTCGTTGAGGTCCGCGTACGCCCCCACGATTCCGACATAGAAGTCTTGTGCAGAGTATTCGTTCAGGAGAACACCACCGACGCCGTACGCATGCTTACCCGCGAACACGGCGTCTATGACCAGCCCTACGACACGCCCGCC
This sequence comes from Phycisphaerae bacterium, assembly GCA_036477795.1. GTDB lineage: Bacteria > Planctomycetota > Phycisphaerae > UBA1845 > UBA1845 > JAZGDL01. The sequence goes on from JAZGDL010000536.1 coordinate 3,313, forward strand.
GACCGTGAGGCCGGCACCACCCGGGCGCAGAACACCGTCTGGCGAAACCGGAGGCGCGATCGCTCCACCGAGCGCCAGCTCATCGCTTCGATTCGTGAAATCGTTGAAAAACCTACAACCCCGTCGGAGAACAGGTAGCGCCGGCAGCGGTCCGGAGGTTTCAGATGATCCAATGCAAAGACTGCGAGTTCTACGACCGCACCCCGCAAGGCGCCGCCATCCTCCGCTGTGACCCTTTCTCCTCCATCAAAGAGCCCGAGTGCCTCCACAAGTGGCAACTAATAAGGCTCAACGCCATGGTCCAGGCTCACCAGTCCGTCGCCGCCATGCACCGGCGTCTGGCCCCCTTGCAGGAGAAGATGATCAAGTA
>JAZGDL010000537.1:0-9070 GCA_036477795.1 Phycisphaerae bacterium
CCGTTTGGCCCAGGAGGGTGATCTCCCGGGTGCCGCGATCCGCGAGCATCCTGGCTTCGTCGATTATCTGTTGCGGCGGACGGCTTCGTTCGGGCCCTCGGGTGAAGGGGACCACGCAGAAGGTGCAAAACTTGTCGCAGCCGCGCTGCACGCGGACGTAGGCTTGCACCATGTTGTCTTGCAGGCCGGAAGCCCGCGACAGATCGAGGGCTTCGACGGAGTCGTACTCCAGAGCCCGCCCCAGCGGCGTGCTGCGGCGGGACATGGATTGCGACAGGGCCACCGACCGGCGACGGGTTTCCCGAATGTCGTCGATCATAGCGGGAATCTTGTTCAACTCGCCCGGGCCGCAGATCAGGTCGACGTGGGGCATTTTTTGAATGATGCCGTCAGGATCGCGTTCAGCCATGCAACCGATGACGCCGACGATCATGTCGGGTTTGGCGCGTTTGGGTTTCCTGAGGGCGCCCAGGTGAGAGAGGACCTTGTCCTCGGCGTGGCTGCGGACGCTGCAGGTGTTGAGCAGGACCAGGTCCGCGGCTTCCGGGTCGTCGGCGAGCGTGTAGCCTTGGCAGCGAAGCTGCCCGACGACGAGTTCGCTGTCGAGCACGTTCATCTGACAGCCCATGGTTTCGATGTAGAGGGTCTTATCGCTCATCCGCCGTACTCTGTATGGATGGCCATTGTACAGATGAAATGGTCGAGCGACAATCCCTGGGCGCGATGGTTTGAGAATCAGTAGCCGGGTTGCAGCAGATCGTTGATGGTGTTGATGATCCGCTGGGCGTCGAAGGGTTTGGGTATGTAGGCGTCGAAGCCGCACTGGAGTAGGCGCTGGCCGTTGCCTTCGGTCATAGCCCCGCCGGTGGCGATAAGCTTGAGCGGCTGCAGGTCGGCGTTGGCCTGCAGGTCGCGGCACAGCCGCTCGGGTCGCACGTCGGGCAGCGATACGTCCACAATGAGAACCTGGGGCTTGACGCCTTCGGCGAGCAGGCCGGCTTCGAAGGCGGATCTGGCGCAGGCTACGTCGAATCCCCCGTCGGCGGCCAGGGTGTCGCAGAGCATGCCGTTGATCTCGGGATCGTCATCGAGCACCAGAACCCGCGTCTTGCCGGTATCAAGCCCGTTGAGCGGCATCCCGTGGATTTTCATGAAGCTGATGAGCTGGTCCAGGGGGATACGCCGATCGCGGCTGCCGGGGATGCGATAGCCGCGTAGCTGCCCGCTGTCGAACCATTTGGAGACGGTGCGCGGGGCAACGTTGCAAAACTTCGCGACCTGACCGGTAGTGAGTACGTCCTTGTTTTTCGACATAGATCAGTGTCACATAGCGACACCACGGATACCCGCAGGTGACGCGGAGTTCTGAGCGGCGGGCGTGGCTCAAGCGCTCGACCACCCGTGTATCCTTCGCGGAAGCCGTCATGACTATCGGCACGCCTACGGTGCGTGTTCAACAGCGCGACCGTGCAAGTATTTAACGTCCGCCGATCGACGGGCGGGACCTTGAAACGGCCGGGAAATGTGCGTTCCCCCTGTCGGATTGACGATTGTCGATTGACGATTGTCGATTGATGGCAATCGTCAATGGTCTGTCGTCAATCCGCATCTTATTGAATCATAGCCCTGCTTTCACCCAATCGCAAGTGTGCGGGTGCGATTAATTCGAAGCGAATAGGACCTTCTCGAGTTAACGGACGTTTCATAGGGTCATTGGATGAATCTTATCCGAGCCCCAAGCGCCAGCGCGGGGTCTGATCGGAGTTGCACGTTTGCGCACGGTCATTCAGGTCCGTTTGAACTGGCGCTCAAGGTCTTTGACCGTCATGCGCAGGGTCGTCGGGCGGCCGTGGGGGCAGTTGCTGGATTTTTCCACCAGGTCCTTCTGCCGGACCAGGTCGTCGATCTCCTGGCGGGTCAGCGGGTCACCGGCTTTGACGGCGGCCTTGCAGGCCATCATGCTCAGAAGGTCGTAGATGATCTCATCCGACCCGGGCTCATCGACGCGGTGCTCCAGCTTGTCGAGCAGGTCGCGTAAGAAGTCGACCACGGCGTTGTCCTTGAGCAGCGCGGGTGTGGATTGCACGGCTACCTCATCGGGGCCGAAACGCGTTACCTCCATCCCCATGCGCTCCAGCAGGTCGGCGTGCTCGTGCAGCAAGGCCGACTGCGCCTCGGTCACGTGCATGGTTTCCGGGAGCAGCAGCCGCTGCGATTCAAGCTTGCCGCCGGCGATCCGCTCCTTGAGGCGCTCGAAGATGATTCGTTCATGAAGGGCATGCTGGTCGATGATCACCATGCCGTCTTCGGTCTCGCACACCAGGTAGGTGTTGTGCAGTTGAAAGGCCCCCGTCCGGGAAGCGAACGGCGAGGCCTGCTGATCGAGGCTGGAGCCCGTGTCGCCCGGTTGAACCGCAGGCGGTGCCTGGCCGTACATGGCCCGCCACGTTTCGATACCCGACCGAGTAGTGTCAGGCTGTGTCACCGCACGCGGCGGCATCGCGGAACCCGGGCGGGAGTGTCCCTGGGGGCCGGCTACCGCGGGCTGCGTCGGTGTCATCTGCTTGAACTCATCAGCCATCGAGCGCAGCAGTTCCGCCCGCTGCTCCTGGTCCAAGGGCGGTGGAGCTGCACCGCGCCCGGCGCGGAGCGCCGGCGTGAGGTCGGCTGCTTGCAGCGTCTCGCGCAGGGCGCTGAGCACCTGGGCGTGCACCGCTCGGGAGTCCTGCCAGCGCACTTCGATCTTGGTGGGATGCACGTTGACGTCGACCATGTTCGGATCGATCTGCAGAAACAGGAACACGATGGGATAGCGCTGCGGATCGATCAGCCCGCGATAGGCCTCCTTGATGGCGTGTTGAATGGACCTGTCGCGTATGTGTCTACCGTTGAGGAAGGTCAACTGCCAACCGGCTGACGAGCGGGCGTCCGCCGGCGGGGCTGCGTACGCTTCGATGGAAAGCTCAGCATCGTCGCGGCGGCATTCCAAGAGCGCTTCGCCCAGCTCGCGGCCATAGAACCTGCCGATGCGCTCGCGTCGTGATGCGGTTAGAGGAAGTTGATGCACGACGCGGTCGTTATGGGCCAGTTCAAACGCGATACGCGGATGGGCCAGGGCGATCCGTGCGAACTGCGTATTGACGTGGCCGAACTCGGTCCCCGCCGCCCGGAGAAACTTGCGTCTTGCGGGGACATTGAAGAACAGTTCACGCACCTCGACCGTGGTGCCGGCGGCGCATCCGGCTGCCCGGTTGGTCTGCACCTGCTCCCCCTCCACAACGATCTCGGCGCCTTCGTCGGCGTCACGGGAGCGTGAGACCAGGCGCATGCGCGAGACCGCCCCGATGCTGGCCAACGCCTCGCCGCGAAATCCCAGCGATTGGATGCGATAGAGGTCCGCCTCGCTTTGCAGCTTGCTGGTAGCGTGCGGCGTCACCGCCAGCGACAACTGGTCAGCGGACATGCCGGCCCCGTCATCGGTGACGCGGATCAGGTGCGTGCCCCCTTGCTCGGCTGTAACGGCGATGGAGCGGGCGCCGGCGTCGACGGCGTTTTCCATCAACTCCTTTACCACGCTGGCCGGCCGCTCGATCACTTCGCCGGCGGCGATCCTCTTGACCAGAATATCAGGGAGTACCCGTATCCGACCCATCATGCTGGTCCACTTTAAGCCCCTTGACCCGCCACCGATTCGGGTGCCAAATGCCCGGGCGCTGCTGAAGGCGGTTGTCCGACGGAAGAACGCACCGGAGCGAGTATAGCGCGCATGATCAACTTCCGCCAGAAGAAACGCGGCTACCTGTTCCAAGGCCGGTTCCACTCGTGCGTGATGGACGAGCCTTACTTTTTGGCTGCAGTTGGGTATATCGAGTTGAACCCGGTCCGGGCGAAGATGTGCGCACGGGCTTGGGACTGCCGATGGTCGAGCGCACGTTTTCATGTCGGCCTGCGGAAGTCTGACTAAGCTGGTACGGCGGCGAGACTTGCTCGGGATGGAATCGCATTGGCGATCGTACGTTCGCGGCGACCAACAGCACGCCGACTTCCTGCGGAAGAAGACACGTACCGCCCGCCCCTGCGGAGACATGGCCTACGTACGACATATCGAATCGCGCACCGGCCGAGACCTCACCCCCCGCAAGCCCGGCCCACGCCCCCAAGAACCCCACAAACCGCAGAGATAAAGTGTGTGTCCCCCTAATCCTACGCGGTGGTCGTCGAGCGGCGGCGGAACTTCACGGTCAACCCGATCAGCAGCAGCGTAGCCAGCGCCACCATGCCCCACTGCGAAACCGTCGGGACGCTGCCCTCGAACCGGCAGTCAGAATCGCAGCCGTCACCGTCCGCGGTGCCGCCGTCGTCGCAGTCCTCGCCCGCAACAAGGGGCGGCCGCCCGTTGTTGCGGATGCCGTCACCACAGAACTCGATGATGCAGCTCGGATCACAGCCGTCGAAACGGTCGTTGTTACCGTCGTCGCACTCCTCACCGGCGGTCCCGTTCGTGGTACCGTCGCCACACTGGGCGAAGGTGCAATCGGAATCACAGGACGAGCTATCGCCCCCGTCGTCGCACTGCTCCGTCCCGCTTTGCTGATTATGAACGCTCCCGTCGCCGCAGACGGCATTCTTACAGGTATCGATGCAGTCGTCGTTGTTGTTGGCGTTGGCGTCGTCACACTCCTCACCGGGATCGACGATGCCTTCACCGCAGATCGGGTTCTTGCAGTTGCCCTGGCACGTGCCGTCCCCATCGACGGTGTTCCCGTCGTCACACTCCTCGCCCGTGTCCGTCACGTTGTCACCGCAGCGCGGGTTGGTGCAGTCCGTTCGACACGCATCGGGGGTGGTGTCGGAGTTGGCAGCCCCGTTGTCACACTCCTCATCCGCGGTTAGGACACCATCGCCGCAGCCCGTGCACGGACCGAACGACGCTTCGGCTTGCAAGCACGTTAGATTGGCGAAGAACGTGAACTGGTCCTGCGGGTTGAGGTTCGCACAATCCGAGTCGGACACGTCGTCCGTGCAGATGCCGGTGCTCCCGTCGCAGCAGGCCCCAAACTGAGAGGGCGTCGCCCCCACCAACTCCCCCACGCCGCCGCAAATCATCTTGACGATGTTGAACCCGAACTGGTAGTCCGCCTCCGAGTAGGTCGCTGCCAAGTCCGTCGGCTGATGCCAGTGCGGGTTGCTGCCGCTGCCGATCTCAGCCACACGCTGGTTCTCGCGGACGCTGATCGCCGCCGTTACCGTTGAGAAAGGCACCGAATCGGTGAAGTCCATATTATTCCCGACCTGAGCCGGGATGGTCCCATACCGCGACATGGCCCCGGCGATGAATTGCGCCAGGACGTTGGCGGCGCCGCCCGCTGAGTTGGCCGCCTGGTATTCGACGTCCGCATCGGGAATAGGTCCCGGTCCGTGATCGAAGAGAATCATGTCCTGTTGAATCATGCCCAGCCACGTCGGCTCCTCAAGCGTCCCTTGCAAGGCCCTGTGATTCTCCACATACGCCCTGCTTCCGTTCAACCCCGTCTCCTCGTTGTTCCAGAGAACGAACCGGACGCTGATGTCGGTCCGCGCTTGGGCGAACACCCGCGCCATGGCAAGGACCGAGGCCACTCCCGACGCATCGTCGTCCGCCCCCGGGGCATCATCGAAATCCCCGCTCTTATTGAAGCTGTCCAAGTGCGCCCCCAGGATATACATCTCCCTCGGCCTCACGGTTCCGATCTTCGTGGCGTAGACGTTGTGCTTCGTCTGCCCGCCGAATACGTACGGGTCCAGCACCACATTGTCGTAGCCGAAAGACTCCAGCTTATTTTTGATTTTATTTACGGCGGCGGTGTTCCCGGGCCGATTCCAGAACCGCGACCCGCCCCCCATCGCTGCCAGAACGGCGACGTCCTGCTTGAACTTATTGAAATCCAATGCATCGACGAGGAATTGTGCCGGGCTCGAAAGCCCCGGACAGGCGACTGAGGAGCAGTCCGTCCCCGAGTGGCTCGCCCACCCCCCCAACGCCGCACACTCCAGCAACGTGCGGTTGCCCACGCACGAGCTGTTGGCCAAGCAGCAAGCACCCGAGACCGACGGTTCCGCTGGATGGTAGCCCGGCGTCGTCTCTTCATCTGGACGGACCGATCCCCGTTCGACATCCCCATCCGCCACGCCCACATGGGCCCACAAGCAAAGCGCCGCAAGAAATGTGATAAAGCCCTTCATGATCCACCTCCACGTGTGACTCGTTACCCTCAGCCGCAGTCTAGCAGATCCGCACCCTCCAAAGCAAGCAGATCCGCACCCTCCAAAGCAAGGCGCCCTGCGGCGGAATTTGCCCACTGCCCGGACATCGATCCCGTGCTGTGCTTCCCGAGCACCGTCGACACACGCCGACACCTCCAGGCAGCGGCCCTGGACCCCACCTGCACAGACGACACGTCGCCACTGCCAGAGGGTTAATCCGACATTTCCCATTTGCCGCCTGCGGTTCCGCCATCTTACCGAATCTTTGCCCGATTTCAAAACCGAGCGGCTATTCTGACGAGAATGCCTGCGTTTGAACACCAAATCCGTCCCATTTCCGCTCGCCAGAGTGCTGTGGGGGCGTTTGCCTGTCACCCGGCGCAGCGGCAGCCAGCCCATAGTCGGGACCATCAGGTTTTTGGTTCTATCGCGACACTCAACCACGTTGCAGCAGCGGCGGCGGCACACCGAACCGCTGGATTCGCTCCAAGATCGCTGCGAACAACAAGCACGTATCATGCCATTACAATCGAGCCATCTGGGAAATCCGGGTATAGTAGAGCTTGAAGCAGGAGACAATCGGTGGGCCAGTTGATACGGGCTGCTACCGTCAATCTGTCCTCACCTGCGCCGGCGGGCTATGCCCAACTGGCGGACGCAGGTTTTGAATCGGTCGATCTTTCGATCGATTCGGTGGAGCAATTCACAGGTGATGCGGCTGAGAAGATTCTTAGCCGGGCGGCGGATCAGGCGGCGGCACATGGCTTAGGCATCGCTTGCGTCACCTTGAGGCATTTGCCCGTGGAGCTGGCCTGCGGCGATCACTCGTCTCGTGGGCAGATCATGGCCTCGCTGGACCGGCTGGTGCGCACCAGCGGTGAACTCGGGGCCGGCCTGTGCGGCGTTGCCCCGCCGGCGGTGGTGGCCTCAAACGGAGCATCAAAGACGGTGGGTTACCGCGACGCGCTCAACGGCGTGTATCGCGTACTTGGCGAGTTGTCGCAGGCGGCTGAGTTCTCCGGCGTATGCTTAGGCGTTTGTGCGCCGTGCCACGGATGTCTGCTTTCAGCCGTCGAGGTATGCGAACTGATTGAGGCGGTTGCCTCATCTTGCGTCGGGGTCAGCGTGCAGGTCGAGCAACTGAACCATATCGGGCGGGTTGAGGACTGGCTGGCTGTTCTGGGAAGGCACGTCGTTTCCATGCGCCTGACGCTGAACACGCTTGCCGGCATTGAATCCCTGCTCCAAAGAAGCGGGCCCGCTGATTGTGTCGTGGTGATTGACAATTCCGTCCAGGGTTGAAGGTCAAAGGTCGAAAGTTGAAGGTGCCCCCTTCAACCTTTGACTTTTGACCTTTGACTTTTGACCCTTAACTTTCAACCTTATCTGCGGCTTGCTCGTCAATGCGTACACGCTCAATGGAGGTGGCACGGCGTGTTCTTGCGTCAACGCGCACCATGACGCCGCACATGCGGGCGTCATCTTGGGCGACGTCAAACGGGGTGGGGACCGACGTGGTCATGGCTGAAATCACCCGCTCCTTCAATCTGCCCAGCACGGAGTCGTAAGGCCCGGTCATGCCCAGGTCGGTGATGTAGGCGGTTCCCTGGGGCAGGATGCACTCGTCCGCGGTGGGCACGTGGGTGTGGGAGCCGAACACCACGCTCACGCGCCCGTCGAGGTACCAGCCCATGGCGATCTTTTCCGACGTGGTTTCGCAGTGCATTTCGGCGACGATCACCTGCACGTCATCGGGGATGGCAGCCAGCACCCGATCGGCGGCGCGGAAAGGGCAATCAGCCGGGATGCGCATGTACATGCGTCCCAGCAGGGTAAAGACCGCAACGCTGGGGCCGCTATCTGTCTGCCAGACGGCGAACTCGCGGCCGGGGGCGCCAAGGGCCAGGTTGGCCGGCCGCACGATGCGGTCGGACGTCTCCAACACCTTGATGATCTCCTTGCGACGGTAGGCGTGATCGCCCAGGGTCATGAGCTGTACGCCCGCGGTGATGAACTTGTCGTAGAGACCCGGCGTCAGCCCCGAACCGTTGGCGGCGTTCTCCACGTTGACGATGTTGCAGTCGACTTTGCAATCGGCGGTGATCTTGGGCAGAGCCTCGGTGAGAATCCTGCGGCCGGGGGCACCAACAACGTCACCCACGCACAATAGTGTCGTAAGCATGAAAGCCTCTGCGGTGTGGTTGAATCGTGCGGTCGCCTTATCGCGCGTATTCGACGGCGCGCATTTCCCGCAGCACGGTGACCTTGACCTCTCCCGGATAGGTCATATCTTCCTCGACGCGCTTGGCAACGTCGCGTGCGATCTTGGCGGAGGAGGCATCGTCGACTCTGCCGGCGTCCACCACCACGCGCAGTTCGCGCCCGGCTTGAATGGCATAGGCCTGTTTCACGCCGTTCTGCTCCATGGCGATGGCCTCGAGCTGTTCCAGCCTCTGGATGTAGCGTTCCAGCGATTCCCGGCGTCCGCCCGGTCGGGCGGCGCTTATGGCGTCGGCGGCCGTGACCAGCGGTGTGTAGAGACTGGTGGATTCCACGTCGCCATGGTGCCCGGCGATGGCATTCAACACTTCCGGCTTTTCGTTCAAGCGCCTGCAGATGTCGGCGCCGATCTGCGGATGTCCGCCCTCGACTTCGTGGTCCACCGCCTTGCCGATGTCGTGCAACAGACCGCATCGACGTGCCAGCCGCCCATCCATCCTCAGTTCGTCCGCCATGATCTGGCATAGATAAGCGACTTCGATGCTGTGCTTCAGGACGTTCTGACCGTAGCTGGTGCGATAGTGCAGCCGGCCCAGAAGATCGATGA
>JAZGDL010000538.1:0-5294 GCA_036477795.1 Phycisphaerae bacterium
ACCTTGTACACGCGATAGTTGGCTTCCAGTGGATTGAAACGGCAGATGTAGTAATTGTTCTCGTCCTTGCACCGCCAGATTGGTCCACCGCCCTGATCCTCCTCGCCGCCGACGGGCTTGACCTTGACGGTCAGATCGAGGTCTTTGAATGAAGTCCACTCAGCGATAGCCAAGTTGAAGGTCCCGTTGTAATTCTCTGTCCCGGTCAGAGCCATGACATTGGGCTTAGACGGGGCAGCCGAGTCCGTTACGACGTGCCATGTAGCCAGCGCTTTGGTCGGATTTGTCTGGCGGATGCTCCAACCCTTGGGAACTTCCCCGGCCTTGTCGCGATCAAAGGTGAACGTCTCCGCGTTCACGATGGTGCTCGCTGCCAGCGCCAAGAAGACTGCTGGAATGAACGGTTTCGCCCTCATAATGGAATAGGGACAGTCACCCTATTTGTGATCCTGCTTCGGCCCTCTCATGGCCTGTTTGAGCGTCGGCTGCGGTTTCTTGGGCCGGCGCGCACGGCCAACCTGGAAACAACGGCAGCTTTCGCTGTGTATCGGTTACTTGGCGAGCAGGCGCTTGGCACGCGCTACCAGGGCGAACGAACCCGTGATGCAGATCAAGTCATCACGCGACACCGCCCGGACCGCGATGGACATGGCCTCCTCCAGATCGTCCGCGACCTGGCACATTTTCGTGGAGATCTCCGCAAACGCCGAGGCCAGCTCCATGGGGTCGGTGGCCCGGGGCGATCCGGTGGACGTGAAAATGATCTTGTCGGCGCCTAGCCGAATATGCCTTAGCATTCCCGCGATGTCTTTGTCTTTGCGGCAGCCGAAAATGATCACCATTGAATCATACGGGACATTCTGTCCGATGGCGCGCATCAACGCGTCCACGCTGGCGGCATTATGTGCGCCGTCCACCATGACGCGCGGTGTTTCCTGGATCATCTCCATGCGCCCGGGCAGACTGACGCTTACAAGACCTTCGACGGCCTTGTGGTCGTCTATGTCGAAACCCCGGCCTTTCAGTGAGTCCAGGATGCCCAGCGCCAGGGCGCAGTTCAGGGCCTGGTGATCGCCCGGCAATGGAGCGTGCACGTGTTCAAACCGGCTGGTCGCAGTTGTCACGCAGATTCTGGTGTGCGGCCCCAGGGCGCGCGAGGACTCGAACCGGAAACTATATACGTTCTCCCCGCCGGTCATACGGATGGGGGACTCCGTTTCCTCCGCCACGGTCCGCAGGATCTGTTCCACGGCCGGCGTCTGCGGAGAAGCGGTCACCGGCACCTTCGACTTGAACACGCCGGCCTTCTCCCGAGCAATCGCTTCGACGGTCCCGCCGAGCTGCTCGGCATGGTCGAAGTTGATGCTGGTGATGCCGACGGCTTCCGGCTTGATGACATTGGTCGCATCGAGACGGCCACCCATGCCCGTTTCAATCACCGCTATGTCAACCTTTTCGCTGGCGAAATGGGTAAAGGCGGCGGCGGTGAGCAACTCGAAATATGTGGGGTTGCCGACGCGCGGCTTTCGGGCAGCGGCAGCCACGACGTTCATCAGTCGGGCAAACGCCAGCTCCGAAATCTCCCGATCGTTGACCGTGATCCGCTCGCGCACATGCATGATGTGCGGCGAGGTGAACACGCCGACCTTGTACCCGCTGTGACGCAGCATGCCGGCCAACATCGCCACCGTGCTGCCTTTGCCCTTGGAGCCGGCGATGTGGACACTCTTGAATTGGCGATGGGGATTGCCCAGCGAGGTCAGCAGCCTTCGCATCCGCCCCAGTGTAAAGCCGCCCGCAACGTCCGGCGCCGGCGGTTTCCGCTCATAGTTTACAGCCGAGTTGAGGTAATTCAGAGCTGAGCGATACGTGCGGATTTTGCCGTCTGTAGCGGATCTACGCGTTGCAGGTGCCTTCTTGAGTGTACTTAGCCTTGTCATCTCAGCAATTATAACAATGATTTACGAATCCGTCAATGTTGCGGACGTTCGGGAAGCTGTCGATCGTCCCTTCTCGAAAACACTGTAACTAAATGTGGAATATATAGTTAATAACACCCTGGAGTGTCGAACTCGTACCCCGCGAGTGATGTCCCCCTTAGTTATACGCCGCTGATCGGGATTGAGTGCACAACAATCCGGCTGGCTCGTTAAATCTGCCTGAGCGTTTTGGAAGATATAAAGTTATGGCGCAATACAGGAGGCTGCGGCGGCACCTCCGAGGACCGCCGCCCGTCAGAGGGACGGTGTGCCAGCCGGCCCACGATGCCCACGCCGGGCGGGTCGCCAACATCACCATAAACTGGTACTTAACAGGCCAGGTGCCTTCATGGCCGAGTGTGTCGGTGGGAATTATTTTCGATTTTTCGCAACGCGGGGCGGGAGGAAGGCCTCCGGGGATAAGCTCTTATGGTGATGGCGTTGGACATCGATAGAACGCTGCAATTCCGTCACGGTGCGACGCGGGTTTGTGTGGGAAGCGACCTTCTCGTCGAGGCGGGTCGGCTGTGCCGGGAAATCGGCGGCTTTTCGCGGGCGCTGGTGGTCACCGACGACAACCTCGCGAAAACTTACGCGGCGCCGGTGCGGGAGGCGCTGGACGGGGCCGGAATAGCGTCAGACCTGGCGGTTGTTCCAGCCGGTGAAGGCTCCAAGTCTGTGGAGCAGGCCGAGCAGCTATACGGACGACTGGCGGACTGGCAAGTGGGACGCGACGGGCTCATCGTAGCGGTGGGCGGCGGCATGGTGACTGACTTGGCCGGCTTCGTGGGGGCGACCTGGCTACGGGGCATGGCCACGGTGCTGTGCCCCACAACGCTGGAGGCGGACATCGATGCCGCCATCGGCGGAAAGACCGCGATCAACCACGCCAGGGGAAAAAACCTGATCGGTGCGTTTCATCACCCGCGTCTGGTTGTCATTGATACGCGATGCCTGGAGACGCTATCGCAACGCGACCTGGTCTCGGGGTTGGCGGAGTCGGTCAAACATGCGGTCATAACGGGCGAGTCGTTTTTCGCGTGGCACGAGGAGCAGGCCTCGAAGATACTGGACCGCGATCACGACACCATCGTGTCGCTCATTGAGCAGAATATCGAGATCAAGGGCGGCTTCGTGGCCCGTGACGAGCGCGAGGAAAGCGGTGTGCGGGCAATGCTCAATTTCGGGCACACCATCGGCCACGCCATCGAGGCGTGGGCGCGGTATCGCTTACGGCACGGTGAATGTGTTTCGCTCGGAATGGTCGCAGCTTGCCGGCTTTCGGAAGCCCTGCATCTGATCGAGGGTGACGCCGCCACGCGTATCGAGCACCTCTTGCATTTGCTGGGTTTGCCGACCGTTTTACCGGAACGCGTTGATGAGCACGCCATCTGGGAGCTGTTGAAACACGACAAAAAGGTAGTCAAAGGATCACTTCGATTTGTTCTGATCGAGGGGATGGGCCGGCCGGTGCTACGCTCGGAGGTACCGGAGGCGGCGGTCCGCGATGCCATTGCAGGCCTGCAGCCGGGGCCGAAATAAGCGACACCATAGGAATCGAACTGCTTCTGACGCGTGCGAGAAAGGATTCTCGCACCAGCAGTTGATTACCGCTTGTTTGCCGACCTTGGATGCGGTATTCTGATTGTACTGTAATCGCATTCAGTGTTTGTGGGTCATGGTTGAGGGCGATGAACCGTTGGGCTTGGTCCCAATCGTCCTGCTGTGGGACCGGCAGCAGACTCACTTGGGTATTATTAGTCGAGGGTTGCGAAGAGCCGTCGCACTAGAGGTTATTGAAGGGAAATGGAGTGGCTGAAAACCGCGCAAGGTTCAAGAGTAACGTCGTAACGTTGGTTCATGCAATTGCGTACCTAGAGCTCCCAATACAATGTGTGTGGGACAGGCTTTCCAGCCTGTCGTTTGACCGGCTGGAAAGCCGGTCCCACAGGTGGTTCTGTTACAGCCTCTTGGCGGCCGCCGTCGTGCCGGTGGGGCCGTTTCAGGCAATCGGCGCTGAGAGCGACTTCCACGTTCCGTTCGGGAACCTGGAAAACACTACCGGCGTTTCGATCAGACGTGCCATAGACGTCGACGGCACCGAGCACCCCGACGTCGTTTATGAACGACTGCTAAAGAGCGGTGGATTTGATCCGAATCGGCCCCTGGCGGCACTGGCTGCGGTACGCCCGCGCAACCCGTCGCCGGCGGGCGGGGGGTTCACGGCGCTGGTGCCGGAGGATTTGTTCCTCTTCGAGGACACTGAACGGATTCTGACTACCGACTTCAGCGAGGACGAGCTGTTCTTCCAACAGAGCATCATGGCCAAAGGTGCAAGTGCTCTACTCGAGAAGTGGGGTGACAATTTCGATTTCGTTGCGTTTTTCCTGAACTTCAACGCACACCATCAGCTCGGGGCGGCGTTCTACCTGGGGCTCGAGAATGATGTCTTGGGCATCGGTCTTAACCCCTTCAACCGCCGCGTCGCGTTCGGCGTCCCGGGCGAGAACGTCGAAGGGTACGTGATGATGTGGAACGTGAACAGTTGGCTCCCGGGCCCGTCTCCCGACGCCGCCTTCACCCGCCTGGTGCTGGGCCAGGAATTCGAGCACCGCTGGGCCATGTTCCTCGACCCGCTGCTGAATGGCCGCTCGCTTCAAGGCGACAACAGTCGCTGCGGCCGAGGCGCCCATTGGAACTTCAAGGTGGACGGTCAGGGATCGGGTATGGAGATCGCCGAGTGGACCGGCGAGTCGCCCGCGATCCGCGAGGCAGGAACCCTGCATTTCAACACGGACCTCGGGGGCGTGTTCAGCGCCACCGATCTCTACCTGATGGGATTTCTGAGTCCTGACGAGATGGACGCGCGCAATTCGGAGCTGCGCTACATGGACATCAGCGCCGTTTGCTCCACCGTGTACTCCGGACCGATCTCACATTTCGGCGCTTCTGATATTGCTGCCAGCAACGGCGTGCGTCGGCCCACGTCTATCGAGAGCCAGCGCCACTTCCGCACCGGATGGATCATGATCCACCTGCCCGAGGATCCGCCCAGCAGTCTGGATATCTCCCGTGCCCTGGCCATCATGGAGCAGCATCAGATCGACTGGTTTTACGGCACGGTGGGGCGCGGCAGTATGGACAACTCCATTCGCAATTCCCTGGGCGGCGACTTCGACGAGGACGGCGACGTCGACATCAACGATTACGATTCGTACTTCGATTGCGTGCAGGGGCCGGATCAGATCCCGTTGTTGTCGGGCTGCGAGGCCTTCGACCATGACGTGGACGGCGACGTCGACCTGCCGGACTACG
>JAZGDL010000539.1:0-8920 GCA_036477795.1 Phycisphaerae bacterium
GGCGTTGATGGTAACCGCTCCGAGTGAATCCAATCCGCCCTTCAGATGGATCAGGGAACCGTAGGCTGTCCCGTCTCCGATGAGCAGTCGTCCGCTCAGCAACCCGGACAAGTCCACCAGCCCGGTCGCCGCCAACCCGGTATTCAGTTTGATCAGACCCGCCTGGCCCACCGCCCCGCCGATGAGGATAGTCCCCTCGAGGTCACCGTAGTGCTCGATTTCCCCGGTCAGCGCCCCGTCGATGTCTATTGTCGCACCATCGAGAACCTGCCCCTGAATGTCGATGACGTTGTCGCAATCCCCTAGGATCTTGATATCGGCATTGTTGCGGACGTCGTCCCAGACCACGATGGTTCCGGTAGTTCCGAGGCTGCCGACGCTGATCTTCGCTGGGTTCGTCCCATCTCCGAGGTGCCCACCATCCCAGAATTGCGTTCCGAGCTCTATCTTGCCGTCGCAGGATGAGGTCACTGTCACGTTACCCTCCACGCCCACGCTGTATTTCGTAACGACCTCTGCATTTGTCGCCACGCTGGCGAAGGTGGCGGTACCGGAGAAGCTCGCCCCCCCCAACGGCAGCTCGGCTTCGGCCAGCAAGACCGTGGCGCTGACCGTTCCCCCGTTCCTGATCTCTCCGCTCCCGCCGTAGTACAACCTCAGATTGTTGGCCACGTCAAACCCGTTCAGATCGATGGTCCCGTCACAGCGGCCGTTGAAAATCACCTGCCCGGCAACGCTGGGTATGCCGTCCTTCAGATCCAGCGTGGCGTTTGCGGCCAGCGCGTTGCCACCACTGGCCCCCAGAATGACAGCCCCGGCCAACTGCTGGATGGTCACCGTGTTGTTGGACGTCACCCCACCCAGGATCGTCAGCGTTCCGTCCATCAGGTCACTGACCGTCAAATTGGCCGACAGTTGCCCATCGATCTTGAACAGGTCGCCCTGTGCGACGACCGGGATGGTCACGTTACCGCTCACGCTGCCCAACGTCATGTTCGCGTTGCCCCCTACCCCTCCGGACGCCTGCTGCAAGAACATCGAGGTAGTCAGGTCTCCTGAGACTTGCCCATCGGCGATACGGCTGAACTTGTTGTCGCCCAGCGGGTTCAGATCGATGATGCCCACCGAGCTGGCCCCGGCCCCCCCGGTGTCGTTCAGCAGCGTCACGTGGAAGTCGTAGTCGCTGAGACCCTTGATCTCGTTGATCTCGTCTGCAGCACCGCTGGAATCCTTGCACCACACACGCCATTCGTAGGTGGTGCCTTGGCCATTGTCTCCTATCCTGAGTTCAACGGTTGGCTTTCCAAAGTAATCGTACGTGAGCTCGAAGTCCGTGCCCGCAACCGGCGGATCTTGGGAGTTATCCCACCGCACGCAGAGCTCTGGGCTCACACAGTTTCCGTGCACTATATTCTTGCAGCCACACACTTCGCTGCTGGGTTGGGCGACGACGTTTTCGCCCGTAGCCGTCAGCAGAATCCCGAAACCTATTACCCTTGTAAGAATACTTCGCATCATCGTACTTTTCTCCAAAAAACTTGTCACATTCGTGTCTTCCAGCTTCATCATTCCCCTCCAACTTGGTATAAACGACTGTTGTAGGCTCCCGGAAAGCGGAACCCATGTATCTACGCCCCATCATCATATTCCTCGTAGCGGCGGACCTCGGATTCGGACAAATCGTATCATATGATGCCACCTCTTTTCCCGAAGATACCGGCGACGACTGGACTCGGCTCGATTTCATCAACTTGGCTGATCGCTGGCTCGAAGACGGGTGGCTGATCCCGGCTCCGATCGTTCTCCCGTGTCCACCACAGTGCACGACGCAGGACTTCTACCGCCGGGAACTTGAGGACCAGACGGGTTTGGATCGATGGTTCCTCACCTGGGTAATGACCACCGACGGACCCGAGGTATTTAGCGCCGGAGCGCCGGCGGCGATCGTGGCCAGTGGCAACAATGGCGTAAGTTACCACTTCACGATAGCCAAAGATGAGGTGCGGTTCCTTCGCGACGCAGCACTTCCCATTGTGTTCACTGACCTGACCCCGGGAGCTCACGTTTTTCGTCTGGAATTGGACAACACCCCGCCCCCGGGAACCTACCTCTTCAAAATCGATGGTGAAGTCATAGACTCCGGAACGGCGGAGCGGATTTTCCCGAAAACTGACTCTTTTATCGTTTTCGGCGCTCGAGCAGCTGTTGAGGACAGCACCACCAAGTGGAACTTTATAGAATTTGGCAGCATGGATAAACAGGAGGTCCCGACGCTCTCGCAATGGGGGATCCTCGTCCTCACGCTCCTGCTGCTCGCCGCCGGTACCATTCTGTTCAAGCATCGTCGGTTTCCCTTCCCCTGCCCTACACCCTAATAACCACGGCCAGGCGCCACTAATTCGGGGGACATACACTTCATCTCGGGCGCTTGCGACCGTTTTCGCGGGCGGGCCGCAATAATTAAGGTGTATGTCCCCCGAATTCCTATTTGGTGGCGGTTGCTCTCTGGCCTGCCTTTGAGCTTGCCTCGGCGGCCTTCTTCGCTTGGATTCTGGCGGTTTGTGCATCTTTGGCGGACATGCCCCGGCCGCCGGACATCATGCTCTTGATCTCGACGTCGGCCATTTCCAAGCCGCTGCCGGCAAGGTATTCCTCGATGTTCTGGAGCCGTCCGTCTACGAAATTGGCGTTGGAATTGCGCGTTTCGTAGCGGACGGTTCCGCCGTGTCGCTGGAGCACTGCGGCGATGCGATCGAGCTGCTGGGCGCCCAGGCTGTTGAGTTGGGCGCTGTGGGGATAGAAGTGACCGTCGCCGATGGACATGTTGTGGGCGGCGGCGTTCTCGATCATGGGATCATAGAACCGGTCCAAGGCCTCGCGCCCCAGCGGCTTTTGAAACAACGGGGATTCGCGCTTCTGCCAGAGTTGGTCGTTGCAGCCAGCCGACGCCACCATGACGGGCAGGATCACCGCCGGAGCAAGTCGTCGCAATACGCTGAACATCGTTGTCCTCCTTCTGGGGTGCCACTGGCAGCTTGCTGCCAGTGTGTCGTACGAAGACTCATTGCGCGGGGCGGGCAAGTAAGCCCGCGGGCGCCCTACGGTCGCGTCGGCAGGCGTTCGAGGGCCACCGCGCTGTTTTCGGCGGGCCCCCATGGGCCGTGCAGAGAAAGCCGATTAGGATCGGAGCGCCACTTGGGCTTTGCTCGCCGGGACAGATCGGCGTTCACTTCGTTGTCTTCGGGCAACTCGGCGGTGTTCGTAGCCCATGCACCTTCGATGGCGCCGGTCAGGAAGAACTCCAGATCGGTCGGGTCCTTGATGTTTTGGCCGGGCAGCTCCGCTATCTGCTCGGGCATCATCGGAGATATGATCTCCGGAGTAACCAGAATGACGAGTTCGGTCCGCTGACGCTGATAATCCACCGATCGGAATAGGGCGCCGAGGATGGGAATCTGCCCGAGACCGGGGACGGAAGTGGACACTCCGCGCACCTCATCTTGGAGCAACCCGGCGATGGAGATGGTCGCGCCGCTTTGCAGTTCTACGGTGGTGTCGACACGGCGGGTGGTGATTGCGGGCACGAATCCGCTGGCGGTGGCCAGGCCTCGGCCTTCATCTCGGGCGCTGATCTCCGGGCGCACGGTGAGGCGGATGCGCTGTCCCGGCATCACGTGGGGTGTGAAGCTGAGGTTGACGCCGAACTCCTTAAACTCGATGGTGATGGCCCCGGTGGCCGCCCCACTCTGGGGGATGGGCACGGGGAACTCGCCGCCGACCAGGAAGCTGGCGGTTTCACCGCTGACCGCGACCAGCGTGGGTTCGGCCAGGATTCTGGACAACTGGTTGTCCGACAGGGCCCGGAGGAATAGCTGGAGATTGGCGCGGGGGAAACCCAGCACCAGGTTGGCCTCGGGACTGACCGTGATGCCGCCGGTGATGAAGGGGATGGGGCCTTGGACGTCGAAGCCGGCTGCCGGCCCAATGCTCATCGGATTGATACCACCGATCTGATTTATGACGAATCCGTCCTTGACGTTCTCGCCCGCCAGGAAGCCGTTAATACCCAGTTTCCTGACGGCGGACCTGCTCATCTCGGCGACGATCACCTTGAGCTGGACCTGCTGCTCGCCGGTGACCCACAGCAGGTTCTTGACGGCGAAGCCCTCTTTGTGCCTGGGGACGAAAATCTTTGCCAGGTCTTCGATGTTGGTGGCGACGTCCTCGCCGGTGACGGTACCCAACAGAAGAATGTTGCCCCTGACGGAGACGGCCCTTGCATCCGACTGCGGATCGAGGTCGAGAATGCGCCGGTTGAGCAATTCGAGATCGAGCTCCACGTTGACCTCGAAGGCGTGCCGTTTACCGTCGGCGGTCCAGATGACCACCTGAGTGACGCCGAATTCCGTGCCGGTGACCAGGAGCTTATTGGGGGGTATGACGTCCAAGCGAACGATGTCCTCGGCGGTGGTCTCGACGCGGTCGAGAGGTTGAGAGGTCTCGATGACAATCTGTCGACCATAGGCGACATCCAGCCGGTCCGCGTCCGCACGGGGATCGTATACCCTGTAGGGAAAGTCGCCCTCGCTTCTGTCCGCGGCCGTCGACGATTCCTGAGCGAAGGCACGGGGGACCGACGACGACAACCAGTCAACCGGAAAACTTCCCGGCAGAAAAGTGAGCAGCCAGACGGCTGCAAAAGTCGCGAGACGGAAGTTCCGGACCGGGGACGGTGTCGCAACCAGCCGCCGGTGCGGCAGAAAGCTCTTTCGCGCCGAAGCAATCATGATTTGAAACTCTCCACCCCGCTGCGCCCGGCACCAGACAATGGAACACGGCACCGATGCCAGCGCCAATTCACACCATCACCGAAGTTCTTGACCGCAGCGCCAGGTGCCCCACCCTCTCCAAGCGTGGGAACTGATTCACTCCGCCCAAGTCTGTTCTTCCGTTCCGTTCACCACCCCTGGAAGGGGCAGGGCACCCGCGGCTCGAAAGAGCGTTCGACCGCCGGGAAACCCACGGCTTCGAATCGGTGGGCTGGGGTAAACCGTATTCGCGCCAATTCACGTGGCAACTTACGAGACCAGGCAGGAGCCGTCAAGTGTTTATTCCGGGAGCGGAACACCCGCGATTGTGGCCGGGGCGCCGCCAGGGCCGGTGTGGGACAGGCTTTCCAGCCTGTCATTCGACCGGCTGGAAAGCCGGTCCCACAGCGTCTGTAGTCGTTACAGATCGGCTTGCCGTCGTTTCCAACCGCCCGGATGACGGACACCTCAAGTCCTTGGCACCGAAAAGCTTAACTCACCGGCTGGGGAAGGTGGGGCGTCGATATTGCTGGAGGCAGTGGCGGAAAAGCCGCCGGTGGCACCCAATAACCGGATCCCAGGTGGTACCCAATAATCGGATCCACTGTGGTCGCCAACAACCTGATCTACTGTGCAATGAATCGTCAGCCGCGTTTGGCTTTCGATTGGTCGCCGGGCTGGTCGTGAACCGGGTCAACCCTTTTTGCGGCGGGCCCCAGTTGCTCCTTCAGCTTTTGTGCCGCTTTACGCCGGGCTACGCGCTGCAAGTCCGAATCCCGGTCGGACTCGTCCAGAATCTCGGTGCCCAGCAGCGCCTCGACCGCGTCTTCCAGCGTCACCACGCCGGCGGTGCCGCCGTACTCATCAGCCACAACAAAAAGGTGCTGGCGCTCGCTCAGAAACTTGGCTAGCAGGTTGCTCACCGTCATCACTTGCGGCACGAAGATGGGTTTGCGCATGATGTCGGTGAGCTTCCGGTCTGATACTCCGGAGACCACCGCCTCATGAACATCGCGCCGCATCACCACGCCGACGATGTTGTCCAGGTCAGCGCCGTCGGTGATGGGCACGCGGCTGTGCGGCCAGCGGGCGGCGATCTGCGACGCTTCGGGCAGCGCTGTGTCCTTATCGAGACTGAATACCACGGTACGTGGCGTAAGGATGTCCGCCACTTTGAGCGTGTCCAGCTTCAAGGCGTTTTGCATCCACCGGGCCTCGTCGGGACGCAGAGACCCGGTCCGCAGGCCGAGACGTGCCAGTGCCAGCAGGTGCTCCTCACTGGCCTCAGCCGACTCGGCCGATCGGGGAAACAATCTCGTGACCTTCTGGCATACCCAAACCAGAGGCCACAGTCCGCCAATCATCCAGTGAATGGGCAGCGCCAGTACCGGCCCCAGGGTGTCGGCGTACAGTACTCCGATGGTCTTGGGTATGATTTCGCTGATGTAGAGTATCCCCAGCGTGAACAGCGCGCTGAAGACACCCATACCGAGACTGCCGAACAGATCAGCAGCCATGAAACCCGCCAGCGTCGCACCCACCGTGTTGGAAATGGTGTTCAGCGTCAGAATCGCGGCGATCGGGCGATCGATGTCCTGGCGAAGCTCGCGTAGCCGTTTCCCCCCCGCCGAGCCCGACTCAGCGAGCTGTTCCACGCGGCCTTGGGAAACCGCGTAAAACGCAGCCTCACAGATCGAGCAGAAGAAGGACACAGCCAGCGTAACGAATACGATGGCCAGCAATGTCGTCATAGTTGGGAAGTCGTCAGTTATCAGTTTGTACGTGTTTAGCGCCCCCGGGCGCGATCCTTAGGCCCCTTGGGAGCGAACGTCAGAACTTTGTCCCGGAGGGACATTTGACAATAGCCCAGCGATTCATCGCTGGGAAGTCAGCTCACCCAAGGCGCTAGTCCCGTAGGGACGATTGAACGCCGGTGTGGGATCTCAGCCGTCCCTACGGGACTACGTCGTCCTACGGCTACCCTATCCCAGCGATGAATCGCTGGGCTATTCTCAGTAGCCCCTCCGGGGCATTCTCCCGGAAATGTGGTAACAGCAACGCTGACGCCCCTGGCTAATCACCGGCGGCCTTTCAAGGCTGTGTCGCTGTACCCCCCACGCTAATGTAGTGTCTCAGGCAGATGGCATTTTATCCGAGCCCCGACCGTGAGGGAGGGGAAGCGACTTCGCCTGCCCAAAGCGCTCCCTGACGGTCGCGGCTCTGTTCCGGGAAACGTCGCTATTTCTGTGACACTACACTAAATACCTACATCAGTTTACTGAAAACTGACAACTGATAACTGACGACTATCAGCAGTGTTCCCGGCAAATCCGACTTGCCCCATTCATTCCTCTTTGCCGGTCTTTTCCTTTAATTCCTTTAATTCCTTTATATACGAAGCCTTGACGCGTTTTGTGGCACTGGCCAACTGCTTGGCCGGTAGAATGACCCCGGTGAACATCTCCATCATCGAGCCCATGGAGCCCAGCATACTCATGGGGTTGAAAGCCCCCTCCACCTCTTCTTCCTCAGGCATCTGCATGACCACCATGCCGGCCAGCTCCCCCGAGGGCTGGAACACCGGCAGGCCCAGAGAATACGACAACTCGGTGTTGGAGACGTACAGCTCCCGCGGCGATTCGGTGACGCCGCAAACCCGCCCGACCCGGACCGCCGGAGCGCGGTTGTACAGTTTGCCAAGACGCCGTACGCAATAGAGCTTTTCACCGAGGACCGGCGTGGAGGCCTTGCTCAGGTCGGCGGCTGCAAACTTCTTGTCCGGGGCATCTTCGATCTGGATCCAGGCCAGGTCCAGATCGCTGTCACGGGCCACAATCTTGGCGTCATACTCCTCATCGTCGGCGCCGATGATCACTTTCAGATCCTTGGGCTCCGAGGTCATCTGCATTCCCGGCGGCATGAATCGTTTCAACATTCCCATGGGCCCGGCCAACTGGCTGTTGGCGCATAGCACCAGGCCTTTGGGATCGATCATCACTCCCGGTATTTCCGATTCGCTTTCGTTGTCGGGCATCATGCCGAACTGCATCTTCAAGACGAACTTCACCGTGACGATCGATGGGGCGTGGCGGTCGATGATCTTCTTGAAATCCGGGTCTTCACCCGCGGCGCTCCGCGAAGGCGCCGCCAACCCGACCGCCCCAAACACCATCGCCGCAACTGCAATTCTTGATCCCGTCGGTTGGGTCATCATTTCGACTCCTTTTCATCCACTCGTGGGTTCCATTCCGGTTCAATGTATTGAAAACGGGTCCGAACGCCCCGCAACAAGTAAAAGACCACGCGCTCCGGCTCAGCTTCGGTGATCCGCTCCATGGCCTGGCGATAGGAATCCAGGTCTGTGACGGGGTAGTCGTCGATGCGCTGGATCAGGTCCCCGAAGCGGATCCCACCCAGGTCCGCCCAGCCCGCTGATTCCAGCGAGAGCACGATCACACCTTTCACCTCATCGTCCCAGCGCTTGTCCACCCGGTCAAAGAAAGTCACCTCGCGAACCCGCATGTCAAAGTCGCGGTTGTGATCGCGACGGGCCTCATCGGGGCGAACGCGGGTGCTTTCAAGTTGCAGGCTGATGGTCAGCGGCTCTCTGGTGCGAACCACACGGATTTCCGCTTTATCCTCGACGTCCAGCTTCTTGACCGCCCGCTGAAATCGGCCGACGTCTTCGCTGCGGGTCGGCTTGATTCGTTTGCCGTTCAGGTGGGTGATGATGTCCCCCACGATGAGGTCGGACTCCGCCGCCAGCGTATTGGGGTAAACCCGTGTGATCCAAAAGCCGGTGGTTTGCTTGTCGCCGAGATGCTCTGCGAGATCACCGAGCACCGGTTGCAGGGCCACACCGACCCACGCCTTGGAAAGCTCCGGCGGCGGATCGCGGTCCTTCTCCGGCTTGGGCTTGAGCAGCGTCAGATACTTCCTGCCGGTGCGCTCGAAGTTGATAAGCACGTACTCCGGCAGAGGATCCGAATCCATGATCACTTCGTATTGCTCGATGAAGCCGTTCAGGTCATCGATCTTGACCCCGGCGACCTTTTTGATCACGTCGTCTCTGCCCAGCGGGGGCTTGGCCAGGGACGCCCCTCCGCCCGGCC
>JAZGDL010000054.1:0-6291 GCA_036477795.1 Phycisphaerae bacterium
TCACGCCCAGCCCTTGAACGCGGCGGTTCGCCGCAGCGGGATTCTTATGCGCCGGCCGCGCCATTTGCCGCCGGGCGCACGAAGCAACTCTTGAGCCGATAACCGAGCCAAAGGAGACACAGATGAAAGACCGCACTGGAAAGCTGACGGCATTGGGATTCTTGGGAGCCGGCTTGATCGCGGGCTCATGGGTTCACAGCGCTCGGGCTGGCGACATTCTGGTCGCTGACTGCATCGGGCATAAGGTGAATCGTGTGGACGAGAACGGCAACTTCCTCAGCCAGTTCGTTCCGGTCAACGGCGGCGGGCTGGCCTTTCCGCACAATATGATCTTTGGGCCGGACCGCAACAACGACGGACGCGAGGATGTTTACGTCCTGGGATTGCAGAGCTCAGCTGTGCATATCTACGACGGCATCACGGGCGCTCCGATCAACGGCGGAGTCTTCGCCTCCGGGTTCATGAACACCGCGGTTGATCTGGATTTTGGCCCGGACCGCAACGGCGACGGTGTGCCCGATCTCTATGTGCTCAATAACGGCGGCAGCAATCGGGTTGTGTGGTACGACGGGATCACCGGAGCTTTCCAAGGGGTGTTCATCAACGCGAATAACGGTGGAAATTACAACAGCGCGGAGTTCATGGTCTTCGGCCCGGACGTGACCAAGGACGGTGTGCCCGAGTTGTACGGCACCAGCGCGTCCAACGGCATCGTGTTTCGGTTTAACGGCGCGACCGGTGCGTACATGGATCAATTTGTCACCCACGGCGCGGCGGGGTTGGTCGGCGGACGCGACCTGACTTTTCACACCGACGGCAAGCTGTACATCGCCAACGGCGCCGGCAACAGCATCGTGCGAGTCAACGGGCAAACAGGACAGGAGGCTGAGGTCTTCGTCGCTGCCGGCAGCGGCGGTTTGAGCAACCCGCACGGTATGACATTCGGCCCCGACGACAACGGCGACGGCGAGGCGGACCTGTATGTCGCCAGCCAGGCGAACGCCTCGGTGATTGTGTATGACGGCGTCACCGGTGACCTGATCAGGGTTTTGGTTCAACCCGGCTCGGGCGGTCTGTTGGCAAGCGCGTCCGTGCTGTTCCTCGACGAGCCATGCTTGTGGGATATCGACGGCAGCGGCGAGGTTGGCGTCAAGGATCTGCTCTTCTTGCTGGGCGCCTGGGGCGACTGCCCGGCGAAGGGAGATTGTCCCGCCGACTTCGACCAAAGCGGCGACGTTGGCGTGAAGGATCTGCTCTTCTTGCTAGGCGCCTGGGGGTTGTGCCCGTAAGCGGCGCCAGTGGACGTGTTCGAACCACCACACCCCCGGCCTTCACCGGCCGGGGGTTATTCGTGGGATGTGCCGGGCGGGGGTTGTTCGGCGGGGCTCCATGCCCACGGATGGTGCTGAGAACGGCCTCGTGGCGGCCCTTCTCTGGCAAATTACACGAGACTTTGTGGACGTAGGGGATTGGAATCGGCCCCATCCGGGGTATGCTGTGGTCAGTGCATTTGTGGTGAGTCGGCTGTGGGACCGAGACATCGACTCGCGCACCTCGTCGGCCGGCATCTGAACTGACAGGAGGACGGAACATGTCTGGAACGAATCGTCTTGGAATCAAAGGGGCGATCGCGAGTCTGATCGCCGCCGGGGCATTGTGTAGCGGCGGGCTGGGGCAGGGGATCCCGGCCTGTGATGACCCAGACCCCAACGCCGGCGACTGCTTCACGGCGACGCCCGGTATCCCCGGATGCCAGAACGTGGAGTGTTGCAAGATCGTGTGCGATATGGACATCGCATGCTGTTTGTTCGCGTGGGATGAGCAATGTGTAAACATCGCGCTCGCGAACTGTCCGGGTGCGGTATGCGACACGTGCGGCGCTTTCGCCTGTTCTGATTGCTTCGTCAACGCCCCAGGGACTAATCGGTTCTGTAATGACGAATGCGACAGCGTTGACTGCCCTGGGTGCTGCGAGACCGTCTGCGCGGCTGATCCCTATTGCTGCAACACAGACTGGGACGGGATCTGTGTTGGGGAAGCCATGGATATGTGCCCCTGTGGTCCGGACGAGGGGCCTATGAATGACGACTGCCTGGATGCCTTCGACATTGCCGAAGGTGTGTTTGAGTATTCCACCCTCTGCGGGAGCCAGGACGGTCCTTCTCTCCCTGGGACGCCGTGCGATGCAAAGGTCGGCGGCGTGCCCGGCGTGGGCATCGATGTCTGGTACGACTACACAGCTACCAAGGACGGAGCGGTGCGCATCTACACCTGCGACCTTGCCGATTACCCCACCCAGATCGCGGTCTATGAAGGCTGCGCGTGTCCAGCCGATGCAGCCACCCTCATCGGATGTAATGAGGACGGTGTGGGCTGTGGCGCCGGCACGGGCTCGGAGATTATCTTCGAAGTGGTCGCAGGCGCCTGCTACAAGATCAGTGTCGGAGGAACGTTCGCCAACACCGGAACCGGGACGCTTATCGTCGAGCTGCTCGGTACACCAGAAAATGACGACTGCGCTTCGGCTCTGACCATCACCCTCAACCAGAGCATCCCGTTCCACAACTTCGAGTCCACGGTGGACGGCAGCCCGAGCCCGGTCTGCGATTTTGGCGGCAACAGCGACATCGAACGCGATATCTGGTTTAGCTTCACGTCACCCGTGACCACCACCCTCCAGGTGAATTTGTGTGCGAGCACGTTCGATACCAAGGCCGCTGTGTATGAAGGCGGCGAATGTCCACCCATGGCCGACCCCATCGCATGCGATGATAACGGTTGTGGTGTTCAGTCCCTTGTCGAGTTCGAGGCGGTGCAGGGTGAAACCTACTTGATCCGCGTGGGAAGCCGACCGGGGGCGGGCGTCGGTTTGGGGACGCTTATCGTCGCTCCGGCCGCAGCGGACAATTGCGCCAACGCCGTCGAGATCTTCGATGGAGAGACCTTCTTCGTCACGCTCGGGGCGACCACTGATGGTCCTGCGCATGCAGACTGCGACCAGTTTGGTGGCAATCCTGGCGGTCCGCAGACACACAACGACATCTGGTTCAATTACACGGCAACCACAACCGGTGGTCTCCGCATCGACACCTGCGGCACAGCCGAGTATGACACCAAGATTGCCATCTACGCAGACGACTGCACTTGTAACCTCACCGACGCGACCCTGCTCGGCTGCAACGATGACGGCGGCAACTGCCCCGGCTTGACCTCCGATTTTCAGGTCAACGTTGTCCAGGGCAACTGCTACACCATTCGCATCGGAGGCTTCGATGCAACCGAAGCTGGTGTAGGTACCGTGACGATCACCCCGGCCTGTGATGTGGAGGTTCCACCCGGGGCGGTGGATGAGGGCGAAGCCTGTGGTGATGCCACCAACAATGGCTGTAACGCCGGGGGCGCACCGGGAGACTTCGTCAACATCAGTTCCGGCGATATCATTCACGGTCAGTCTTGGGCGTTCGACGGATCGCGTGACACCGATTGGTTCTTGCTGGACACCGCGAGCCTCAAGAATGCTGACACCAATGGCAACGGACTGGTCAAGATTTGCTACAGCATCCAGGCCGAGATTCCGTTAACTGTCGCGATCGTACCGGTCGAGGATTCTGTGTTTCCATACTGTACCTCAGGGTTCTTCTTCGACAACACTCCCAGCGAGGCTTGCGGAACTGCGCTCATTGGCACCTACGGTGAGGATATCGTGAACAACCCCGTTGAGACCACCGGCTCGTATGCCTTGTTTGTTGCGCCGTTTGATCCTGCATTGGGCAATCTCTTCTTTGATTTCCCGTGCGGCACTCCTCTGGGTAATGACTACATCGCGTGTGTGACTGTCGTTGACGACAGCGAGGCAAGCTGCCCATCGGCCGAGGGGTGCTTCGGGGCCGCCCCGCCCTGCCCGGCGGATATCGATGGCAGCGGCGACGTTGGCGTGAAGGATCTGCTCTTCTTGCTGGGTGCCTGGGGCGACTGCCCGGTGAAGGGACCGTGCCTCGCCGACTTCGACGACAGCGGCGACGTTGGCGTGAAGGATCTGCTCTTCTTGCTGGGCGCCTGGGGGTTGTGCCCGTAAGCGGCGCCAGTGGACTTGTTCGAACCACCACACCCCCGGCCTTTACCGGCCGGGGGTTTTTCGTGGGACGCCAACCGGGGCGATGATGGAGGATTCCGGCAACTGGAACCGGCCCCAGCCCCGTATACTGGAGCGTATCGGGTTCCATAGGCTTTTCCGACGTAACCCGCCAGCCCACGTCGCTGTCAGTGTCCCTGTGGAAGGCGGATCGGGTTGAAAGGAGACTGATCGATGTCCGGACCGCATTTGCTGGGCCGTGGTGGCCTTTTGATCGCGCTGCTGGCCTCACTGCTCGTCTGCTCGGCCGGCTTGGCCCAGTTCGAGAACTGCCCCAACCCCAAGGGCGGTAACTGCCTCGACGCGACCCCCGGCATCCCCGGCTGCCTGAATCAGAGCTGTTGCGAGATCGTCTGCGACATCGACCCCATCTGCTGCGCGTTCGAGTGGAGCCAGTTCTGCGCCGACACCGCCGTAAAGAACTGCAACTTAGTCTGCGGACCCGGCAACGGTGACTGCTTCAAACCCAAGGGCAACGGCACGCCCGGCTGTGACGACGTCGCCTGCTGCGAGGCGGTGTGCAAGATCGATCCGCCTTGCTGTGAGGTTGAGTGGGACGCGATCTGCGCCCAGCAAGCCCAGGAACTCTGTAACTGCGCCCCGGGCGATGCTCCGCTCAACGACGACTGCGCTAACGCCATCGGCATCTTCGAGGGCGATACGCCCTTCACCACCCTCTGCGCCACCCCCGACGGTCCGGAACACCCCGGATTACCCTGCGGACAGATTCAGTTCCCAGATCTCGGGCGCGACGTGTGGTTCCACTACACCGCAACCTTCACCGGGACCGCCCGCGCCCAAACTTGTGGCGACGCCGATTACAACACTGAACTCGCCGTCTACGAGGGCTGCGCCTGCCCCGTCGACCCCGAGACGATTCTCAGCTGTGACGTGGCCGGGCAAAACTGCCCCGGATTCGGCTCCGAGGTCATCTTCGAGGTCACGACTGGCAACTGTTACACCATCCGCGTCGGCGGCGTCGGCACGGCGTCCGGCACCGGAACCCTCAGTGTCGGCGCGGACGTGCCGCCCAAATCGCCTCCCAACGACGATTGCTCCAACGCACTGGTCCTCATGCTCGATCAGCCGACCGTGTTCAACAATTCCACCGCCAGCACCGACGGCTTTCCCAGCGCCGAGTGCAATTTCTTCGGGCAGGCCGACATCAAGAAGGACATCTGGTACGACTTTACGCCAGACACGGACGGCACATTCCAGGTCAGCCTTTGCGGCAGCTCCTTCGATACCAAGCTGGCCGTCTATGACGGATGCGCATGCCCCACGTCCGTCGATCCCATCGTCTGCAACGATGACTTGTGCGATACGCAGTCTCGCGTGAGCTTCACCGCGGTGGCCGGTCAGTGCTACAAGATTCGAGCCGGAAGCTTCCCCGGCGACCCCGGCGGGCCCGGCCAGATCGAAATCATCCAAACCGCCGGCTGCCCCAGCGCAAACACCGTCCTCACTCACAGCCTTAGTGACGAAATCACCCCCGATAACTCCATCGCCTGTCTTGGCGGTAACAACACTACCGCAGAGAATTCCTTCGCTCGCTCCTACGACCTGGGCGCGATTCTTCCCGGCCAGGACCTGGACGTGAACTGTGTGGCGTGGGGCATCGAACTCAACAGCCAGGACGTTGATATCCAAGCCACCGTCAACATCTACACGGACACCAACGGCGGCGCTCCCCGGGGACCGGGCGTTGATCTGGTGCTTCTCGGGTCGCAGCCTCTGCCGATCGGTGCGAACGACGATGCGGTGATCTTGGTCGCCTCATTCGATCCTCCCGTGAACGTCCCGGCCGGCACCATCATGGTAATCGAGCTGGACATTCCGGACCTGAGCGGCATTACCGGGATTTTTCCGGGCAGCAACCCCGACGGTCAAACCGGGCCGAGCTACATCCGCTCGGCTTCCTGCGAGCTTCCTGAGTACGCGTCTCTGGCCAGCATCGGCTTCCCGGATATGCACCTGGTGAACTTCGTGACTGGCAACGTCGACGGCGGCCCGCCTTGCCCGGCGGATATCGATGACAGCGGCGACGTCGGCGTACAGGATCTGCTCTTCTTGCTGGGCGCCTGGGGCGACTGCCCCGTGAAGGGACCGTGCCTTGCCGACTTCGACGACAGCGGCGACGTTGGCGTGAAGGATCTGCT
>JAZGDL010000540.1:0-5432 GCA_036477795.1 Phycisphaerae bacterium
ACGTCGCACACGCCCCAGACAATAGACGACCCTTTCAGGGTCGGGCGCCTCGGTGGCGGCATCATCCGGTGGCGGCGCTGCGCTTGCCACCGGCTACTTTCGAGCAGGCTTTCAGCCTGCGACCCCAACCGCCGTTCCTGTCACGGACCCTTCACCGTCCGTCCTGGAAACACTATCGAACAATCACGGCAAGAGACGACGGCCCTCACCCGGCGGCGTATTCACGACCGCCGTTTGACATACCTTCCCGTTCCCCGTCGACCACTCGGCCCCTGAATGACGAACGCTATCAACCACCTGATGACACGCTCTCGATCAGCGAGACCAGCGGCATGAACAGGGCGATGACGATGAACCCCACGATCAGGCCCAGCACGATCACCAGGATCGGCTCCAGCAGCGAGAACAGCGAGCTTACCAGGGTGTCCACCTCTTCGTCGTAGTTGTCGGCCACCTTCATCATCATGGTGTCCAGATCGCCGGTCTCCTCGCCCACGTCGATCATGTTGACCACGATGGAGTCGACCACTTTGGCGGCCCGCAAGGGGTTGGCGAAGCTGTCGCCCTCGCGGATGGAGTCGTGCACCGATCCCAGGGCCCGGGCGAACACCTCGTTGCCCGAGGTTTCCTTGGTGATATTGATGGCTTCCAGGATGGGCACGCCGGCGTTTATCAAGGTGCCCAGCGTTCGGGTGAAGCGGGCCACCGCCGTCTTGGAGATGATGCTGCCCATCACCGGGATTTTCATGATCACCAGGTCGGTGGCGTATCGTCCGCCCTTGGACTGCCGGATCAGACGCCAGGTCACCAGGAATGCGATGGGCGAGAACAGAATTATGGCCCATCCCGGCGGGGAGCCGTGGGCAATCCAATCGGACAGGACAATAAGGAACTGGGTTACTCCGGGAAGTTCTGTGTCGAAGTCCTCGAAAATGGTCTTGAACTTGGGCACCACCACGATCATGATGCCGGTGACGATGCCCATGGCGAAGGTCATCACCGCGGCCGGGTAGATCATGGCCCCGATCACCTTGCGCTTCAGCCGGGCGGCCTTCTCCATGAAGTCGGCCAGACGCTGGCAGATGACGTCCAGCACGCCGCCGGTCTCGCCGGCGGCGATCATGTTCACGTACAGACGATTGAAAGCCTTGGGCTGTCTGGCGAACGCCTCCGAAAGGGTAGAGCCCCCCTCCACGTCCTCCGCCACCCCACGAAGTACGTTTTTCATCAGCCCGGGCCTCTGCTGCTCGCCGAGAATGTTGATGCTGCGCAGCACGGGTAGGCCCGCGTCCTGCAAAGTGGAGAGCTGGCGGGTGAACTGCGTGACGACCTTCATCTTAACCCCGCCGATGGCGAATCCGACAGAGGATTTCTTTCTCTTGCCGGTGGCGACCGCGCCGGCCTTTCTCTTGCCCCCTTTTTCGCGAATGCGCGTGGGGAAGTAGCCCATGTTGCGGATCTTGGCCAGGGCGTCCTTGCTGGTGGGGGCTTCGACCTCGTCCTTGACCTCCTGGCCGGCCTGATTCATCGCTTCGTAGGCGAATCTGGGCATGGTCTAATCCTCTTCCACGATCGTCTGGGCCACCACCTCTTCGATGGTGGTAACGCCGTCGTAGATGAGCAGGAGTCCCGACTCCCGTAGCGATCGCATGCCGTGTTTCCTTGCTTCAGAGCGAATCAGTCCGGTCGAGGCGTGCCGCATGACCAACTCGCGAATGGTGTCATCCATGACCAGAATCTCATAGACGGCCACGCGGCCGCGATACCCCGTATTGTTGCAGTAATCACATCCTCTGCCGTAATGAAACTTCCGGTCGCCGACCTCTTCCCGGGTCAGACTGAGCTCCATCAGAAGCTCTTCCGACGCCTCGAACTCGGCCTTGCAGTCCTTACAAATCCGCCGAACCAGCCGCTGCGCGACGATCGCTTCCACTGTGGCTGTAAGCAGGAAGGCCTCCAAGCCCAGATCCAGCAAGCGCGCAAATGTGGACGGCGCGTCGTTCGTATGCACGGTCGAGAACACCAGGTGTCCCGTCAAGGCCGCCTGCACCGCGATCTGCACCGTTTCCAGGTCGCGAATCTCACCCACCAGGATGATATCCGGGTCCTGGCGCAGGAAGCTGCGCAGGGCCTTGGCGAAGCTCAGGCCCACCTCCGGTTTAACCTGCACCTGGATCAGGCCGTCGATGTCATACTCCACCGGATCCTCCGCCGTGAGAATCTTCACCTCCGGCGTATTCAGTGTGTTCAGTGCCGCGTACAGCGTGGTGGTCTTGCCCGAACCCGTCGGGCCGGTGACGATCACGATGCCGTTAGGCTTCTTAATGAGCTGCCGCAGCACCACCAGGTCGTCGTCGCGCAGGCCCAGCTTGTCCAGGTCCAGTTGGACGTTGGACCGGTCCAGCACACGCAGGACCACGCTCTCTCCGAACATGGTCGGAAGGACAGCCACACGAAGGTCCACCGGGTTGCCGCCTACTACTAACTCAATGCGCCCGTCCTGGGGCATCCTCCGCTCGGCGATGTCCAGGCTGGCCATCACCTTGATGCGCGAGGCGATGGCCATGGCGATGTACTGCGGCGGCGGGATCATCTCGTACAGCACGCCGTCGATGCGGTAGCGCATCTTGAACTCGTCTTCGAAAGGCTCGAAGTGAATATCGCTGGCCTTGTCCTTGATGGCCTGCAGCAGCACCAAGTTCAACAGCCGTTTGACGGGATTGGACTCCGCCATGTCCTTCAGCTCGTCCAGATCGACGCTTTCACCCCGGCCGGCGTAGGCCGCCAGCGCGTCGTCACTCTCAATCTCGTCGATCAGAGCACGCATCGATTCGATCGAGCCCTCGGGGTAGTACTTCTCCAACGCCGCGTCCAAAGAGGGGTGGTCGCAGATCCCGGCGACTACGTCGAAGCCCATCAGTGTTTTCAGGTCATCGGTGGCCCGGAAGTTGTCCGGAGAGGCCATGGCCACATGAAGAAGGTTGCTATCCGCATCGAACCGGAAAGGGATGATCTTGTAGGTGTTGGCCATTTGCGCAGGAATTATGTCCACCACTTCCTGCGGGATGTCCATGGAGGCGATGTCCACCGCCTCCATCCCCACCTGGGCGGCCAGGGCCAGGTTGAGTTGGTCATCGGTGACGTGGCCGGCCTCGACCAGAATCGCGCCCAGCGGCCCGCTGCGCTGTTTCTGAATCTCCAGAGCGTCCAGCACGTCGCGCCGCCGCAGGACGCCCATCTTAATCAGGACGCGGCCCAACTGTCGGCCGCGAAGCTGCTCAATCGGCGGCATGGTTAATTGTGTGGCCATGGGTCTGCTCGCGTCCTTAACCAAACCTTCACCGATGGCGCGTCCGCACCATCAGGTATTTCGCCGGGGAATCGCGGGGACGCCCTGTTCCTCTTTCTTTTTGGGACTCTCCAGCGCGTCGACGTCCAGCCCTCGACTGGCGGCGTCGATCTTGTCCTGCATTTCGCCGGGCCGGCGCGACTTGTCCACGGCCTCCTCGGCGTCTATCTGATGCTTGCTGAACAGCTCCCACAGGTGCTCATCCAGCAGACGCATGCCGAATTTCTTGCCCGTCTGAATGGCGGAGTCGATACGGTACACCTTGTTCTCGCGAATAAGGTTGGCAATGGCCGGCGTGACTAACATGAACTCATAGGCAGCTATCATGCCCTTGGGCTGACGCGGGCACAGGGCCTGCGACAGCACCGCAATCAGGGTCACCGACAACTGCACGCGGATCTGATCCTGCTGGTCCTGCGGGAAGGCGTCAATGATGCGGTTGATGGTGCCCTGGCACCCGGTGGTGTGCAAGGTGCCGAAGACCAGGTGGCCCGTCTCGGCGGCGGTGATGGCTGACTCGATGGTCTCCAGGTCGCGCAATTCGCCCACCAGTATGACGTCGGGGTCCATACGCAAGACCCTCCGGAGGGCTTCGGAGAAACTGGGCACGTCCACCCCCACCTCACGCTGGTTGACCAGCGATTTCTTGTGCACGTGGTAGTACTCGATGGGGTCCTCGATGGTTACGATGTGGCGGTCCAGCGACATGTTGATGAAATCGACCATTGACGCAAGAGTCGTGGTCTTGCCCGAGCCGGTCGGCCCGGTGACCAGGAACAAACCACGCGGGCGCCGGCACAGCGACGATACGATGTCCGGCAGACCGATCTCATCGAAGGACAGCAGCCTGGAGGGGATCAAACGCAACACCAGCGTCAGATTGCCCTTCTGCCGGAAGATCGACACCCGAAAACGACCGTGTTCACCGAAGGCGAACCCGAAGTCCGTCCCCCCCTCTTCTTGTATTTCCTGCTGGCAACGCTCCGGGGCGATGGCTTTCATCAACTGGGTGGTGTCTTCGGAGGTGAGCGTCTTGGTCTCCAGGTGGCGCAACCTCCCGTGCAGCCGGATCACCGGCGGCACCCCCACCGACAGATGCAGGTCCGAACCACCTTGCTTGATGACCGTTTCCAACAAGCGATCGATATGCAGTGAAGCCATTTCAACTATCCTGCCGCCCGCGACTCCCTGTAGCGCCACCCCTTGTGGGTGGCGCCGGCTGTGGGTGGCGCCGTCTCGTCAATGCGCCGCCCACGAGGGGCGGCGCTACAGTTGCTCGCTGTTGTAGCGCTGCAATAATCTATTCGTCGTGCGCCTCTGCCACGATCCCCTCCGCCTGGGCGATGCGCGCGACCTCCGCGGGCGTGGTGACGCCGGCAAGGATCTTGAGTTTCCCGTCCTGCACCAGAGAGCGCATACCCGAGGCCTTGGCCGCTTTGCGCAATTCCGAAGTCGGCGCCCGGTTAAAGGCCAACTCCCGCAGCTCACTGTTCATCAGCAACATCTCAAAAATGCCCTGCCGCCCCCGATACCCCGTCCCTCCGCATCGCGAGCAGCCGGCGCCCTTGTAGACCGCCTTGCCCTCCAGCTCGCTGTCCTTGAAACCCACAACCTGCAGGAACCGCCTGTCGGGATTGGGGTCCTCGGCCTTGCACTCTTTGCAGATGATTCGCACCAGACGCTGGGCCATGATCGCCTGGATGGCACTGGCCACCAGAAACGGCTTGATGCCCATATCGATCAAACGGGTCATCGCCGAAGGGGCGTCATTGGTGTGCAGGGTGCTGAACACCAGGTGGCCGGTCAGCGCCGCCTGAATAGCTACGTCCCCCACTTCCCGGTCGCGAATCTCACCCACCAGAATGATGTTGGGGGCCTGACGCAGCATGGACCGCAGGATTCGGGCGAAGCTCAGGTCGATCTCCTCGCGCACCTGGCACTGATTCATGCCGGTGAAGTTGTATTCCACCGGGTCTTCCGCCGTGATGATCTTTTTGTCCGGCCGGTTCAGGGCCTGCAACGCGGCGTAGAGCGTGGTGGTCTTACCCGAGCCGGTCGGCCCGGTCACCAGGAAAATGCCGTT
>JAZGDL010000541.1:0-14814 GCA_036477795.1 Phycisphaerae bacterium
CCGTAAAACCGGTGTAAATGGTGACTCGATCGGCGTCCTCGACCTTCAACACCGCTTTGCCCAGATCAGGCATACCGTTGCCGACGCCCACGTTCTTGATGCCACAAGCGATGCCCGCGTACTTGGCGTTGCGGTAAACGTCCTTGACGGCCTCCAAGGTCTTCTTGAGCCCGAAGGGCTTATCCAGCCTTTGACCGGTACAGAACGAATCCCCCTGAACCAGGACGTTGCGCCATCGAATCTCCCAGGCGTCAATCCCGACCTTTTCCGCAAGACGGTTCAAACATCCTTCGACGGCGAACGCCGCCTGGTTGGCACCGAATCCGCGCATGGCTCCGCAGGGCGGATTGTTGGTGTAGACCGCCAGCGACTCGATGTCCACGTTGGGCACTCGATAGGGACCGCAGGAATGACCCGCCGCCCGCTCCAGCACCTTGGCACCGACCGACGCATAGGCTCCCTTGTCGCCGATCAGGCGAGCCCGCACCGCGGTGATTCGTCCGGCCTCGTCGCAGCCGACCTTCATGTGTATCTTGACCGGATGCCGCTTGGGGTGCAGGCGGAAGCTCTCCTCGCGGGTCAGCGTGCACTTGACGGGCTTGTGGCAAAGGGCAGCCGCCAACGCCGTCTGGGCTTGGATGCTCAAGTCCTCCTTGCCGCCGAAAGCACCGCCGTTGGACACCAGCTTGACCCGCACGCGCTCCTCGGGCCAACCCAGGACCGAGGCAATCTGCCGTTGATCGTCGAACACGCCCTGCCCTTGAGAGAGCACCTCAAGATCAAAGCGGCTGCTGCCGCCCGCCGACACCGGCCTGGCGATGCACGACTCCGGCTCCAGGAACATGTGTTCAACGAACTGCGTGGAGAAGGACTCCTCGACGACATGGGCCGACGTGGCCAAGGCCTTCTCCACGTCTCCCCGCCGCACCTGCGACCGGGAGAGCAGGTTTCCGCCCGGATGAATGGCTGGTGCGTCGGGCTTCAGCCCATCTGCCGGTGAAGTGATCGGTGTTCGCACCTCGTACTCGATATTAACTAGTTCCGCCGCTTCACGAGCGATATGCTGATCGCGGGCCACCGCCACCGCCAATATGTCACCGACGTAGCGGGTCTCCTCCCCCACCGCGACCAGGATGGGCCAATCCGGCTTGACCAGACCCACGTACCGATCGCCCGGCACGTCGTCAGCGGTCAACACCCGCGTCACCCCGTCCAGTGCCAGCGCCTGCGAGGGGTCGATGCCCTTGACCAGCGCCCGCGGATGATCGCTGAAGCGCATGGCGGCATACAGCGATCCGTCGACTTTGATGTCGTCGATGTACTTGAAATCTCCCAGAACGAACTCATGTCCGCGGTACTTTTCCAGGCGCGTGCCGATCTTTCCGCTCGCCGGAGTTTCGGGCAACGGCTCCCGACGCCGCACCTTGGCCAACAGCTCAATGGCGTCGACGATTCTGGTATACCCGGTGCAGCGACAGAGATGGGCTCGCAGCTCTGCGGCGATCTCTTGGCGGGTCGGATTCTCATTTCTTTCCAGTAATGAGACCGCCCGCATGGCGATTCCCGGGATGCAGAAACCGCACTGCACGCCGCCGGCTCGCACAAAGCAGTCCGCCAACTGCCGCCGCGTCTCACTGGGCAGACCTTCCGCCGTCACCACCGATTTGCCGCGGACCTGCGACGGCTTCATGACGCACGATAGCCTTGCCTTGCCGTCCACCAGTACCGTACAACAGCCGCACTGGGCCTGCGGTTGGCAGCCGTTCTTAGGCGAGATGATCCCCAAATCATCTCGCAGCAGGTCAAGCAGGGATCGCGACTGCTCTGCCTGGACGAACACGGGGCGTCCGTTCATTGTGAATTCCATGCGCTGATGTTCCTGGCCCATCCTGGCGGATTGTCCGACTTTTACACCCATCCATTGCGTCTCATATACTAGGCTTGTTCCAGTTATCATATGCAAGCCGCCGGGGTGGTACAACACCATGGGGACCTGTACAATCATACTCATCGTAAGCGATGCGTACTGTCTAGGTGCACAAAGTCGCGTCTAACCAATTGACAAAGGCACCCTGGCTCAATACAAATGGCTGAGCTTATCCCCGCACCATTCCAGGATCTGGTCACGCGCCTCTTTTGCGAGCCCGCATTACAGGACTCGGTGTTCGACCTGTCGTGCCGCAATTGGTACAACCCCAGAGTCGATGATCCTGATCTGACTGTTCGCTTCCACGCCCGCGCCGCGGGAAATCCACTCGGGCCCGCGTCAGGGCCGCACACCCAGGTGGCCCAGAACATCCTCCTCAGTTACGTCGCTGGGGCCCGCATCCTCGAACTCAAGACCGTTCAGGTCAAAGACAAGCTTGACATACCGCGGCCCTGCATCGACATGACCAACATAGGCTACAATGTGGAATGGTCGCAGGAATTGGCTATCGCCGACTCGTTGCGCGAATACGTGGCCGGCATGATGCTCGTCGAGATGTTTCGCCGATCCACAGAGCTTGCCCCGGTGCCGTACGAGCATCCCGGCGGGCGGGTCGTTTACGACATGAGCGTGGGCTACGACCTGGCCGGCATCCAAAGCGCCAAAGTGCAACGGTTCATGGACGGTATGCGCGATGCTATTGAGGTGATCGATAGATTGCGCAGCGACATTCCCGGAGCCTTCAATTTCGCTCGCGACTACGACTACCCCACCCGGATTTCCGACAGCGTCACACTATCAACGTTTCACGGATGCCCCGCCGACGAAGTTGAGGGCATCTGCGAGTTCCTGATCGCCGCGCGCGACGTCGACGTGATCGTCAAGATGAACCCGCCCATGCTCGGCAAAGATCGTCTGGAGCACCTCCTGCACGATGTCCTGGGATACACCGAGTTGACGGTCAATCCCCAGGCCTATACATCGGGTTTGAGCTTCGACGAGTCGCTTGAGCTGTGCCGGCGGCTGACCGACTTCGCGGCTGCGCGCAACCGCCGCATCGGCTTTAAGTTCAGCAATACACTGGAGGTGCTAAACCACAAAGAATTCTTCACACCGGACAACGAGGTCATGTATCTTTCCGGTCAGCCGCTGCATGTCATAACCATGACATTAACCGATGCTTTTCGTGAAGCAGTCGGACCGGGCGTGGGCATCTCTTTCAGCGCCGGCGTGGACGCCAGGAACTTCGGCGACACGGTGGCGTGCGGTTTCGTCCCGATCACCGTGAGCACCGACCTGCTGCGGCCCGGCGGCTACGGGCGCTTGCCACGTTACTTGCAGAGGTTGTGTGACGCCATGCGCGAAGTCGGCGCGCGTGGGCTCAACCAATACCTGCTGAAGCGCTTTGACCAGGGCACCGAGGCCGAGCGGCGATGCGCGGACCACCGGGGGGTCGATGCGGCTTGCATGGCCGGCCGGCTCAACACATCGATCGTCGCCCGGAACGTCCGCGCCGAGCCGCGTTACCGCGCAGAGAACAACCGCAAGGTTCCCAAACGCATCGATTCGCATCTGGAGGTGTTCGACTGTATCACCTGCGACAAGTGCATCCCGGTCTGCCCCAACGCCGCCAACTTCACCTACCCGACGCCGATCGTCGCCTTCGACTATCAGGACATACTGGTCGACCAGGCGGGCAACACGCACCAGGCGGCGCAAGCCAGGCACTTCGAGATCACCGAAGAGGCGCAGATCGCCTGCTACGCCGACTTTTGCAACGAGTGCGGCAACTGCGACACATTCTGTCCCGAATACGGCGGCCCCTACATCAAGAAGCCCAGCTTCTTCGGGACCGTTGAATCATGGGATGCGGCTGCCCCGCGCGATGGTTTCGTGATCACCAACGCAACCTCGGGATTCCGTATCCAGGGGAGAATCCAGGGCGCAACGTACGAATTAACAAGGGGGCGCGACGTGGGCCGGGACATTTTCACTGACGGCATCGTTCAGGCCGTGTTCGCCGCGGCCGACCACCGCCTCATGTCCATAGAGTTGCTCAAACCCATCAACGGCCAACATCGACTCGACATGGGCGTCTACCACACACTGCGGCATCTCCTCGACGGCGTCCTGGACAAGTCGCGTATAAACCAAGTCAACGCCGCATACTTCACTGACAGTGGTTAACCGCACGAGCACCATCCCATTAGCGGCGAAACTTGAGTGTTACGCATCCCGTCCAAGAACGGGGCCCGAACTGACTTGTCGTTCAGTATGCGTTTGGAAGGAGTACGGTCGCCAACTTGCACGCACCGCGCCGACGTCGCTTCTCAACGGACATCTCTACTCATGACGACCGCACAGCCTGAATCGCGCATCTACGCCATCGTCCCCGCCGCCGGCCGATCCCGCCGCATGGGCCAGGCCAAGCAACTGCTCGCGGTCGACGCCAAGCCGATGCTCACGGGCATCCTCGAATCACTCGCAGATTCCCAGGTCAAGGGGATTGCACTCGTCACCTACTCCGAGATCGGCGAAGCCATTGATGTCCACGCCCTGCACAACACATTCATTGTCGTCAACGATGACCAGGACACCGAGATGATCGATTCGATCCGCCTGGGGCTGTGCGCCTGGCATGAACGAGAATCAATCGACGATTCCGACGGCTTCCTGATCTGCCCCGCCGATCAGCCTGGCATCACCACGACCGACTTCAACAACTGCATCGACGCTTGCCGCAGGAACCCCGACCGCATCATCATTGCCGCACATCAGGGCAGGAGAGGCCACCCCATCATTTTCCCCGCCGCATTCGAGCGCTTTGTCCACTCCCGTGCCTGCAACACCGGACTGAGAGCCTTGCCGGGCGCACACCCCGATGCCGTCCTCAGCGTCGCCTGCGCATCATTCGCCGTCGTCCGCAACATCAACACCCCCGAAGACTACGACAAACTCAACGAACGGTGAAACAACCCTTTCCACAAGCCCACGGATTGCAATCCGTAGTATCAATTTGTATTGGAAAACGAACTCCTATAGATCCCAAACGGTCCCCCCTTCGCGCGTACGTGTTTAGCGTACTGGGTGACACAGATTGACGAACCGAACGCTGGATCCGAGCCCCAAGCGCCAGCGCGGGGTGACTACACACACCCGTCGCTTGCGCTCGGGGCTCGGAATCGAGCACAAACACGCTAGACACGTTCCTTCGCGCAGTGAAGGGGGTTGGATTCGGCGCCCGTCAGAAGCGTTCCATCCGTTTCCACAGACCAGCCGCCACGTCACCAGACGCCACCCGCACCGTGGTCTCATCGCAACTCCGCACCACGCCGTCGCGCAGCGCCCACACGCCGTTTACCATGACGTGCCGGACGTGCTGCGGGCCCATGGCGAATATGAAATGCCCCGCAAGGTTGTCACCGGTCAACGGTGTGGCCGGCCTGTAGTTCGTCACCACCACGTCGGCCGCCGACCCCACGGAGAGGCTGCCCAGCTTGACGCCAAGCTCATCCGAAGCCCGCCGTGCAGCGGAAGCCATCATCTGCAACACGTCGGCAGGCGATAGCCCCGCGCCCCCGTCACACGACTTGAACCAGGCGGTCTTCGACTCCGTGAACATGTCCGCACCGATACCGTCGGTCCCAAGGAGAACGGGGCACTTGTATTCTCCTATCGGCGTATACCCTACAGCATTGTTCATGTTCGACCGTGGATTGTGGGCTAGTGACACGCTCGTGTCATTCATCCGCGCGATGGCGTCAGATGACAGATGGGTACCGTGGGCGAAGATCGAACCGGCTCGAAGGATGCCGTGTTCGACCAGCCGATCCATCAGGGCCACGCCGTGATCCCGCCGGCAGAACTCCTCATCACAGGGATCCTCGGCCACGTGGATATGCACACCGCTATCGAATTCATCCGCCAACCGGGCCAGGGCATCAAGCGTGTCGTCATCAACCGTAAACGACGCGTGGGCCCCGACCAATGCCGCGAAGCGCCCGCTTGGCGACGCCTTGCACTTTTCCAGATACCGCCGGTTTTCAGCCAACCCCTCGTCGCGGCCGGCTCGACCGTTACGGTCCGTTGTTTCGTAGCACAGCACACCGCGGAGCCCTACGTCGGCGATCCCCCGCTCGATCAGATCCAGAGAGCCGCCGATGTGCTCCGGCGAGGCATGGTGATCGATCAATGTCGTGGTGCCGCAGCGCAAGGCGTCCAGGGCACCGATTCGCCCCGACATTTCGATCGACTCCGCGTCCAGCGCCCGATCCAGCCGCCACCACACGTATTTCAGAATCTCATGGAAGTTCCGGGGCTGTTTGGGCGGCGCGGGCATCCCCGCCGCCAGGGCCGAATAGAGGTGGGTGTGCCCATTCACCAGCCCGGCCAGCACCACCGCACCATCGCAATCCAAAACCTCATCCTCTTGGGCCGCCCGCACCTCCTCCCCACTTTCAGTGATCCGCCCGTCTTCTACACGAAGCCCCCCCCGGGCCACTCCCATCGGATCAAGGTCTACCAGCAAAGCATTTTGAAGCACAGTCGCCACCACCAATACTCCTCGTCGCACTCAATCGTTCATTCCCGCCTGATCAACTCATCCATCACCATAGCCCACACCCACGGCCCTGCCAACTCCCGCCCGCCAGTGAGAACGCCGGTGCCGCCGCAGGCCAACAGTTGACACACCACGCCGCATGACGATAACTACGCGGTTTCAAAACTACCCGAGCCGCGGCATTCATGCCGCGCGTGCGGAACCCGAAATGAGGACCGAAGAACGCTCGACCGAGAATCCCTTCTCGGTCCTGTTGTAAACCTGTGTAGCGAGGAGCATATCGCGTGAAGATCATAGACCGCATCGATGAGAAGGTGCTTGCAAAAACAATCGTGCGTTGCCGCGAACGCAACATCGTCATCCCCACCTTCGCGCAACAGAAGGACCCCAGCCGGATTCCGCCCGTCGTCACGGACCGACTCAAGGACGTAGGCCTGTGGGACGTTGATCCCGCCAACCTCTTTCGCATCACCTGGAAGAACGAGCCGGTCGAGCGCGGAGGCGGCTTCAACAACGGCAACTGGATCGAGTTTCCCTCGGAACTCACCCAGGTTCCGGCCCGCATCATCGGCCTGGTCGGCAAGCACTTTCCCATCGGCGCCCACAAGGTGGGGGCCGCCTTCGGCTGCCTGGTTCCCCGG
This sequence comes from Phycisphaerae bacterium, assembly GCA_036477795.1. Lineage (GTDB taxonomy): Bacteria > Planctomycetota > Phycisphaerae > UBA1845 > UBA1845 > JAZGDL01. Next base: position 7,130 of record JAZGDL010000541.1, read on the forward strand.
CTGGTATCGGGGCAGTTCGACCCCACCGCCCAGAAAGCCGTCTGGCCCAGCACCGGCAACTTCTGTCGCGGCGGCGCCTTCGACTGCGCTCTGCTGGCCTGCACGCCGGTGGCCATCCTCCCCGAAGGAATGTCCAGAGAACGCTTCGACTGGCTGCGCTCTATCGGCGCCGAAGTCATCGCCACCCCCGGCTGCGAGTCCAACGTTAAGGAGATTTACGACAAGTGTTGGGAGATCAAGCGCACGCGGCCGGACTGCGTTATCTTCAACCAGTTCGAGGAGTTCGGCAACGCCATCTGGCACTACGAGGTTACCGGCGGCATTGTCGACGAGATCTTCCAACGCATCGCCGGCTCCGGGGACCGCCTGGCTGCCTACATCTCCGCCACCGGCAGCGCCGGTACCATCGCCGCCGGCGACTATCTCCGAACGCGCTTCCCCATGATCCGCGTGGTCGCCACCGAAGCCCTGCAATGCCCCACCCTTCTGCAATGCGGTTTCGGAGGCCACCGCATCGAGGGCATCGGCGACAAGCACATCCCCTGGATCCACAACGTCCGCAACACCGACATGGTGTGCGCCGTCGACGATGAGCAGTGCATGGCCCTTTCGCGCCTGTTCAACGAAGACATCGGCCGCAATTGCCTGCAAAGCCGCGGTGTGTCGGATGAGGTGATCGAACAGCTTCCGCTGCTGGGCATCAGCAGCATCTGCAATTTGATCACCGCTATCAAAACCGCCCGCTACTATGAAATGACCGGCCGCGACGTGATCTTCGCCCCGCTAACCGACAGCATGGACCTGTACGCCTCCCGCATCGAGGAGCAGCGCGACCTTCACGGGCCTTATACCGACGCCGACGCCGCCGGCCACTTCGCCCGCTACCTCGAAGCCGTCGGCATCGACCACATGCGCGAGCTGAACTACTACGACCGCAAGACCCTCCATAACTTCAAGTACTTCACCTGGGTCGAGCAGCAGCAACGCGACGTCGAGGAACTGAACCGCCTGTGGGACCCCGACTTCTGGACCGAAACTTTCAGCCAGGTAGACGAATGGGACAAACACATTGAAGAATTCAATAAGCAGGTCGGCGTGCTCTAGTGTAGTGTTTCACGCAGATGGCATATTATCCGAGACCCGACCGTAAGGGAGGGTGGGTGGCCCACCTCGTTTCGAGGTGGGGGACACGATGATCCACGCGCCAACGTCGGACCTTGTCGTATCATCCAGCCCCCACCTTCAGAGAAGGTGGGGCACCCCCCGCAAACTGCGAACGACATGGAGAGAACGATGAGCGTCGAACGTATTCAAACGCTGCTTGACCGGCTGGACTCGATCAAGACCGGATTATTCCAAAAGGATTTCCTGCTGACCTGGGAGCAGTCGACCGACGACCTCCGCGCGGTCCTGCTCGCGGCGGAGGCCCTGGAGGAGCTGTGGCGGGCCAACATATGTACGCGCGTATTCAGCGGTGGACTGGCCGTCTCCAATTTCCGGGATAAATCGACGCGGACGCGATTCAGCTTTGCCAGCGCCGCCAGCCTGCTAGGCCTGTCCACGCAGGATCTGGACGAAACCAAGTCGCAGATCTCCCACGGCGAAACGGTGCGGGAGACGGCCAACATGATCTCGTTCCTCACCGAGGTCATCGGCATCCGCGACGATCTGTTCCTGGGCGAGGGCCATAAGTACATGGCCGAGGTTGCCGCCGCCGTAGAGGATGGTTACCGCCAAGGTGTGCTGCCTCAGCGACCGGCGGTGATCAACTTGCAGTGCGACCAGGACCACCCCACCCAGTCGCTGACCGACCTGCTGCACCTGCAGAAGACTTTCGGTTCGCTGGAGGAGCTTCGCGGCAAGAAGATCGCCATGACCTGGGCCTACTCGCCGTCCTACGGCAAGCCGCTGTCGGTAGCCCAGGGCATCATCACGGTGATGACGCGGTTTGGGATGAATGTCGTCCTGGCCCATCCCCCAGGGTACGACGTGATTCCCGAACTGGAGCAGACCGCCGCGAAGCATGCCGCGGAATCCGGAGGTTCCTTCGCGAAAGTGCACAGCATGGAGGAGGCTTTTGCGGACGCCGACGTGGTCTACCCCAAGAGCTGGGCCCCTTACAAGATCATGGAGAGGCGCACGGCTCTGTTACGGGGCGGCGACTCCGAGAAGCTCGCCGAGCTGGAGAAAGAGTGCTTAGCTAACAACAGCAGGCACAAGCACTGGGAGTGCACTGAGAAACTCATGACCGTCACCAAGGGGGGCAAAGCCCACTACATGCACCCCCTGCCCGCGGACATCACCGAGGTCAGTTGCCCGGCCGGCGAAGTGGCTGCCGGCGTCTTCGAGCGCTACCGCCTGGACACCTACCGCGAGGCGGAGCACAAGCCGTACATCATCGCAGCCATGATTCTCATGACCCGTTTCGAACGTCCCGGGCGGGTGCTGGCGGACCTGCTGGGCAAAGCCGCCCCGCGGTCTTACGTTCCATCGTAGTGTTGTGTTTCAGAGTTCACTACCGTGTTGATCGGGGGCTTAACGGATGCCGCCGTGGCGCCTGACCCTGGCGCTTTCGAATCCGTGGAGGCCCCGGCCCTCGCGCTCCCACCAATCTCGAACGCGTTCGATGGCCTTGTGCCTCAGTTCCGGTTCTGCGAATGGATCGTAGCGGAAATCGCGTTGTGTGATGTACTGGATGTAGGTTGCGGCGGCGTCGGCACGCGTGCTCTTTGAGGGCCGGCTGGGTTCTTTGTTTCGTGTGCTGATCCGGACCACTACCTCGTCTTCAGGATCCAGCAACACCGCCAGGATGGCGATGACCATGGGCCGCTGCGGCTGATCGGCGATGGCCGTCAGGATCGCCTTGCTCACCGCGTTTTTTTTGCCTTTGGGGCCCGCCGGCAGGTCATCCTCCAGCAGGTCGCGCAGCATCATGCCTTCCCGCCGCCCGCCGTAGGTGAGCAACGTGGCGACTTCATCCTGGGTGAGGGTCTTTGTGCCGCGCCGGCGCTCGACGATCAGATCGATCCCTGAAGAATCCCCCAGGGAGGCGAGGTCTCGCACCACGTCCATGCGAATGGCGTTGTCGTTCCGGACCAGGAAGGCTCTCAGGTGTTCAATGGCCCGCGAGGTGTGGCCCTCGATGTGCAGCCGGGTGATCATCTGCTGGGCCTGCTTGTATTTGACGCGTGAGATCAACCACGACCGGGCCTCCAGCGGGGACATGTCTTTAGTATTCTCCCACCATTGGCGGGCCCCGCTCGCGGCGGCTGATCGGGCATCTTCATCCAGATGGGAGAACCAGTTTCCGCGTTTGACGGTATAGAACCGGCATCGGGCGATCGCCTCCAACAGGGCCATGGCCAGGTCGCACCGGCGAAACATCAACGCGGGATAGTTGCTTTGTGCCGGGACCGCCGTGCATCGGGTGGCGGTCATGTCCTCAAGGGCCTCGATCAGCATCGGCAGTATCTTCCGCCCGCGCTTATAGATGCGAATGACCGGGTCGGTGTAGTCGTGCTCCAACTGGTCGCCCAGTTCGTCCCAATGCATCCGCCCACCCTGCGAAATGGAGTCGGTGTGCAAGGGAGCGCGGATCAGGGCGGTGGGGCGCGACTGTTCGTTCAGCAGCCGTGAATCGGTCAACAGCTTGATCAGCTCTTGGGGCGATGCGCCGATCCGGTTTTTCGGCATGTCGGGCGCGTCACGCTCGGCGGCGCGAAGCGAAGCCAGGTAACCGGCAACCAGCGACTCTGAATCAACGCCGCCGGCTTCGCTTAGAGCCGCCTCCAAATCATCAGCGATCGCCCCCCAGGGGTCCCCATCGCGGATGCGCTCGCAGGCCTTGCGCCAGCTAGCGTTAAGCGCCGCGTTTCGCTTCTTGGCTTCCACCTGTTTCTGGGCCGCCGCGCTGCCCGGTGCTGCGCAGATGGTCAAAGACAGTAGGAGACAGACCAGGCTGGCTGACTGAACAGGACTGCGCCGGGTGTGCATCAGGCCTTGAAAACCTTGCGCCGATAATTGCGGCAGGACGCCGTGGCGTTGCGGGTGTCGACAATGATCCTGGCGTGTTTGACTATCCATGGGAAATCGTATTGGCTGTGATCCGTCGCGATCAGCACGCAGTCATAGCCGGCCAGCATGCGGGCGGATAACGGCTTGCTGCGCATCCGCAGATTGTGCTCGCGCTGCCGGTGCGTCGTGGGCACAAAGGGATCATTATAATCAGTCTTCGCCCCTTTTGCCTGCAGTAATTCGATCAGCTCGATCGACGGCGATTCGCGAATGTCGTCGATATCCTTCTTGTAGGCCAGACCCAGCACCAGGATTTTGGCGCCGTTCAACGACTTCTTCACCGTGTTGAGGGCGTCGCTGACCCGATTTACCACGTAGGTCGGCATCTGGGCGTTGATTTCACCGGACAACTCGATGAAGCGGGTGCTCATGTCGAACTGCCGGGCCCGCCAGGTCAGATAGAACGGGTCGATGGGAATGCAGTGCCCGCCCAGCCCCGGGCCGGGGTAGAAAGGCTGAAAACCGAACGGCTTAGTAGCCGCCGCCTGCACTACCTCCCACACGTCAATGCCCATGCGATCCAGCAGCGTTTTTAACTCGTTGATCAGCGCGATGTTCACACAACGGTAGACGTTCTCGAGGATCTTGCTGCACTCCGCCACCTCACAACTGCTCACCGAAACCACCTCGGCCACGGCTGCACCATACAACGCCACCGCTGCCTTGCGGCTGCTCGGTCCGATGCCGCCGATCACCTTGGGGATGCTCTCGGTGGTGAAGTCCTCGCGTCCGGGGTCCTCCCGCTCCGGTGAGTAGGCCAGATAAAAATCCTTTTCCGCCTTGAGCCCGCTGCGCTCGAGAAGCGGCAGGAGCAGCTCACGCGTGGTTCCCGGGTAGGTCGTGCTTTCCAGGACGACCAGTTGGCCCTTGCGAAGGTTTTCCGCCAGCATCTCGCCCGTGCTGGTCACATAGCTGGTGTCCGGATCGCGCGTCTTGGTCAGCGGCGTGGGCACGCAGATCAGTATCGCGGCGCAGCGGCGCAGCTCCTTGGGATCTTCCGTGGCACGGAACTGCTCCTCCTTGACCAGGCGTTTGATCATCGAGGAAGGGATGTGTTTGATGTAACTTCGGCCGTTGTTGAGCCGGGCCACCTTCTTGGAATCGACGTCCAGACCCAGCACCCGAAAGCCGGCGCCGCAGAACGTACGAGCCAGCGGCAGACCGACGTAGCCCAGCCCCACGATACCCACCAGCGCTCGGCGGGATTCGACGGCGGCGATAAACTTCTGAAGTGACAATCGCACAACTCCTTGACGGGCCCCGTTCCGGCCCGCGGCGAAAGACATCTTAGAACCAAGTCCTTCCATGATGCAACCTCCAGCCCGTGGTGCGATCAGGTGGAGCCTGAGGCTCGGCGGGAGCCTCGCCCTCCCATTGGACAACTCGCAGCTCCAAGGTTGACGAATCCCAGGGGTTATCGACGCATCGAGCCCGGACCGAGCAAGTATTCTCCCACTTAGAGTCTGTAACAAAGCCTGTCCCACAGCAAGGGGTGTGTTGTCGTTTGACAAGACATACGGTATCGTGCTGATGTACACGACGCTTTTGTCGAAAGGGTTTCACAATGATCAAGTTCGGCTGCGGGAATCTGCGTATCCCAAGGTTTGAAAAGCCGGTCTACATGGTGGCCGGCGGTCTGACCGACTTCCGCAAGAAGTATCCGGAAAAAAATACCAGCCAGTTGTGCACCGAAGCCCTCCGCATGGCCATCGAGGAAAATGACCTGAAGGTTTCGCCGGAGGATTTTCGGCGGCGTGTGAACTGGTGCGTGTATTCGCAGTTCGCCGACCATTTCGGGGATCAGCTCCTGGCTGCTGCCAAGGTGCACGACTATCTGGGGTTCGACCCGCTGGGCAACATAGAGGTCAAGACCGGCGGAGCCACGGGCGGATCGTCGGTGCTGGCCGCCGCTCAGGCGATCGGGTCGGGATACGCCGACTGCGTGCCGGTCGTCGGGTGGGAGCGGATGGACGAAGTGCCAACCAAGGTGGGCAACTCCTACATCGCCAGCGCCGCGTGCAAGGATTTCGAGAGCGAGCTGGGCTGGATGTACGCCAGCTACTATGCCCTCATGGCTCAGCGTTATCAGTACGAGAACGAGGTTCCGCGTGAGACGCTGGCCAAGATCGCTTGCAAGAATCACGAATACGCCTGCTATTCACCATATTCCCAAAACCCCGGCAGATACTCCGTGCAGGACATTCTGGAGAACGACATGGTTTCCGATCCGCTGTCGTTCCTGGAATGCTGCGCCATGAGCGTGGGGGCTGCCGTATTGATCCTAGCCGACGAAAAGACGGCCTATGAACTGACCGACCAGCCCATGCGGCTAACGGCCATCTGCGGCGGCACGCACACGCTGCGCACCGCGGACCGGCGGAACATGCCCATCCTGCTGCTGCCCAACGAAACGGAGGCGACCTACAAGGACTACTTCAGCCACAAACGAACGGAGTGGCCTGGCTTCAGCTCGTTTCTGGCGTCGCGGATGGCAGCTTACCTGGCTTACAACATGGCCGGCATCAAGGACCCGGTGGAAGACTTCGACCTGCTGGAGACGCATGACGCCTTCACGATCAGCGATATACAAACGTATGAGGACATCGGTCTGCGGCCCTACGGGCGCGGGCGGGAATTCATCGAGTCGGGCGACGCCTATTTCGAGGGCCGGCTGCCGACCAACCTCTCCGGCGGATTGATCGGCACCATGCACGCCGTGGGGGCGACCGGCATCTGGCAGATCGTCGAGCTCATGTGGCAGCTCCAGGGCAAGTGGGACAAGTTCCACGCCGACCCGGAGCGCTGGTCGCGCTACGGCAAGGAGAAGCCTCAGGACTTCCGAAGTCTGCAGGTGAACAACCCCAAGCGCGGATGCGCGATTTCGCACGCCGGCACCGGCAGCCACGTGACCGTGGCTGTCATGGAGAAACCGTAGCTGTGAGATGGCGCTCCGAGACGCGCCCGTCAGGAAGCGTACCGCCCTCCCTTACGGTCGGGCCTCGGTTGACTTCGCCAAACAGGAGAATGTTTGAATCATGACCATTGAACTGAACGGAACCACGGCCGAAGTCCTCAACCAAGACCCGCTGGTCATCAAGAACGAGAAGAACTGGTACCACATCCACAGCTACGGCGGCTGGGGCAGGTTTTTCAAAGCCTTGCAGGAACGCAAAATCCTGGCCACACGCTGCACCAATCCAGACTGTGATGAGAAGCGCCTGTGGCTGCCGCCGCGGTGTGAGTGCCCGGACTGTTGGCATGAGATGGAGTGGGTGGAAGCCCCGACGACCGGCCGGGTTTACACCCACAGCACGGTGCTGTACCCCGGCGCCCCTTTCCGAGCCAGCACGCCGTGCCCGCTGATCAGCGTGGAACTGGAGGGCGTGTGCACCAAAATGATGGGCTACCTCAAGGAAGGGGAACCAAAGATCGGTATGCTCATACGGGCGGTGTTTAACACCGAGAAGCCGACCAACACCATCCTCGATTTAGCTTGGGTGCCGGCCTGACCTGACCCAGCCTTTCCGGTCCGCTGGTGCGAGAATCCTTTCTCGCACCCCAGCACGGATCGCTGGTGCGAGAATCCTTTCTCGCACCCCGGCATGGGCTGA
>JAZGDL010000542.1:0-3023 GCA_036477795.1 Phycisphaerae bacterium
GGGCGTTTAAGTCCGCACTTACGCGGGTGATGAATGCCTATGCCAAGAAGACCAATCAGATCAAAGGAAACCTGACGCCCACCGGTGACGATTTTCGGGAAGGGCTTACAGCCGTCATTGCCGTCAAAGTACCCGAGCCGCAGTTCGAGGGGCAGACCAAAGTGAAGCTGCTCAACCCCGAGGTTGAGACGTTCGTTCAACAGATGGTGAACGAACAACTGGGCAACTACCTGGAGGAGAACCCCTCGGAAGCGAAGCGCATCGTGGAGAAGGGGATTCAGGCGGCGCTGGCACGCGAAGCGTCGCGCAAGGCGCGGGATCTGGCGCGGAAGAGCGTGCTCAGCGGCGCGGGGCTTCCCGGGAAGCTCTGGGACTGCCGCAGCAAGAACGCCGACGAGACGGAGCTTTATTTGGTAGAGGGGGATTCGGCGGGCGGGATCGCCAAGCAGGGACGAGATTCGGAAACACAAGCCATTCTTCCGCTGAAGGGCAAGATTCTCAACGTGGAAAAAGCGCGTGTGGACAAGATGCTCTCCCACGAGGAGATCACCAAGATCATTTCCGCCGTGGGATGCGGGATCGGCCAAGAGGATTTCGACCTGTCGAAGCGCCGCTACGGCAAGATAATCATCATGACCGACGCCGACGTCGACGGAAGCCACATCCGCACGCTGCTGCTTACCTTTCTGTTTCGACACATGCGCCCGCTGATTGAGGACGGCCGCGTGTTCGTCGCCCAGCCTCCCTTGTACCAGGTCAAAAGAGGGAAACGGGTCGACTATCTGTTGAACGACCGGGCCCTGAATAGCCAGTTGTCGGAGCTCGGTCTGGTAGATACGCGGCTGCGCGTGCGCCAGGACGGCTCTGAGCGTATCATCGACGGTGAGGAACTGGCCCGGTTGACTCAGACGCTCGACGGCATCGAGGATCAGGCCCGTGTTCTCAATCGGCGCGGCGTTGAGTTGCGCGAGGTGCTGCAGGATCATTATGACGCGGATCTGGGTCCGCCCACGATTCTGGCTCTGGTGCATCTGGCGAGTGCGGACAAGCCCGAGCGGAGGTTTTTTCATAGCGATGAGGCGCTGATGAAGTTCCGGGATGCGGAGGCCGCCCGCCACGGTCCGATTGAAGTCGTGGAGTCCCGCCACATGGAGGTCGCCGAACGAGGGGCCAACGGAAACGGCAAGGAGGAAGGAGGCAGCGCTCACCGGATTGTCCGTATTGAACTCGCCGAGTGCCGCATCTTGGCGGAGCACGTTCGAGTGATCCAGTCCTTGGGTCTTTCACCGGATGATTATTTCATGGAGCGTGTGGAGAACGTCGCCGGCGAGCTTCCGCCGGCCATGTTCTTATTGCAGCACGGCGATCGTGAGCCCATGGAGGTGAGCAACCTGGCCCAGGTAGCCCGGGGGATTCGGCAACTGGGGGGAGAAGGATTGGCCATCAAGAGGTACAAGGGCCTGGGTGAAATGAATGCCGACGAGTTGTGGGAGACCACCATGGATCGCTCGAAGCGTACGTTACTTCGCGTGATAGTTTCGGCGGATATGGACGACCCGGAGCAGATTGATCTGGATGCGCGCGAGGCTGATCGCATCTTCCGGGTCTTGATGGGCGACAACGTTGAAGCGCGGCGGCAGTTCATTGACGAGAACGCCCTGTATGTTCGGAATCTGGATGTCTGATGTGTTTGGTCACGGCGCGGAATGCCGAGAGATAATTTGGCGCGAATACGCGGAAAGGAAAAGTGATGGCGAAGGCGAAGGCGAAGGCGGCGGGGAAACCCCGAACCAAGAGCGAAATCTACCTGGGTTTGTCGGAGGCCACCGGACTGACACGTAAGCAGGTGGCCTCGGTGTTTGATAATCTGGCCGGCTTGATCAAGAAGGACCTCGGCTCTCGGGGCCCGGGTGTTTTCACTCTGCCCGGTCTGGTGAAACTCAAGCGCGTGGTGAAGCCAGCCACCAAGGCCCGCAAGGGAATCAATCCGTTTACGGGCCAGGAGATGATGTTCAAGGCCAAACCGGCCCGCAAAGTGGTAAAGGCCCTAGCGCTTAAGGCTTTGAAGGATATGGTTTAGGCGGGATAATTCACCGCAGAGCACGCAGAGATCGCAGAGGCGGTGTAGATAAGAAGTTAGCCAAGCCAGCGTCGAACGAATGATATACTCTGTCAAGAACCGACTTGAGCCGATTGTGCATGGTTTCTTTCTAAGGGACTCTAACAAGACCGAGCCGCGCCCGTCAGGAAGCGGGAAAATCGTCAGACATCGACCGCTCCCTTACGGTCGCGGCTCTGATTTTATCCCGTTTTGTTAGAGTCCCTAAACAATACTCTGCGCTCTCAGCGATCTTTGCTGTATGAGTAATCCGGGCCAGGCGGGGGCATTCGTGGGCCCGGCAGGGTGAGACACGGTGGTGGTCTGCAACCCGGGCGGCGAGCGAGCGATCAGTCAGCAAGATCGGCGATCCAGTCGGCAACCGCGGAAACGCCCTGGCCGTTGACCGTGCTCACCCGCCAGATGGGGCGCTGGTGGCCGATGGCGCTGAGGAGCCGTGCGTGGGTCGCATCGGCGCCGTCCAGATCGCACTTGTTCAACACGAAGTGGGTGGCGATCTCCATGATGCCGGCTTTGGCGAACTGGATGTAGTCGCCGGATTCCGGCATGAGCAGCAGCACCACGTGATCGACGATTTCGCGGATGCTGACGTCGGATTGGCCGGCACCCACCGTTTCCACGAGAATGACGTCGAAATCAAAGCCGTTGATGAGCCGGATGATGTTTTGGCATTGCGGTCCGAGTCCGCCCTGAACGTCGCTTGATCCCATGCTGCGGATGAAGAAGCCGTCATCCGGCTTGCCGTGCATCATGCGCAGGCGGTCGCCCAGCAAGGCACCGCCGGTGATCGGTGACGTTGGATCGACTGCGATTACGGCGACTTTCAGTTCGCGGCTGCGAAGCTCGGCACCAAGCTTGCCGATGAAAGAGCTTTTGCCGACGCCGGGCGAGCCGGTCACGCCGA
>JAZGDL010000543.1:0-4715 GCA_036477795.1 Phycisphaerae bacterium
TCCCGGCACGCCGCAGGAACGCGGATTCACCGAGGCCGCAAAGGAGTCCTGACATGCCCGACACCACTAACCATACACAAACACGCATCCCTCTGCCTATCAGCCCGCACCAGCCGGCGCCTTACCAAGGCCCCAGCCGCGACGAGATCCTGTCCCTGCGTAGAGAGTATCTCAACCCCGGCATCCTCACCTACTACAAGGAACCGATCTGCATCGTAGAAGGCCGCATGCAATACCTGTGGGACGAAACCGGCAAGCAATACCTCGACGCCATCGCCGGCATCGTCACCGTTTCCGTCGGCCACTGCCATCCCAAAATCACCGAACGCATCCGCCGGCAGGTCGGCAAGCTGGTCCACACTACCACGATTTACCTCCACCCCAACGTCGTCCGATTCGCCAAAGAGCTCGCCGACCGCATGCCGGCCGGCTCCAACCTAAAATCCTCCTACTTCACCAGCTCCGGCAGCGAAGCCAATGAGCTGGCCATCCACATGGCCCGCATGCATACCGGACGCCACGAAATCCTGACCCTCCGCAACGCCTACCACGGCGGCTCCCCGCAAACCATGGCCATGACCGCCGTGGGCACCTGGAAGTATCCCGTGCCCAGCCCTATCGGTGTCAAGCATGTGCCGGCCGGCTACTGCTACCGTTGCCCCTTGGGCCTGGAATACCCATCGTGCGATATCAAATGCGCCACCAGTGCCGAGGACGTCATCCGCTACGAAACCTGCGGCGAGATCGCCGCTTTCATCGGTGAGCCCATACAGGGCGTGGGCGGGACGGTCACGCCCCCGACCGAGTATTTCAAAATCGTTTACGACATCGTCCGCAAGTATGGCGGCCTGTGTATCGCCGACGAGGTGCAGACCGGGTTCGGTCGAACCGGCGATCACTATTGGGGGTTTGAAAACTGGGGCGTCATTCCCGACATGGTCACAATGGCCAAAGGCATCGGCAACGGCGCCCCGCTGGGCGCCTGCACCACTCGATCCGAGATCGCCGAGCACATGGCCAAGCGCTTGCACTTCAACACCTTCGGCGGCAACCCGGTATCGGTTCTCCAGGGCCTGTCCGTTCTCGAGATCATCGACGAAGAGAAACTACAACGGAACTCCCAACAGGTCGGCGGACACCTCAAGGAGAAGCTCCTCGAGCTGCAGGACAAACACCCCATCATCGGCGAAGTCCGAGGCCTGGGCCTGATGCTGGGGGTCGAGCTGGTCAAGGACCGCCAGACCAAGGAGCCGGCGACTAGCGAAACCGCCGACGTCGTCGAGGCAGCCAAGAACAAAGGCCTCCTGCTTGGCAAAGGCGGCCTGTATGGCAACGTCATCCGCATCAAACCGCCCATGTGCATTACGAAGGACGACTGTGACTTCCTGAGCGACTGCCTGGACGCCGCCATAACCGAAGTCACCGGGCCCTAGACTGGGCGAATTCAGAATGCAGAATAGCGAATTCAGAATGGGGGATTCGGAACCCGGTCACCGCGTCCTACCTTTTCGCTATTCGCTATTCGACATTCGCTATTCTCTGAACAGAATCATACTTGTTGTTGTGCTGTTGACGGTGGCTGCGCGCGGGGCGGTCGTGGGAGAGATTGTGCGCGTGGGTTTTCCATCGGTGGGAGGCCCGGTCGAAGGGCGCGACCTGGTGCGGGTGGGGTCGTGGGTGCCGGTAGTCGTGGATTTGAACGTCGAGGGACAGGCGTCCTTCGACGGGTGGGTGCGCACGTCGCAGCCGGATAAGGACGGCGACCGTTGCTACGACATGCAGAAGATCCAGTTGATGGCCGATACCGGGGGGCGGCGGTATACGCTTTACGTGGTGGCGAATCCTGCGGGAGATCGGGGGCGGATGGCGGCTGTCGAGGTGCTCGACGGTGATATGAAACGGGTGGAGATGCGATCGCGCGGGGCCAAGGTGTGGGCGTTGACACCGGTTGAGCCGCCGGAAGTGGTGGATGCCAATCATTTTGTGGTGCTCTCCATCTCTTCTCGCACGGCGGGGAAGGTCTCTTTGTTGCAGTCTCCAGAATATGCGAGTGATTTCAATAAGGTGATCCGCGTGGCGCATATCGCGCCGGACGATCTTCCGACCCGCTGGTTCGGGCTGGATGTGGTGGACGCGGTGGTCTGGGACGAGGCTGACCCGACCTCGCTGAGGCCGCGACAACTGGATGCCCTGTTGGAATGGGTGCGGCAGGGCGGGTTGCTGGTAATCGCCGCGGGCAGGACGGCGGACACACTCGCTCAATCGAAATCGTTGGCCTCTGTGTTGCCGGTTGAGATCGGAGCGATAGAGACGACGGTCTCGTTACCCAAGTTGCGTCGTAATTTTCTCGGGCTTGCAGACCAGGGTGAGTCGTTCTCATCGCCGATTCCGGTAGTGACCTGCCGCACGCGCCGCGGGGCGACGACGGTTCTGGCGGAACAAAGCGAATCGTTCTCCTCTACCGTGATTGCGCGGCATCGTGTGGGCCGGGGGCGGGTGGTGTTTGTGGCGGCTTCTCTCGGCGACGTCTTCAGAGATGGGGGGCGCGTGGAGCGTTTTTTCAAGCGCGTGCTAGAAATCCGGATGCCGGCGCCGACCGCCGCCGTGGGTGAGGAGACGCGGCTGTTCGGTGAAGTGGACAAATGGGTCGGTTTCACACGTGTGGGATCGCTGTATCTGGTCGGCGCCATGGTGCTGGCTGTCGTTTACGTGTTCTCGGCCACCATCGGGTTATGGCGGTTCTTACGGCGCAGGGAGCAGTTGCAGCACAGTTGGAGCGCGTCGGCATTGATCGCACTGGCTGCCAGCGTACTGACCGTGATCGGGGTGCAGGCGGTGCGCGGGGGCGTGGGCAAGAGGTTAATACAGATGTCCATCGTGGATGCGGCGGAGGGTGAATCCACGGCACATGCCACGACTTATTTCGGCTTGAAGACCAGCCTGTTCGTGTCGCCCGACGTCTGGAGCCCGCATGATTATCCACAGGTCACCGAGCCGACGCTTTCCAACTGTTTTCTGAAACCGCTGCCTTCCAGCCAGGGCTTCGGTCTGGATCGCAGTTACGCTGATCCCGGGCGCTATCAGCTTGCAGCCTCCCGCGCGGAGCTTCTGAGGGTGCCGATACGCGGCACTGTGAAGCAATTCGAGTCGCGGTGGAGCGGGACCATGCCGGGTCGTCTGCGGGCCAACATTCGTCTGGCTCGCGGGCCGGGGGGTTCCTATGATTTGCGGGTCACGCCGGACAGCGTGATCGTCAACGAGTTGGGCGTGGACCTGTACCGGTCCTTCTTGATCTATAGTGCCCAGGACGTTTTTCTGCCCGGCAGTGTTGTGGAGACGGTGAACCGGGCGGACAAGATGTACATCTTTGCGATACCGGCGTTGGCTGACGGTGCCACGTTGCAGCCCGCCCAGTTGTTTTACCGGGATCAGGCGGATGATGAACTGGAGTACGACGATTGGAAGGACGCCAACGCCCTGGACGAGTTCCTGCAGCGCTGCAGCCGGATGTTTCAAACCATCAACCTGCGCGGCTTTGCACAGGGCCAGGGCCCGGTGGGTGACCTGAAGAGCCACGAGGCCATGGTGATGTTGGCGTCGCTGCTGGCGGAGTACGCGGCGCCGATGGACACCGGAGGATTCACGGCACGATTCAATGTATCGTTCGCGGCTGACGGATTGAGGCACTTGGACTTGAGTCATTTTGTGGATCGCAGGCACGCGTTGTTCGTGGGTTTTTCGAAGGCTCCGGGTCCGGTGCGTCTTTGCACACGGAGCGGCGGAGACGATTATGAGCCGGTGGTGCCCGTGGAGGCGTTGACGGTGTATCGTGTTCTGATTCCGGTTATCGAAGAGGGGTAGCGGCTGGTGGCGATTGTTGAAACCATTAACCTGACCAAGCGTTACGGAAGTCTGGTGGCGCTCAACAATCTGAATCTCGAGATTCAGGACGGGGAGTGCTTCGGGTACATCGGGCCCAACGGGGCGGGCAAGACCACCACCATCAAGATTCTTGCGACGCTGTTGCAGCCGACCTGGGGCGAGGCCCGGGTGTGCGGGCACGTGGTGGGGTATGAATCGCCCAAGATTCGGCCGCTGATCGGGTATGTCCCGGACTTCTTCGGGGCTTACGAAGATATGGTGGTCCAGGAGTATCTGGAGTTCTTCGCCAGCGCCTACGGCATCACCGGCCAACAGCGCACCAAAATTGTGGGCGACGTGTTTGAGCTGACCGACCTGACGCACAAGCAGGACGCCGTCGTTGATTCGTTGTCCCGCGGTATGAAGCAGCGTCTGAGCATTGCACGGGTGCTGTTGCACGATCCGCAGGTGCTGCTCTTGGATGAGCCGGCCAGCGGTCTGGACCCGCGGGCCCGCATTGAGATTCGCGAGCTGCTCAAGGAATTGCGCAACATGGGCAAGACCATTATCATCAGCTCGCACATCCTGCATGAACTCGCCGAGCTATGCACCACCGTGGGGATTATCGAGCACGGGCAGTTGCTTTATCACGGGCCGCTCGAGGACATAGTCAAGCGGGCCAAGTTGGCTACGCGGGTGCACGTGCGGGTAACGGAGCAGCAGGACCTGGCCGCCCTGCTGTTGCAGAAGCTTCCCGGTGTGCGATCGATTGAGGAGCAGGACGGAGCGATCGTCCTGGAACTGGATGAACAGACCCATGACTTTTCGCACATCGCGTCGGCCCTGGTCAAGAA
>JAZGDL010000544.1:0-3606 GCA_036477795.1 Phycisphaerae bacterium
TTGCGAAGGGAATTCCGAGGACCATCACCGGGGCAAACAGAAAGATCATGACGGCATAGAAGGCTCTTGAACGAAGGCCATGACCGTCTCCTCGCCAGAGACGCTGCCACATTGTTGCAAACGGCGTGTAATTAAAGCGGATGTTCACGAAGGGGATGTACGGCGTGAGTCGTCCCACGGCCTCTCCGCACCGTTCGCAGTAGTGGTTCAGATCGCTCACCGGCGTAAAGCACATCGGGCAGAGAGGCACTTCCTGTACATCTTCATTGGGGTCGGCGGGATGATTCTGATTGGTCATCTGGGCAGGCCCTCGCCACGGTTGGTCGTCCAACCACACTCCGGACACCGCCCGCTGACGTTGCCGGTCAAGTCGTAGCCGCAGCGCTGGCAGTGGCCGGGCGGATAGCGGCGGTCGAGTCGCCAGGCGATGAAGGTGGGGGTGGCGACGATCAGCAGGGGGATCCAGAGCGGGATCCAGACGGCCAGTATACCGGGGCCACTGGAGGACCATTCCGGTAGCCACGTCATCTGTTCCCATCTGGGGGCCACACCCTGGGTGAACCAGATCAACTCTACGCGGGGTGCGCCGCGAGGTGCGGCATAGCTGCTATAGCCGACAAACCCTAGACCGACGGCGAAGTCCACCTTGCCAACCTGGCAGACGACGCCTGCGAATATGCTCCCCACCCACGCGGCGGCGATGAGCAGGCAGGCCGCCAACCCAGCCCACTTCAAGATGCGTCGGGTGCGAAACATGGCCGGATTCTATCACAGACGCGGCCCCGTGAGACGGTTTTGCCCTTGAAATCCGACCCGGCTATCTGGTATCATCGGGGCTGCGGATTCTCGTGTCTTGTACAGGAGGTAAATGTCATGCGGATACGCTGTTCGGCTATCGTGGGCGGCCGCTTTCCGGAACGGCCACGCTCGAAACGACTTTTTTTAAGGTTGCAGGGGCCCCGCGTTTCCGGAAGGCGCGGGCCCTGGGAGGAAGGTCCATGAAAGACACACGGTTATCCCTGGCGGCGGTCGTAACGGTTCTTCTTATAACTGCCTGCGGCGCCCAGGCGGCGGAATTGATCTGCTTTGACGAGAATGGAGGCGGCGGCAATCCGCGCGGGTTGTTCAACTTCGACACGAGCACCGGCATAATTGAGCTGCGGACCACGGTCGGTGGTAATCAGCGGTTCTTCAGTCTCGCCCAACGACATTCCGACGGCGTCGTCTTCGCCATACACGTCAACGCCAGCGACCTGTACACCATCGACGTCGACACGGGTGAGTTCACCTTCATCGCGGCCACCGGGCTCGACACCGTAGCTGACATCACGTTCGACCCGGACTCCGACAAGCTGTACGGCCTGGGCAGAAACACCAGTCTGTTCTATGAGATCGACCCGGCCAACGGGTCGTCGCGGCTGATCGGCAACGCTGCCCCCGTCCGCAGCGGGCTGACCTTCTCTCCCGACGGCGTGCTCTACGGCCTGCACGTTTTCGATGGCAATCTCTACACCATCGATCCGGAAACCGGCCGGCCAACATTAGTCGGCGGTTCGGGGCCAGACCCCGGCACGATCGAGGATGCTACCTTCACCTCGGCAGGGGAGATGTTCTTCACCGACTTCCAAGGCCGTATCTATCAGATCGATCCTGGCAACGGGGCACGAACGCTGGTGGGCTCGACCGGCATGGGCAGTGGGCTCAGCGGTGTGATTTCGCTGGGCGGCGGCGTCAACTGCGACCTGATCAAGAAGCTCAAGGTCAAATGCAGGAACGGCAAGCTCAAGGTCATCGTGAAGTCCGGCTTGGGTGGGGGTGTAAGCCTGACTATTGTGGACAACGGCGAAGAAACCAAAGTCGTTACCAACAATAGGGGTAAGACCAAGCTGAAGAAGAGGCGCCAGAGCGGCATCCACACCGTCTCGATCAAAGAGTGCCCTGAGTTTGAGAAAGAAGTCAACTGCGGATAGAGCAAGCTCCGTTTTCGCGTAGCGGATGTAGCGTTACCCTTTGTGGGTGGCGAACCACTGGGAGAGCAACCCCGATTCGTTGAGTACGCCACGCCCCGGCCCGCCGTCCCCAGCCACGATGACGACGAGCGGTACAATCGCCCGATGCTTGCCAAGCCGAGGGGCCCCGCGTGGGAAATGCCCAGCGCGCCTTTGTCAATCGAATGATCGGTCACTCTCTGCCGGTTTGATACACACCGGGTCATCGAAAGTCGCCCGATTGACCTGTTTGGACACCTCGTGCAGCGCAAAGCTGCTAGATGGAATCGGTTGCAGGCAGGATATCATCGATTCGGGTGGTCGATCCTGCGGCGCAAGCCACTGTTCGTAATACCTGGGCGCAATGATAACCGGCATCCGCGAATGAATCGGAACCAGCATCTCGTTGGCCTCCGTGGTGATAATCGTGCACGACACGACGACCTTCTGATCCGGGCTCTTCCACCGATCCCATAGCCCGGCGAATGCAAACGGCCGGTGGTCGCGCAGGTAGATATAAACCGGCGTCTTGCCCGTCTTACCCGTCTTGCCGGGCCTCTGCTTCCATTCATAGAATCCGTCGGCCAGAATGAGGCAGCGCTGCGACTTGAACGGCCGCTTGAATGACGACTTCTCCGCCAGTGTTTCCGCGCGGGCGTTGATCATGCGGTTGCCAATGGCCCGGTCTTTGGCCCAGGACGGAATGAGGCCCCATTGTACCATCGACACGCTCATTCGCTCGTCGTTGAGCACCGTGGCAACGCTCTGCGTCGGCGCGATGTTGTAGCGCGGATCGATGGGCACATCGAACACCAGACCGGGCAGCACCTTGGCGATCTGTTCCTGGCTGCTGGTCAGTGTGAATCGGCCGCACATCTTTTCGATAACCTTGAAACCGCAAATTCCACTAAGGCGCCTGCGACGCTGCAACCGCTCTTGACGATACGAGGCGAAGGCACATGGTATCATCAGGACGACACGTCGTCACCGGTCCGGCTGTGCGAGATGCTGAACGGGACGGCGAAGGCGAAGGGGGCGGCTGGTCGTGGAAAGAAGGGCGCGAAGCGCGGTTCTCTTGTGGAACCGCGCATGAACGACCCCAAGCTCAGTGATCTTGGTGTCACGAAGAAGCTGAGCCACGTTGCCCAGCGCGTCGCCAGCGTCAAACCGAAAGCGCGGGAGCGGTATTACGCGGAGTGTGCCGACAACGGCAAGCCGCTTGTGCCGGGTCCGTCGATACGCGAGCCGCAACCGGGTAGAATGAGCTAAATGGGTAAGGACAGCCCAAGATTGCGGTCGCGACGGCGGCGTAACCAGCGACTCGACCTCGAGCGCGACGACGTGCTGGAATTCCTGCGCGCGGTCGATCGCTACAAGGCTGACCACGGCGTGCGGTTCCTGCGGTGGTCCGAAGTGTTCGCGGTGTTCGTGGGGCTGGGGTATCGCAAGACGGGAGTACCCACGGAAAGCACCCGATGAGATTCGCGACCGAAACCGACCTGAAACACGTCCCGCGCCTGCGGTGGCGGCTGGACGAAGACCTGTCCGTCATAGCCATTCCCAAGCGGAACCCATACCGGGCCGACAAGCTGTACTTCCACGGGCCGGGGGAGCTGGG
>JAZGDL010000545.1:0-2093 GCA_036477795.1 Phycisphaerae bacterium
TGGGTTGCCTCCTCCTCCTCCGCCAACTTCTTGAACTGTGCGACGCAAACCGGCGTCAGCGCAGCGATGACGGCCTGTTTGGCTCGGCGCTCTGCCTGCTCGTCGGCGGTCCCGCTCGTCACCACCCAGCCTACGCTGAACCCAATAATCGCGACAACGACGGCTCCGACAATTCCGCCCCACCCAGCTGGCTTGACCCATTCAGGAATCTTCGTGCTCATGATTGGCTCCCTAATGTCTCCCTTTCTCCGCCGCGGGTCGTGTGCGGCTGGCGACCCGGGTATAGACCGCATCCATGTCGTCATCGACCAATGGCCCGTCGGCCGCGCTCATGAGGTGGCAGTTAGGGTGGAAAACCCATGATCGCAAGATATCGGCTCCCTCCTCGATCTCCACAAGAATTTTGTAACAGACCGTATCTCTCACGGCTCGAGTTACATGCCGTTACCAAATACCCCCTGGGAGGATATCGACCTTCGGCCAAATCCTGATTACTTTGCCTCGTAGGGCAAGACCGAGAATCTCACGTGCTGCGGATGGCACATTCAACAGGAGGAATCCATGCAAAAAGGAACGAAGCATTCTTCGATTGAAACCGAGCATCGTGCAACCTTGCCGGAAGTCAACTGGACCGACGTCCATGAGCCCGGCGCCTACGTTGAGTTAGGGACGGGCGATCTGTACCGTATTCCGAAGGAAGCCCTGATCAGCGGGGCGTCTCCCATCGTCGTCAAAGAGAGCCGCGGCTCTTCCCGTCTGGCACAAGTCAGCCCGGATCCCTTCGTGACCACGCTGGAAGCGCGACTTTGCTGCGCACAACATAACATCGAGCCCAACTTCTAAGGCTCCTCGACGTTCGAAGTGGAATTGGTTGAGTTCTCGAATGCGTGATTGCATACCCTCCGGCTCTGGGAAACGGGGCCGGAGGGATGGGCGATGGATGCCGATGATGTGCTGGTTCTGGGGCTTGGGGTGCGGGCGCCGTGGAAGCTGGTGGGCCAGCGGCTCGACACGGACAAGCGGCCCCACGAGCTGCACCTGGAAGTGGCGGCCGAGCGCGGGGCGCATTTTGCCTGTCCGGACTGCGGCTGGCTGAGCAAGGCCCATGACTTCAAAGAGTTCACTTGGCGGCACCTGAACTTCTTCCAGCACCACTGCTACATCACCGCCAAGCTGCCGCGCAAAGGGCCCGGATCTGTGGCCCGTAGCGCCGCGGCGGCGATACCCACTTGAGAAACTGGGACAGGCTGTCGACCTGGTCGTCATGCTTGCCGGCGGGGAACTTTGTTACTTCGTCCTGGAAGTCCGCCAGCCAGGGCGCCTTGCCCCCGAAGGTCGTTCGCGAGCCATTCTACACCATCGGCGACCCGGCAAAGCAATGTTGATGAAGAGTGACCACTCACTCGTTTCATAATGACCAAGGACGCGCCGGCCGCCCGACCTGTGCGACCAATCTTGTGAGGTCAGCGGTTCGTTCACCTCGGGCGTGGGAGTGAACATGCACGGGTTTTGGCCTTTCGGCGGTCGGCATCGAAACCAGCGGGTCAGGTCAGCGTATCTGATTTTGATGATGAAGACGAGCTTCGGGGTCCGTCGGTGAATGGCAGCTATGGGTCCAGGCTGTGTGAAAACGCGGACACCGAGATCAATTGCGCAACAATTGAATCCGGAAGGTAACGTGGACGAATCATTGTTGCGACGAAGGCCAACTTCTTGATTCAATATTTCGTCTCGGTCTCTAGAAAATCGTTTTCACACAGCCTGGGTCATAAGCGGACATTGGCGGGCCAGGTGCGACACCCAACCCCGGCCAGGTGCGACACCCAACCCCAACGCCCTTCCCGACTGCCCGCCCTAGAACCCGAACATGTGGTCGAAGCTGAAGGCGGTTTTGCCGTGCATCAGGCCGTGGTAGCCGAACAGGCGGCAGGTGCCATCGCGGATCAGCACCGAGCCGCCATCGCCCGCAGCCTCGAGGGCCTCGGCCTCGAACATTTCCGAGGCGCGCCACAGCAGCGAGCCGCCGCAGGCGATCCGCACCTCGCGGCTGGCCAACGCCTTGCCCTGGCCGTCCGAGAGGATGAGTTGCGTGC
>JAZGDL010000546.1:0-8337 GCA_036477795.1 Phycisphaerae bacterium
CGTTCCGCCGAGTTGTAAACCGCCCGCTTCTCGACCGCGGTGATGCCCGAGGGGATGGCGATGACCACGCGCGGCTTCACGAACCTGCGCCGGCCGCCGTGCACTTTGCGGATGAAGTAACCGAGCATGGCCTCGGTGATGTCGAAATCGGCGATGACCCCGTCCTGGAGCGGGCGGATAGCCTCGATGGAGCCGGGCGTCTTGCCCAGCATCTCCTTGGCAACCAGCCCCACCGCGTTGCCGTTGTCCAGCACCTGGTTGGTGCCCTTGCGGACCGCGACCACGGAAGGCTCGTTCAGCACAATGCCCTCACCCTTGACGCACACCAGGGTGTTGCAGGTCCCCAGGTCGATTCCCATGTCGACGCTGAATGCGCCAAGTAGCGAGTCGAAGATCAATGTGCCGTGTCCTTATTTCCTCTCCGCGAAAAACAGAATCCGCCGATCGCTGGAGTGCTTCATGTTCCGCCCAATGGCAACCAGTGGCCGAAGAGCTGTTGACTGCGAATCGACATCACAACGGTGGCCAGCAACATGAACGCGGTCGCGATAGCCATGAGGACCGTGTAAATGTCGCTTTCAGGTTCTGAAGGTGGTCCGGGTTCGCTCATATTGGCATCCGTGGGCTTCCGGTAGCATACCAGATCAGGGCCCGGAGTTAAACCGCACTCGCGACTAGGGCGGGGCCGCGAAGTGGTATTCGTCCTCGGCGCGGTCGCCTTTGCGGGGCGACGCCCCCGGGGCTGAGCGGATAAAACGACCGGACGACAGGTTGGGCTCCACGTCGGTAATCTGCACGTCACCGATGTACTGCGTACCGCGGAATACCACGAAAACCTGCCCCTTTTCGACCCGATCGGCTGAACCCACGCTGAGCGTCACCAGGTCACCGTCCACAAACAGGACATGCCCGGAGATTTTCGGCACCGCCGCCACACGCGGGGCCCCGATGGTCCCCATGCCCCCGTCGCCCATGATGGCTGAGTCGAGGACCGTTCCAGGGGCACCCGCTCGCCGGGCCAGCACCCGTCCCTCCTCCCGCAGAATATGAATCTGCTGCTCCTGCTGCCGTACCTTCTGGTTGAGCACGGTGATCTGCGTAGTAAGCTCGTTGACCCGACCGTTGAGATCGATGTTGCGTCGCTCCAGCTCGATGTTGCGGGTTTCGAACTGCCGGCGCTGCTCTTCCACCGCTTCGCGAGCCTTTTGAGCCACACCCAGCTCATTGGTCAACCGCTGGGCCAGTGCGTCGGACCGGCCTTTTTCGGCGGCGATTTGGGCGATCTCGCCGCGCTGGGCGGCCACTTGCTGCGTGGCCTGCTGCAACTCGCGTTCCAGGCGGTTGATCCGGTCCAGGCTGTTCTTGATGGAGTCACGTGCGGAGGCCAGTTCCGCGGCGTGGGCGGCCATCAGGCTCCGCTGCTCCGTGCCGGCAATCTGGGCGACGCTGCGGTAGTCCTCCGCCAACGCCTTCCAATTCTCCGTCCGGGCGGTGAAGGAGACCGCGGTCATGGAGAAAGCGATGCACAACACCGCAAGCAATACGGTAAGCACCTTCGTGACAGCGCTCAAGAGCAATCTCCGTTCGGGGCAATTAACTCAGGCAAACGGCAAGGCAGACTACAAGAGCGTCATATATCGCAGGAAGCGGTTTGTTTCAAGTCCTTAAATCCCGGCGGTCAGCCAGAATCGGCGGCGGGGCATCGGCAACGCCGCTGGATTCTTCGCCGGCCGCATGCCCTGTGATATCTGACGCGGCACCGGCAGGCGCGCCGGCGACACAGCCCTGAAGGGGCGTCAGTGAACAGCCAGGGGCGTTAGCCCCTGGAGAGAATGGGCGAATAAATGCGAGCCCCCGACAGGGGGCGAAAGACTGTCGCCCTTACAGGGCTGATTGCGTTGCGACGAACCAAGACCAGGGGCTGACGCCCCTGGCTACCGGCTTTCGCCCCTAACGGGGCTGAGGACTGCTCCCCGGAACGCTAGCAGTACAGCGCAAAGTCGCCGACAAGTGCTGGTGCGAGAATCCTTTCTCGCACCCACCCATTGCGGGAATCCCTTCCCGTGGGCCGCCAGGAAGGGGGACCGAGAAAGGATTCTCGGTCCAGCGTGACCTTGCGCTGTAAGTCTAGACACGTACGAGTTTGTCCGTGCCCCCCCGCGAATTCAAGCGTGATGGTGCTAGATCGTCCGGGAGCGATCATCGTCGGTCTGAACTCGACCCGCGGATGAGTGTGATCCTTCGATTCGCTTTAGGCCCGGGAAAAGTCTCCACCAGGCCGTCGGGCCACCTGACCGTGATCCGGTCGATCCGGCGGACATCACCGAGGCCGAAGTGGGCTACGGCGTCGCCGCTGGACAGGTAGCTGTAAGTCCGGGTGACGTCGCGACGGTACGACCGGCTGCCCGCCGTAACGGTCACCCGGGCGCCGATGGCGTCCCGCGACAATCTCGCATCGACCACACGCACCATCAGCCAACGGCCTCGCTTGGGGGCGACGTTTCGGTACACCCGCCCGCGCCCGCCGCCGTTAGTGACAATCACGTCAAGATCACCGTCGTTGTCCAGGTCCGCCGTGACCAGGCCGCGACTCACCTCGACGACGCTGCAAAGCGCCCCGGCCCTTGGACTGGTATCGGTGAATCGGCCGGCACCGTCGTTTTCAAACAAGAGGTTCGGCTCGGCATAGAAGTTCCAATACAAGCCCAACGCCGTTCCCGGCAGCGGTTCGTCGCGAAACACGCGACCGTTGACGGTAATGATATCGAGGTCGCCGTCATGATCGAAGTCAAACAGGGCCGTGCCGAAACCGGTGAGCGGGACGCTCGACTTGGCCAGCCCCGCCACGGCGGTGCGATCCTCGAACCGGCCCGCGCCGTCGTTTACGTAAAGCGTGTTGGACTCCTTCCACAGGTGCGTCATAAAAAGATCGAGATAACCGTCTCCGTTCACGTCGCCTCCGGCGACTCCCATGCCGGCCTCGGTCCTGCCGGCCTCGTTGACGGCCACGCCGCGCTGCGCAGCCTGGTCGATAAAGGTCCCGTCGCCCCGGTTGATCCACAGCAGATTGGCTTCACCGTCGTTGGCCACGAAAATGTCTTGCAGGTTGTCGTCGTTCAGGTCCGCGCACCAGACTCCCAATCCCTTGCCGGCGATCCGTCCGATCTGAGATGCTTCACTGACGTCGGTGAACGTGCCGTCTCCGTTGTTGCGATAGAGCACGTCGGGAGTCCCGTCAAACTCCTGCGGGCCACAGTAGTCCGGCTCGCCCGCAGCGTCTTGGCATTTTCTCGACGGGTCGTAAGCCAGATAGTTGGAAACGTAGAGGTCAAGATATCCGTCGCGGTCATAGTCCAGAAAGCACGCGGAAGACCCCCAGGCGTCGTTGGCCACCCCTGCTGAGGCGCTTACGTTTGCGAACGTTCCGTCTGCATTGTTCAGATACAGGGAGTTGGGCCCGTAATTAGTGACGTAGACGTCGAGGTCACCGTCATTGTCGATGTCACCGACCGCGCACCCCATGCCGTAGCCTCTGTCGCCCAGCCCTGAAGCCTCGGTTACGTCACGATACGTTCCGTTCGCCCCGCGCTGGTAAAGACGATTTCGCACGGGCGGGCCGGTTGCGGCGCTGTCCGAGTGGAACGCGCCGTTCACCAGGTAAATATCGAGGTCGCCGTCGTTGTCGTAATCGAGCACCGCCACGCCGGAACCCATGATCTCGGGATAGAAAAAGCTGTACGCTCTGCCGGTCTGGTGGACAAAATCGATGCCCACTTGATCGGTGACTTCGGTGAACAGCGGGCGTCGGTCGTCGAGAATGGCGCGGTCGCGGGCCTTATCGGCATCTTGGCGACATCCCACCGACGCCATGGCGAGAAGCAGAGCACCCTTGATAGCTCGCCCGTAACGCATATCATGCCCGCCGGCGGCGGGAATGGTCTCTTGTGGGACCCGGACCGTCACAAACGTAAGGAACCGAACTCATGAATTCAGCACGTTCAGTATACGCCCGGCGGCGGGCGAAATGGATAGCACTTGCAGCGGCTCTGCCTCTCATGCAATTCGGTGGTTGCGTGACGGTGCTCGATGAGATCGTAGCCGACGCGTTGAGCATCGCCCTGGTCGATGGTTTCGCAGCCGTCGCCGCCACCGGCCTGCAATTCCTATCGGAAGTTCTCTTGTAGTTATGACGAGCGCCGGGTGCCACGGGCTCCCTTGCCCGCCCGTGCAGCGGCGAGTGTGGGACCTGCTTTCCAGCCGGTCAAATGACAGGCTGGAAAGCCTGTCCCACATATGGGTGCGAGAAAAGATTCTCGCTCCAGCACTTTTCGGCGAGTTTGCGCTGTACCCCTTCGTGCCTTCGTGCCTCTGTGCCTCTGTGCCTCTGTGCCTTTCTTCTACGCGGTTTGAACTTCATCGACGATGCCGATGATCACCGAGCGGATGGGGGCGGTGGGGTCGTCGATCACCTGGCGTGCGGAGTTCCCCTCGTCAATCACCAGCACGGTCTGGCCCACGGTGGCATCAACGGAATCGATGGCTACCAGATACCCGCCGAGGCTGTTGCCCGCTGGATCAATCCGATCCAGCAGCAACATCCGCCGATTCGCATAAGCGTCATGCTTGATGGTCGCAACGACTTCGCCACGTACCAGGCCGAGAATCATTGGCTTCGCCACCCCCGGGCGCTGACCTCATCGACGATGCCGATGATGGTATGGTCGACGGGCACAAACCACGGATCAAGGGCCATCGCCGCTTCGCGCCCGCCCTCGTACAGGATCAACTCGCCGGGGCCGGCCATCCTGGTGGAGTCAGCCGCCACCACGGGGCTCCCTTTCCGGGCGCCGCTGCGGTCCAGCGGCTGCACGAACAGGAACGGAACGCCCTCAAGCCCCTCATAGCGGATACTCGGAACAACCGTGCCAATGACCCGACCCAGCAGCATCGCCCGCCACCACCTCTACCGCACCATCACGCTCTGATTTGTGGGGTGGCCCACGTCTTTAGACGTGGGGGAAGCGATGAGTGCATGAGAGAAATGCTGGCACCTTATCATCGTGTCCCCCACCTCCGAAGGAGGTGGGCCACCCATCCATCAGACCATCAGTAACAGAGTACTAGCCGTTACTCAAAGAAACTCGTCTTTCGACCTATCCGATCCCGCACCTCAGCGTGCTGCGCGGGAATGATCACCGTTCGGGTCACGATCTGATTATTTGAAATCGACGCGACAGCGGCATCGACCGCCGCCTCTACGTCGTGGACCAGACCGGTCAGGTGAGTGATGCCCTTGCCGCCCAGACCGTCGCCCAGCCGGACCTCGACAATAGTCACGTTGGCTGTCTTCTTGGCCCTGTCCGCCGCCCGTACGTTGGCTGGAATCGCGGATGTTTCGATGACGCCCAAAGCGTCGCCGTCGTTAGCCCGCCGCTTGCCTTCAACCGCGGTGTAGACCTCGGTGTGCACGCTGGGTAGGAATACCTCGTCCGTCAGTGCGTCGCCGCTCAGCCGCAAACCCTCGGTGTGCGCTTCCTCCACCGCCGCCACCGTGCCGCCGACCAGAATCAGGTACTTGCCCGGTTGCACCGTGCCCACACGAAACGTCGCGATCGGGGCCCGCTTGACCATCGCGTCAGCCACGCGGGTCCCCACCGCGATACTGTTGAGCTCAAGCAATGCGATGGCCGGATGATCGGTCATACGATTCTAAAATGATCCACCAGGACGCAACGCCGCTGGCGGCTGAACGAGCGAGGACCGGTCATGCCTTCGCCCGTGGGACTGGCGATGGAAAACGATGAATACCCCTCGCCGCCCTCGCCCAGGCCTGCATAGCACGGTCCGTTCTTCACGAAGATGCTGCAATTGATCAGCCGTGCCATGCGGCTGAGCTTGTCGATGTTGCGCGAGTGCATGACAGCGGTATGCCGCCGGCCGCCCTCCGCGGCTACCGCCAGGTCGATCGCCTCGTCGGCGTTGGCCACCCGGACCACCGGGAACACCGGCATGAGCTGTTCGGTCCAGACCAGCGGATGATTCCGATCCACGTCGATCACCGCCAAGCGCACCTCGTCGCCCACGTTGATGCCGATCTTGGAGAGGATCACGCGGGCGTTCTTTCCGATCAGATCGCGATCGATAACACTGGATTGCGGCGGCTGGCGGCGCTCCTTGAAAATCACGTTTTCAATCTGCCGGGTCTGGCTGACGTTGAGCAGCAGAGCCCCGTGTGGCCTCATGGCGTTTAGGAAAGCATCAGCCACCGAACCGACCACGAACGCCTCTTTCTCGTCCGTGCAGATTACGTTGTTGTCGAATGAAGCCCCCTTGACCACGTCGCGGGCCGCCTGATCGATGTCCGCCGTTTCATCCACCACCGCCGGCGGATTTCCAGGCCCCGCGCAGATGGCCCTTTTGCCGCTCTGCATGGCCGCCTCGACCACCCCGGGGCCGCCCGTCACCACCAGCAGTCGGACGCCGGGATGTTTCATCAGAGCCTGGGCCGACTCGATGGTGGGCTCAGCCACCGTGGTAACCAGATTGGCCGGACCGCCGGCTTTGACGATGGCATGGTTCAGCAGGGCGATGTTGCGCACCGATACCCGCTTGGCTGCCGGATGCACGTTGAACACCACCGAATTGCCCGCAGCCACCATCCCGATGGTGTTGCAGATAATCGTCGACGTCGGATTGGTGCACGGTGTGATGGCCGCGACCACGCCGAACGGGGCCGGCTCCGTCAGTGTCAGGCCCCGGTCACCCGACTTGGCCGCCGGAATCAAATCTTCGGTTCCCGGTGTTTTAAGCGTGACCAGCTGGTTCTTGACGACCTTGTCCTCCCATCGTCCCAGGCCGGTCTCCGCATGCGCTTCACGGGCGAGCAGTTCGGCGTTGGCCAGCATGGACGAGCGGATCTCGGCGATGATATCGTCCCGCACCGCCAACGACAGGCTGGCAAACTCGTGAAAGGCCCGCGTGGCTGCCTGCACCGCGGAATCGACATCCGCAAACACACCCGGGTCGCCGGTCGGTTGCGGAGTCGCTTTTGCAGGTCGATGCGCTTCACCGCACGCAATCGGAGGTTGGGCAGGTGGTGACACACTCGGGGCCTTGGCTTGCCCGAGACGCTCCATCACCCGGCGGGCTACCTGATCGATCTGTTGATCCGTAAGTCCGGGCATCTATCGTAGTCAGCGCTATCGTTTTCCAGCGCGCTCCGCGTCGCCTTTGTGGTACTTGATCTTGCCGTCGATCTCCCAGTTGTCGACGATGGCCATGATCACCGCGTCGCAAGGACGTTTGTCGGTGATTCCGGTCTGCCGGGCCGAGCTTCCCGAGGCGTAAAGCACGTACTCACCCACACCCGACCCCACCGCGTCAACAGCCACCACATGTGAGCCCGAGGGCTTGCCCTCAACGTCCACCGGTTGGACCAGCATGAAGCGCAGGCTCTCCATGCTCCGCTCCTTCTGTGTTGAAACGACGGTGCCGACAACTTTGGCCAGGACCATCTGCTGGCTCCTACACGCCCGCCTGGATCAACAGCGTACACCGCGGGCGACGCTGCGCCCGAGCACACCACAGGGGCCGCCTACACGCCGGTGTTCGCCGCCGCCAGGTGCCGGGCGATTACTTCTTCTTGCCTTCTTCGCCAGCCGCCTGTTCCGCTCTACCCAGCGGCAGCACCAGATCGACGTTGGTGTGCGGACGGGCGATCACGTGGACGGTCACTAACTCGCCCACGCGGGAGGCCGCCGCCTGGCCCGCCTCGCACGCCGCTTTCACGGCCGCCACGTCGCCGCGGACGATCGACGTCACGTAGCCGCCGCCGATCTTCTCGTAATGCACCAGGTCCACTTTGGCGGCTTTAACCATGGCGTCACAAGCCTCCACCATGGCTGCGAAGCCACGCGTTTCAATCATTCCCAGGGCTTCTGCCATCGCCGTTTGTCTCCTTCACGGATTGGCGCCGGATACCCCTCGCAGGTTCCGGCGTTTGTTCATTACCTACAGGTTACGATTTCCTCTTGGGTTCTTCGGTCCTTCCCGAAACGCCTTCGACCGCCTCGACCGCCGCTCGGTACCCCACTTCGATATCCCGTTCCTCACCGCCGAGGTACAGCCGCCCAAAGCTGCCGAACGACCGCACCTCCAGGATATTGATCTCCGCCGCTTTCTCCGCCTCATTAGCCGCCAGCGCCGAATACGCCGCCGGCTCGCATTCGAGAATGTACAACGTCTGCCCGCCCAGAATCATGTTGCCGTGCCGCATGCGATTGATCAGTTGCGTCTGATAGTCGTCCACGTGCCGGATGACCTGGCTTGAAACCACTT
>JAZGDL010000547.1:0-3048 GCA_036477795.1 Phycisphaerae bacterium
GCCGCTGACGATGCCCCGGCTGAAGGTGCCCGACAGACCGAACGGGTTCCCCAGGGCGAACACGTCGTCACCCACCGCCAGGCGCCTGCTGTCGCCGAACTCGAGCTGATGCAGGTGCTCGGCGGGACTAGAGAGGATGGCCAGATCCGACTGGGGGTCGGCACCGACCAGCGTCGCCTCATAACGACGGCCGTCGTGCAAAATCACCTCAATCAGATCAGCCCCTTCCGCCACGTGGTAATTCGTGAGAATGTAACCGTGCTCGGCGTCGAAGATGAACCCGCTCCCCAAGCCGGACAGGTAGGGATGTCCGTCCGAATCATCCGCCGGCGGCCCCTCTCCGAGAAACCACGGATGGGCCTCGAGAAACCCGCTGTCGCCGGCAAACTCCCGAGTGGCGGCTGCGAAGTCGCGCAGGTTGATACGCCGCCGTGTTTCGATATGTACCACAGCCGGCGCCACCAGATCAGCCACCATGCGCGTCGGCCTGGACAGCTCCTCCACCAGCGCTTCGGATGGGACCCGCTCCGAAAGCGCCTGCAGCCGACCCTTCTCGATAGCGTACGACAGGTACGCCACCAGATCCGTCTCGCGGATCACCAGAACCGCGACCAAAGTGCCGGCGAACACCATTACGAATTGTCGCAACGCAAACGGTCGTCTCATAATCAACTCAAGTAACCCAGGCCTCGAGGAAACATCTATACACTATGTTACGACATTCCGCACACAGAAAGCCATGGCCGAACTTGTACATTCTTATCCAATATGAAGAATACTGTCGTGGTTCGCCCGGCCCTTGACAGTAGCCGCCGCTTCCACAACAAAGGTCCCCAAAGCCCGCTGGATGCCGACAGAATGAGGTTTCGCCCATGATCGACATCAAAATCATCCGCGAGAGCCCCGACCGCATCAAGGAGACGGCTCTACACAAAGGGCTCAACTGCGACGTCGACCGGCTGATCGAAGTCGACGCCCGCCGCCGCACCGTCCAGCAGGAGCTCGAGAAACTGCGCACCCAAAGCCGTGAAGGCGGCCGGCAGATCGCCCTCTGTCGCAACCCCAAGTCGGACTGGTACAAGCGGGCCGTCGGGAACGGCATGACCTTGGAC
This sequence comes from Phycisphaerae bacterium, assembly GCA_036477795.1. Classification (GTDB taxonomy): domain Bacteria; phylum Planctomycetota; class Phycisphaerae; order UBA1845; family UBA1845; genus JAZGDL01. Next base: position 1,113 of record JAZGDL010000547.1, read on the forward strand.
CGGATCAAGGACGAAGCCGATCGCATTCAGAACGATCTCAACGGAATAAAAAAACGCACGAGGCAACTCGAAGAGGAGGACCGGTTGGTTCAAGAGGAATTCGACGCCCTCATGCTCACCGTCCCTCAGCCGTCCGCCCCGGAAGTCCCCGTCGGCCGAGATGATTCAGAGAACGTCGAGATAAGGCGGGTCGGCGATGTCCGCACGTTTGGTTTTGAGCCCAAGGACCACGTCGCCCTCGGCACGGAGCTGGGCATCATCGACATCGAGCGCGGCGTCCGCCTGGCCGGCACCCGCAATTACGTCCTTAAAGGCGACGGCGTTCTGCTCCATCAGGCTGTGCTGCGGCTGGCTCAGGACATGATCGTACGGCGCGGCTTCGTCCCCCTGACCGTGCCGGTCCTGGTGCGTGAGGCGGTCATGACCGGAACCGGTTACTTTCCCGTGGGTCGCGACCAGGCCTACCTTTGCGAGCGCGATCAGATGGCCCTGGTGGGAACCGCCGAAGTGCCCCTTACCGCCTACCACCAGGGCGAGATCCTCAGCGAAGACCAACTACCCCTGAAATACTGCGCCCAGAGCACCTGTTTCCGCCGTGAAGCCGGCGCCGCCGGAAAAGACACCGCCGGACTCTATCGCATCCATCTGTTCGACAAGGTCGAGCAGGTGGTCATCTGCCCCAACGACGAGCAGATCAGCAAGCGATTCCATCAGGAAATCCTCCAGAACGCCGAGGAGGTTCTGGCGGCCTTGGAGCTTCCCTACCGCGTGGTCAACGTCTGCACCGGCGACTTGGGCCAGGGTCAGGTGCAGAAGTTCGACATCGAAACCTGGATGCCCTCACGCAACAGCTACGGCGAGACCCACTCAGCCTCACGCTTCCACGACTTTCAGGCCCGCCGGCTGATGCTGCGTTACCGTGACAGCCGCAAGAAAATCCACTACTGTCACACCCTCAACAACACGGTGATCGCGTCGCCCAGGATTCTGATACCGCTTATGGAATTGAATCAAAACGCCGATGGAACCGTTTCGGTCCCCCAGCGGCTCCGCTGCTACATGAACGGCAAAGAGCGCATTGAGTAAGTCGAAGGTCGAAGGTCAGAAGGTCAAAGGTCAAAGGGGAGGTCGAAGGTCGGAAGGTCAAAAGTCAAAGGTCCGCCGCGCGTAGGACCTGGGACCTTCCGACCTTTGACCTTCGACCCATGCATCATGATCGTCATAATGAAACCAGGTTGTCGGGAGGAAGATACCCAGCACGTCGTGGACCTTGTGCGCCAAATGGGCCTGAAGGAGCACGTCATCATCGGCACCGACCGCACCGTGGTCGCCGCTATCGGCGACAAGCGGAACGTCGATAAAGGCGCCCTGGAAAACGCCCCCATGGTGGACCGCATCGTCCCCATCCTGGCCCCTTACAAGGTGGCCAGCAAGGAGACCAAGATCGAGCCCACCGTTGTGCGACTGGCCCCATGCGGTGCGCCCATCGGCGGAGGGGCCCTCGGTGTGATCGCGGGCCCGTGCAGCGTCGAGGACCAGCAGCAACTTCTGGACACCGCCCACGCGGTCAAGGAGGCCGGCGCCATCGGCCTGCGTGGCGGGGCCTTCAAGCCCCGCACCAACCCCTACAGCTTCCAGGGTCTGGGGGAGACCGGCCTCAAATACCTCGCCAAGGCCCGCGAAGCCACCGGATTGGCCATCGTCACCGAGATCATGAGCATCGATCAGCTCGACATGGTCGCCGACTACGCCGACCTCCTCCAGATCGGCACCCGAAACATGCACAACTTCAACCTGCTGGTCGCCGCCGGCAGAACCAACAAGCCCATCCTCCTGAAACGCGGATGGAGCGCCACCCTCGACGAATTCCTCCTCGCGGCTGAATACGTGATCAACGAAGGCAACAAAAACGTTATCCTGTGCGAGCGCGGCATTC
>JAZGDL010000548.1:0-27254 GCA_036477795.1 Phycisphaerae bacterium
TATGAACCCATTCTACATGGTCTGGTTGTCCCTCTGTGTCCTCACCGCGCTGGTGTGGATGCGCCGCCATCTCGATCTTTCGCAGGCCCAACGTGGGGACGACGCCTTAGGCCCTGACCCCTGCGGCAGGGCCCCCAAGACCTGCCCCTCGGTCTCGGTCATCGTGGCTGCCAAGGATGAGGAGTCCACCATTGAACGCTGCGTACTCACCTTACTGGAACAGGATTACCCCAATTTCCGACTGATCGTCGTCGATGATCGCAGTAGCGACCACACCGCCGACATTCTCGATGCCCTGCAACGCCGATTCCCGGACCGCATGCGTGTCTTGCACGTCACCAAACTGCCCGACGGTTGGTTCGGCAAGACCAACGCCGTAAACATGGGCGTCCACACTGCCGACGGAGATTTTCTACTCTTCACCGATGCGGACTGTGAGCAGGTTTCCGATCGCACCATCTCAACGGCTGTCCGTTACGCCCTGGAAAACCGCATCGAGTTCCTCTCCATTCTTCCTCTGATCAAGCCGCACTGCATGTGGGAGGCCTTTCTGCAGCCGGCTTGTACCGGTGTGCTGATGTTCTGGCACCAGCCGGACAAGGTCAACGATCCCAAGCGCCCCGAGGCCTACGCCAACGGCGCCTTCATGCTGATCGACAAAGACGCCTACCAGCGCATCGGCGGCCACCAACGCGTCCGCAGCGCCATTTGCGAAGACATGCAACTGGCCCGCAACGCCAAAACCGCCGGCGTCAAACTCCGCGTCATCCAAGGCCGGGGTCTCTACGCCACCCGCATGTACAACTCGTTTCACGAGACATTTTGCGGATGGACCCGCATCCTGCAAGGAAGCTTGCAGTGGGCACCGAAGGTCCTGTTGGCCGCTGCTCTGCTGACCGTCTTCAGCATCTTCCCCATGGTATCGCTCGTCGCCGCGGGCGTGGGGTGGGCCGGGTCATCGCCGCAAGCATCCGCGCCCTGGGGATGGATCTTTGCCGCATCACTGGTGTCCGTCGCAGCCCTGCAATCGGTCATGGCCCGTTTTTATGGACTTTTGCAGGCACCGGCGTGGAGATCGATATTCTACACCCCGGCAGCCGTCTTCTGCCTTGCCATTCTGATGAACACGCTGGTGCGGGTGCTCGGTGTGGGGTCCACCACCTGGCGCGGCACCGTCTATCACCGCAGCAAAGCACAGCGGACGAACCCGACCACCATCGAGAAACCAGCCACTCACACCGGATGACTTGTCCCCGCCCGACAGCACTGCTTCAGGTCGACCCCAGAACGTTGGGTGTGAATCTCTGGCTGCTGATCTCGCTGTTGTTCCTGCTTGTGATCGCATTAGTGCTGGGCTTGATGTTGTGGACCGGCATCAGGGTCGGGTTGACCGTGTTGGCACAACGTCGCGCCCATGCGGAATACCGTAAGAGTAGCCGCCGCGCCGACGGCCAACCATATCCACCCTACATCGAAGGCGTGTGCAGCCAATGCAGTCGCGGAAACCTCAGAATCTATCACCCCCCGTCCGGTGAGCGGCTCTGCCCCGAGTGCTATGAGCGGTTCTGGCGAAGCGTCACAGGATGGCGCTCCCCAGCGTCGGAGCCAACGGATCCAAAAAAATGACCCGCCGGAGAACGGTAATCCTCCGGCGGGCCGCATCTTGAGGGCTGCTGCAACTGCAGCCACGTTAGCTGCATTTACAGCAGCCACCTCGTACATTCGCCAAATTCCACAGATCACCTCCTTTTCAATGGGCCGACCCCCCGAACGACCTCCGGCTAAAGATGCCTTCGGGCTTGCCCCATCCGCCGACCGTCGCCAACGGAACGACGCGGCCAAGCACCACCGCGGCAGGAACTCCAACGCCGGCTCGCCTCGCCCAAGTTTTGAGGTTCGCTACAAACGCCGCAAGCACCTGCACGGCTATTCTACCAAAAGGCTTCGGCAGAGGTCAAGCATTTAAGCAGAATCCCCCGGTGACGCCAGTGGGCTGCGGACGGTAGCGAGAAAAACAGACAGAGTTTACATGCTGTAACAAAAACGTGTGGGACCGGCTTTTCCAGCTTGTGGGACCGGTTTTCCAGCCTGCCAGGGGGGCTGTAGCGCCACCCATTGTGGTTGGCGCATTCACCTGGCGGCGCCACCCACAAGGGTTGGCGCTACACAGGACCAAGCATTCAACCAGTTTCTCGGAAACGGACCGCCCAAGCTCATCCGCCGCCGGACCCAGCCGGCCGAGGTCGCAATGGGGCTTTACTCATGCCGAGGTCGTGGTATACTTCCGGCGGTTGGTTCGTCGAGCGAGGCACGTACCTGACCTTGGCTTCCCAAGTCCGGATCGCATTGCCAAGATCGTCTTCCTACCTTCGAGGCCGGAACGTCGGCTACTTTTACCCACGGCCCTGAAAGCAAAATGCGGGTCGGGCATGCCATCGACAGGAGATTACGATGAGCAAGAAGTTGTATGTTGGAAACCTCAGTTATGAAGTGAGCAGTTCGGACTTGGAAACGATGCTGTCGGCGCACGGAACGGTGCTTAGCGCCGAAGTCATCACTGACCGGTCCACCGGGCAGAGCAAAGGGTTCGGGTTCGTGGAGATGGACTCCGATGCGGAGGCCCAGGCGGCTATCGCGGCGTTGAACGGCCAGCCCTACGGCGGTCGAACGCTGACGGTGAACGAAGCAAGGCCCCGCGCAGAGCGCAGCGGCGGCGGCGGTCGCGGCGGTCGCGGCGGTTACGGCGGCGGCGGTGGTCGCGGTGGCGGTCGCCGAGATCGCTACTGAAACAAAGGGGTCAGGCTACTTTGATTTGCTGTTGCGCGGTATTCCTTATGGGCGGATTGTGGATTGGAGAGGGTGTCGGGCGGCGGTTCGAGCTTGCCAGGCCTTGAAGCCAAGCGGTGCTGAGCGGTTGACTGACCTGCGTATGGCCTCCAGTTCGGCGTCCGTCTCCGTACGGTTCACGCGCCCCACGTCAGCAAAAAGTAGCCTGACCCCTTTTCGCTGGGAGTGCCGGCGATGTGTACAAGCGCGCCTTATGCAATTCCCGTCATCGTTCATGCGACCAGGCAGGTCAAGCCGCGATCGATCCTCGACGTCGGTGTCGGGTTTGGCAAGTACGGCCTACTGTTCCGCGAGTACCTAGACGTGTGGGACGCTCGTGAACTCGCCCAGACGAAACGAGATGCCTGGACCATGCGCATCGATGGAATCGAGATCTATCCGGAGTATCTCACGCCCATCCATGACTTCATCTACGACAAGATGCACATCGGTCATGCGCTCGAGATCATCGATGAACTGGGCCAGTATGACCTGATCTTCATGGGTGATGTGTTGGAACACTTCGAGAAACGTGCCGGCGAGCTGATGATTAACAAGATGTATGAACACGCGGACAAGTGCGTACTGCTCACCTTTCCAACGAATGCTCCACCCCGCGAAGGCTTCTGGGGGAATAAGGAGGAGGCCCACCTCAGCGTTTGGACGCGAGATGATTTCAGGCGGTATGGGCGCGTCGGCTACACCACCATCGAAGACCGCGCGGACGTTGTTGCCATCGCCAAACCGCCGCACCAGGTCCCGTATCTCGTGGCATGCATGGCCGCTCGGCGGCGGAGCGGCTGGAAGGGAAAACTGGCAACCGCGCTGGTACGCGCGGTGGGTCCGTCCGCGGCCTCCACCATGGTCGGACGCGTGTTGAGAAGGCGCATTGCATTGCGCGCAGAATGATTCATTACCCAGCCCCTCTCCCATGCCCGGCACTTAGCGCGGATTGTTCACCGCGGAGCACGCAGATCCCGCAGAGACGGAATAGATGGGAAGTCCGGGGAGTCAGCGCGGAATCCCGGCGAGGCCGAAACAAACACACTGTCGGAATGAGACCAGCATGTAAGGTCCGCCGTGCGGACCAGCAAACGCAACGACGACCCCGCTTCGGCGCGGTCCGCACGGCGGACCCTACACGGCTGCTTTGGAGGCGCCTCATGGGTGACGGATAGCTGCCCCGGTAGGCGATTACCCTTGGTACCCGTGCGGTCGTTCAACTCTATATTGGTGTACGTTCGAGTCCGTCGGCTGCGCTCGCTGCCCCGTTCGCGGATGGGTGCGAGAAGGGATTCTCGCACCAGCGGTCTTGAGAAGCCCGAAGATCGCCCTAAGTTCCATTGGCTGTCAAAGTTGGTACAATAATCAGGCGCGTAGGACCACGAACGCGAGATTGCAGGGCGGCCGGGGTGGTCCAGTCGGCCGGTGCTTCTGAAGAGTCGACGTGCATTGCTTCCGGAGAACGCGTCACCGGGTGTGGGAGGAGAGTTGAACATGCGCAGCTTGGGAATATTTGTATCCGGATCGGCCACGATGATCGCGATAATATTGGCCACGACCGCTCTGTCGGCCTCTGAGACCGGAATGGCGAGATCGAAGGTCATCGAGACGCTTGACGGAAAAATCATCGCCGACGGTTTGGTGTTCGAGTCCTGGCAGGCGTATGCGAACTCGGATTTCTTCCGAGCGCAGGGAAAGCGGTGCGGGACGGTGTCCCGTCCGGGGCCGGCACCTGCCGGCGGGTCGCCGGATGATTGCACCTTCACCCTGACCAACCCCACACCCGTTTATGATCCGTCCGTGGCGCGATACACAATCCCCGTCGTCGTACACGTTATTCAGAATACCAGCGGGTCGGGCTTCATCAGTGCGGCGATGGTTCAGAGCCAGATCGACATTCTGAACGAAGACTTGCTGGCCCTGGTGGGAACGAACGGTGAGAGCGGCACGAACATCGAGATCGAATTCCACCTGGCCACCGAAGATCCCAGCGGGAGCCCCACGAACGGGATTACCTACAGCACAGACAACACCTGGTTCAACGACGGAGGTTCCTACTGGAACACCCTGGCGTGGGACACGAACCGCTACCTGAACATCTACACGAACACCGCCGGCGGCTTCCTGGGTTATGTTCCGGACCTGCCGCAGGGCGGCATCGCGGGATCGAACGCCGATCGGGTGGTCATCCTGTGGTCGTCATTCGGTCGCAACGGCCCCATCGGTCCGCCGTTTGACCAGGGTCGTACGACAACACATGAGGTCGGTCACTACTTCGGTCTGGAGCACACGTTCACGGGTGGTTGCAGTTCGCCGTCGGCTTGCTACGCGAGTGGAGACTTGATCTGCGACACCAACGCGCAGGCCAACCCCACCAGCGGATGCGGCGACGCCAATTCCTGCTCGACGCCGGACCCGTTCCATAACTACATGGACTACTCCGACGATCTCTGCATGGAGGAATTCACGCCGGAACAGGCCCGGCGCATGCGATGTAGCGTGGAGCACTACCGGCCCGATGTGTACGGGATCGGCAACGTGGAGTGCGGTAACGGGGTGGTCGAGGCGGGCGAGCAGTGCGATGACGGCAACACCACGCCCGGTGACGGATGCGATGAGAACTGTCAGTACGAACACACCTGCGGAGACGGCGTGATCGAGCCGGGAGAGGAATGTGATGACGGCAACACCACGCCGGGTGACGGTTGTGACGCCAATTGTCAGTCCGAGCCGGTGTGCGGAAACGGTGTCATCGAGGCGGGCGAGCAGTGCGACGACGGCAACAACACGCCGGGCGACGGATGCGACGCCGGTTGCCAGATTGAGAGCATCGGCCACAACTGCTGCGAGACGGGCCACGGGGCGGGGTGCAGCGATCCGACGATCGAGAGTTGCGTTTGTGCTGCGGATCCTTTCTGCTGCGACGTGGAGTGGGACCAGATATGTGCGGATGAGGTGGAGTCATTGGCTTGCGGGTCGTGCACCGGTTCTGTCTGTGGCAACGGGATTGTCGAGACGGGAGAGCAGTGTGACGACGGCAACACGGCAAGCGGTGACGGGTGCGACGGCAACTGCCAGAACGAGTTCTGCGGTGATGGGATGGTTAACAACGCACCAAACGAGCAGTGTGACGACGGCAATACCGCAAGCGGCGACGGGTGCAACGAAAACTGTCAGCTCGAGAAGGGCGCCTGCGCCCAGCCGATGGTAACCGCGGGAATCTCGTCGCGCTACATTCGGATCGATCCTGATCCCGGCATGCCGGTTCCGGTGGCCTTTCGAATCGAGTGCGGGACCGTGACCGAATGGGCACGGCTCGCCGAGACCGGCTACGACGACGGCGGCGGTGTCTTCGTCAACATCGGTACGGGAGTGGCTGACTGTGCCAGTGCCGATTTCCTGACGCCGGATCAATGGAGCAGCAATGGAGCCAATGCCCTCTATGTGACCGGTTTGGCTATAGCCCCCAACTCGAGACCGACGGTGACGGCGGTGTGCATCGACTGCGCCGGGGCGGAGGCTAACGCGGTTAGGCCGGCTGACCCGACATGGGTCTTCTGCGACTCCAGCAACGACGGGCAGGTGACCTTCTTTATGGACCTGTTCAAACAGTTCGCCAACACCGCCGCCAACGGATTCCCGCTGCTCACGGGGCCGGACCCGGGTATCGAGGTTGACACCCAGGGAGATTCGCCCACCAGGCCGGACCAACAGGTCACGTTTTTCGGCGACATCTTCGCCTGTTTCAGTGCTACCGCCGCAGGCGGAGGCGCTACATGGACGGGCGGCACGTGCCCTTAGTGAAGGTTATAATGTTGAAGGTTAAGAGGTTGAAGGTTTGGTATCCCAACGCGGTGAGCTTCTAACCTTCCACCTTCAACATTCAAACCTCTAACGGTTGGTTGTTCATGAACCTTCAGCCGGGGCGGGCACGAAGGTCTGACGGAAATCATGAATGTCCACGTCGCCGTCCCGGTCGGCATCGGCACAAGCGCACGCCGATTCGACTTCTCCGCCCGCGCCGGTGAAACAGCGCTGAAAGACCCCGAAGTCCACCAGATCCCGCGCGCTGCCAGCGGGGAAGGCATGGGTGCAGGCCTCGATGTAGAGAACAGCCTCATCTCCGATGGAAGCCGGCTTGGGGAAGGTCCACTCACCGGTCTGCAGTGTCGCAATGCCGCCGTCGAGCCAGTTGCCGCACAGAGGGTCAAACCACTTTGAAGAGTAAGTTCCCTCCAGGCCCATCAGACCGAGGCGGTCTCCGGAGTCTGCGTACACGATGTACGCGGTGCCCGGGGCGGCCAGCACGTAATCCGTGTCGCCGCGCGCCAGTTCATCCGAGGGCGACATCTCGTTGAAGCGCGTGGATTCCATGAAGCGCACCAGTCTCCCACATGCTCGCAGGTCTTCGAGGGGCGTCGTTGCGATATCCATACGGAAGATCATGGAGTAGGCGCCTGCCATGGCGATCGCCCAAATCTTCTTGCGGAGTTCCCGGCCGGTTCCGGCATTTTGAAACTCGGACAGATTGACGTTGACCCGCCCCTGGACGTTGTTCCAGGCTGCAACCGCCCCCGCGTGAAGCTCTTCGGCGGTGTCGACGTTGTACTGCATGGCGAACTGGTTGAAGTGGGCACTACCGTCGAAATCAAACGAAGTGCCATGCCACTGGTGAACGGCAACAGGATGCTGGCGATCATCCGCCAGCCGGATCCTTTCGGCGATCCGCTCAGCGCGGGCCCGCGACATCCCTTCAGCGTACTCCTCCTTGACACACCAGATGAGCCGCTTGTGGTGCTTGAACCGGTCTACTATCGTGTCGATGAAGCGCTGCTCCGCGTCTCCCAAGTCGTCACCGGTGTTCCAGAGGGGATGATTCATGCAGGTGTCATCGTCATAGAAGAAGAAAAAAATGGTGATTCCGTTCGCCTCCATCGCCGCAAACCAGCTTTCCCACTGTTCCAGGATGTTCTCGTTGAGCGGGCTCGCCGGGTCGCTGTCGATGAACGGATTCTCCGTCGGGCCGCCGTCGCCGCCGTGGGAACGTACCGCCATCAGGTAGATGCAGTTCGCATCCGTCTTGGCCAGTTTTTGGATCAGCTCCATCTGATCGCCGTCGCGCGTGCCGTCCGGATTGCGTTGCCCTCTATAAAGGAACCCTTCCGGGTCGCCAGGCCCACTCATGTAGTGGGGGCCGCCGTCATGGTACTTGAACCACGCGGGGTAATCCGGATCGACGACAATCTGCCCCGGGATCGGCCCGGCTCCCAACCCCGCGCTGGCGATCATCTCTTCGGCAGGCCCGTCTTGCCCATCAACAATCACAAAGATGAGCAACGCCCATGGTACTACGTTCTTCACTTGCATCGCCTTTCCACCTCTGCACCGCGCCGAACAAACATGCTACACGAAGTTGATAAGCAACGCGACTCGCTGCCGGATCAACAGGCGACGTTGCGCCGTTTACTTTGTGGACATTCTCGCCGCGCCCGAGGTGACCGCACCGGCGCGCGGGGCCGCCCGGTGCATTGGCATCAGTGGCGGCACATCAACATTTCACGGTGTGTTCGCTCAACAGCTTCATCTCGACGCTCAAGGTCCGTGGGAATTGGCTCTTCACCCGTTCCGATCCCGGTCAGCTCTTTGGGTGGAAGCGATGCTGCCCGACGGCGAAGAGGGCCAGGCCGAGGAAGCTTAGCAGACTGGCTCCCAGGATGCCGTTGCCGCACAACGCGAGTAACACTTCGAGAAAGGCGGGCTCGTCGGTGGCTTGCGTGCCGACTATAGCCTGTTCGAACGTCTTTTGGTCGATGATCTGTGGGGCTCCACGGTCACTGACCGTAGCTGAGATCGCCACCGCCGACTGGTCGATGGTCGGCGTCGGCCCAAACAACGGAGACTCGCCGAATCCTTTGATCACAACCTCCCCGTCGCGCCCGGTGCCCGGGCCCAAGGTGAGCGACCATCGCGTTTGCCCGTTTACGCAGTCGAGATCGAGAGTGGCCCGGCGCTCCAACGGCTGATCGGGCAGATCCGGGTTGAAAAGGAATTGAGGATCGACGGTCATCTCCTCGGGCGAGAGCGTGGTGTATAGCCGCGTCATGTAGGGATCGCCGTCAAACACCGCGATGGTCTCCTCAAGCGGCTCGATGACCGTTTCGGTAAGCTCGGTCACGATTCGTTCCTGGGCTGCGGAGACTACCTCCTCGCCAAGAATCCCCTTCAGCACGCCGAACTCGGCATAATTCGATTCGTCAACGTCCGGGGGAAGCGGCAGTTCCCGCCGAAGAATCTCCAGCACCTTGGTCTGCGTGAAGAACCCGTTGAAGAAGAGATCCAGGTAGAAAGATTCCGAGTCCGCTTGCCGCAATCGATCAAGCTCCCCTCGGAACAAGGCCGGATCGGGCAACTGGCTCACCACGTCGAGATCCCTGCCCGCGTAGTCCGTCGCAAAGCCCCGCCCGCCCGCTTCGTCCATGGCCGCGGTGACCAGATTCTGATAGCTGGCGTAGGCGTTGAACGACCCTGAGTACCAGTTCAGCCGCGTTAGATTGGGCTCGACAGCCAGGTAGTTGTCCGGTGCCGCCCGCGACTCGCCCAGCAGCCAGACGATGATCCCCATGTCGGGCACGGCTGCCACCGCCGTCAGCCGGATGGGAATCATCGGCCGATCGCTCTTGTAACGTACCATCAACGGCTGAATGTCACCAACACCCTGATCCTTGCGCAGCTTGAGGGCCACGAAGTTCATCTTCGCTTCGACATACAGGGCGATCAGGTCCGGGCCGTTGCCGACCACGTCATAGTTGTTTTCTGCCAGCCAGGTGGTCATGGCTTCCGCGTCATCACTGGTCACCACCTGCACGTCGAAAGGCCCAACCGCCAACTCCTGGAGAATCTCGACACCGCTGTCCTCTTCAAACGCACCGCCGAGGAGCGTCGGCGCAGAAACTGGGCCGAAGTCACGGAAGCCGAAACACTCCTCACCGTTGACGTCCAGATTGAACTGCGGCCGCGTGGCCAGCTCCAACGGTTGGAACACCACATCGCTACCGACCGACAGCTCCGGATCTCCCGGCACCGGCAGCACCCACGAGAAGTCTTCCGCTTCCCCGGCGTACTGAATCAGAACCACCGCCGTGACCGTGTCGCCGTCGCGGCGAAAGATAATCTGTTCCCCCGCCTGATCGATCGGGACCTGCCGGCAGAAGAACCCCCCGCAGGCCCACACCGGGTTCACACTCCCAGCCAGCCACACCGCGCCGGCCACCAAGACCGCCATCGCAACCGCCGCGTAACGTCCTACACTATTGACCTTGTGATTCATGATTGACACCTCCAGATTCGAATGAATCGCCGCCCGTTCCGGCTCGGCTGTCGGCCTGTTCCTAATCATGCCCTAATCGGTGTGTCCCGTCGAGAGCGCAACCCAGCCGGCGTTGCCTTCAATGGCCACCCAGAGCTTGCCATCAACCGTGGATAGTAAGTATTATCCTGGCGAGCCTCAGAAGAATAGGGAGAAGATCATGCGGTATGGTTCTCTGATGATGCTGTTGACAGGCTTTGCTTTCTGCGTCGGCTGCCAAGCACCGTTTCGCTCAAGAAGCCCGTCAGATGCCCCTACGGGCCCAGCGCTCGAACCTTGGGCGCCGAAAGCCGGCCAGGCGGCTCCGTTGTTCAAGCTTAAGACGCTGGACCGAAAGAGAGAAGTCGATCTGGCCCATTTTGCAGGGGATCGCCCGGTACTACTGATGTTCGGGAGCTACACGTGACCGCCATTTCTGCGCCAGGTTGGCGTAATGGAGCAGCTTTACCAGGACTACAAGGCGGTGGCCGCAATCTACATCGTGTACATCAGCGAGGCCCACGCCCTGGACGACAAGTATCCCGTGGGCTACGCCGAGAAGCTGGGCATCAGAGAGCACATTACGTTCGGCGACCGGTGCAGTGTGGCCAGCAGGCTGGTCACCGAAAAGAAACTCACCATCCCCTGCCTGGTGGACAACATGGATAACGCAGCGGCCAAAGCCTACCAAGCCTCGCCCGATCGCATCTACCTGATTGGCAAGGATGGCAACCTCGCTGTGGCCGGCCATCGTGGCCCGTGGGGTTTCCAACCAGCCTTGGACGCCGCCGGCGGGTGGCTGGCCCAATACAAGGAAACCGGCGTGGAGCCGCCGCCGGTCCACTTGAAGGATGATATGGCGGAGTATCGCCAAGTCGCCCGCAAAATGAACCGGGCCTACGAAAGCGGAGACTACACTAAGGCCTTGGCATTCGCCCAGGAAACGCACAAGCTCCGGCCCAAGAACGTGGGCGCCGTCTACAACATCGCTTGCTTCCACTGCCTGGTCGGCCACAAGGACAAGGCATACACCTGGCTCGAAAAGGCCATCGATGCCGGCTACGACGACGCTGAGCACCTGGTAAACGATGACGACTTCAAAGCCATCCGTGGCGAAGAGCGCTTTGAGAAGTTAGTAGAACGCGTTCGAGGATAGAGGGATATTGTAAGGCGCCAAGGCCGGGGGTCGGCCTCAGCCGGGCCTGCGGTATTCACCTTTCAGAATGTGGCGCGATCTCGTGTTCTGTCGAAGTAGAAGCCCGGCTAAATCCGGCTCCCGCGGGGGGTGCGCTCGTTACTACCGGCCGGCGCCCGCGAAAGACCGGCTCAGTTCCGCAATCCTCGCCAGGTGGTAATCGTCATGCTCAGCCACAAAGAAGCACATGTCCACCAATCGCATCGGGACCTTCAGTCGAGGATGAAGTGCCGTCCGTCCAAAGGCCTCGGCACTCAAGGCCTCCAAGCGACCCACAAATGCCTTCCGCTGGGAGGAGAACGAATCGATCACCTGCTCAACAGAGGTTTCGTTGTGCTTGGCGGAGTGGGTCTTCTGATTGGTCAGGTCCGCGGCACGCAAGAACTCTTCGCCATCGAGGAAATCATCAAGGCGTCCGGTCCACAGCGGTTCGAGGTCTCCCAGATGCCCGACGTTCTCTTGGATCGACCAGGTATTCCCGTCCCTTCGTGCCAGGACCTCCGGACCAAGCCCCTGAACCTTGGCCTCAACGCGCAGCGGCGTGTCACAAAGACGCTCAAGGATGTACCGGTAACAGCCGACCGGAAAATCGAAGTTGAAGGTCCGTTCAAACCACGGCACTCGATCGTTCGTCACAATAACACCTATTCCAACTTTGTTTCCGCCGCTCGCGTCCGGCAACCAGGTCTACAGGACAAGGTCACGCTGGACCCTTATTAGAATCCCTTCTCGATCCACCCTAAAGTGGGACCGGCTTTCCAGCCGGTCAATGACAGGTTGGAAGACCTGTCCCACAGGAAGGGATTCCAAGCGGCGGATGGGTGCGAGAAGGGATTCTCGCACCAGCGGTTTTGAAGGGATTCTCGCACCGGCGGTTTTGAAGGGATTCTCGCACCGGCGGTATCCTCATGTCACCTCGCATCAGAGGCAAACCCCGTGCCGAACAGTATTGAGTGCGTCCCCGTTTCTTCGCTCCCCGTTTCTTCGCCAAGAGGTGGCATCCTACGCGTAGCCGCGGCGTTTCGTCCCACCCCTCGAGGTCACAAACCTTGTAGGGTCCGCCGTGCGGACCATTTAACTGTAGGGACCGCCGGGCCGACCATTTCACCCTCCTCCGGCTGAGGCTTGCTCTACGCCCTCTTCCGTCTTCTCGGCACAGGAACGCTGTGGCGAGAATCCTTTCTCGGCATCCGCGGGAGGACCGAGAAGGGATTCTCGGTCCAGCGATGATTCTCGGTCCAGCGATGATTCTCGGTCCAGCGATGATTCTCGGTCCGGCGATTCTCCCGCAGAGGCGGTGTCCATGGTTAGCGGGAGGAGCACGTGGAAGATGGCCCCGCCCGCCGGATGGTTCTCGGCCCAGATGCGGCCCTGGTGGGCCTCGACGATTTACCGGCAGATGGACAGCCCCAGTCCCGTGCCGCCCGCCCCCGACTTGGTCTTGCTCGATTGAACAAACTTGCCGAAGATCGTCTCCAGTTCCTCCTCGGGGATGCCCACGCCGTGGTCACGTATGGATATCTCAACGCCTTCATCGTGGGTATTGACGTTCATCCGGATGGTTCCGCCCTCCGGCGAAAACTTCGCCGCGTTGCTCAGCAGGTTGCGAACCACCTGCATCATTCTGTTCTGGTCCAGCGTCAGCCGCACTTCGTTCGCCGGTTCGCTGTAGTCGATGGTGATGTTTCGCCGGGCCAGCAAGGAGCGGAACTCGTTCTCCACCGACCGCAGAACGGTGCGGAGGTCGGCCGGCTTGAACTCGAATCGCATCTTGCCCGCTTCTATCTTGGCCAGGTCCAGCAGGTCGGAAAGCAGAGCCATCAGGCGCTTGGCGCTGATATCGATTTTTTGGAAGTAGTTGAGCAACTTCTGCGAGTCGGCGGTCAGCGCTTTGTCAACCCCGAAGCGTGCGAAGCTGAGAATGCCGTGTAGCGGGGTGCGGATCTCATGACTCATGTTGGCCAGGAACTCGCTCTTGGCCTGGTTGGCCGCCTCGGCCGCTTCTTTGGCGCGCAGCAACGCCTCCTCCGCCTGCTTGCGCTCGGTGATGTCGCGCACGATTCCAGTGAAGATCCGGCGTTCCGCCAGACGCACCTCGCTGACCGCTAGATGCATCGGGAAGATGGTGCCGTCCATGCGTCGCCCTTCGGCCTCCCGCCCGGAACCGATGATCTTCGCCTCGCCGGTGCGCAGGTAGCGAGCGATGTATTCGTCGTGGCGCTCCTTGTCGGGCGATGGAATAAGCACGTTGACGTTCTTGCCGATCACCTCGTCCGCCGTATACCCGAAGATCTGTTCCGCGGCCTTGTTAAACGACTCGATGATCCCCCGCTCATCGATGGTTATGATCCCGTCGGCGGCGGTCTCGACGATAGCACGGCCCCGGGCTTCGCTCTCCCGCAAAGACGCGATCCGCTGGGCAACTTGGGCCTCCAAGTTGCTAGCATAGCAATGAAGGTGTTCCCGGTAGGCGCGGTGTACGTGGCCGATCAACTCTGCGGGGTCGCTCAGTTTCTCCACATAGGCGAAAGCCCCCAGATTAACCGCCACTTTGGCGGAATCGAATGAGCCGTTCCCGGTGTGGATGATGACCCGGATATGGTCGCTTATCGCCCGTATCTCCTGCAACAATTCGACACCGGGCAGGTCCGGCAGGCTGAGATCGACGATGGCCACGCCGAAGCGTCCATTCTCGACATACTTGAGAGCCTCGGCCGCAGTGCCGCAGCCGATCACCTCAAAGCCCTCGGCCTCCATGATTTCGGTTATGGTGCGGCGTTGCGAGGCGTCGTCCTCGACAACGATCAACAATCGTGAGACGTGCTGCTGCTTTGTGGATTCTACCATGGAAACTGTCGCCTCCCGCGACGCAGGCGACCGCCTCGCTCAGGACCCGTCCGGCGGGGGTTTGAGAATCTCGTCTGAGACCCGCTGGCCGGTGATCCGTTCGAGAAGGCCCAGCACGTAGTCCAAATCCAGCGGCTTTTTAAGTACCGTGTACGCTGTCCGCCGGACAGCCTCTTTGGCGATCTCTTCGAACTCCTCTTCGTTCCCGGTCAGCATGATAGCCGTGGCCGTGGGGGTCAGCTTCTTGATCGCCAGATATAGTTCCAGACCGTTCATGGTCGGCAGCTTGGCGTCGATGAATCGGCCAGTGCCAGGCTTTCTCGCACGATGTCGCCCAGATCAACCTGCTGCATGGTTGGTTCCTTGGACCGTGACATTTCCATCAGATTGCGGATAGTCCGGTCTGCCCGGTTGACCTCCTCGTCGATGATCCCCAGGTACTGGGCCCACTTCTCCTCGTTCTGGGGAACATGGCGCCTCAAGAGGTAGGCGGCGTTGCGGACCGCCCCCAGCGGGTTGCGCAGCTCGTGTGCAACGCTGGCTGAGACCTGTCCAATGGTCGCCAGCCGCGTATGTCTAACCAGATGGCCTCGGGCTTTTTCGAGTTCCGTCTCGACGTGCTCCTTCTCGCGCCGCTGCTGCTCGAGTAGGCGTTCCTGCGCGGCCCGGACCGCTTCCTCGGCTCGCCGGCGATCGGTAACGTCGTATTTGACGGCGACGAAGTTGATGATCTTGCCATTCTCATCGCGGACGGGCGAGATGGTGCCCTCTTCGTCGTAAAGAGTTCCGTCCTTTCTCTTGTTGACGAATTGACCGCTCCACACCTGGCCACGTTTGATCCTGCCCCACAACTGCTGGTAAAATGCTTGGTCATGCTTCCCGCTCTTGATCAGGCGCATGTTTTGCCCGACGGCTTCCTGGCGCGAGTAGCCGGTAATCCGCTCAAACGCGGGGTTGACGTATTGCACCGTCCCCTCGAGGTCAGTGATGACCACGGCCTCGACGGCCCCGTTGATCGCCGTCGCCAGACGCATACGCTCCTCCTCGGCTCGCCGGCGCTCGGTGACGTCCCGGAACGTGAGAACGGCACCTGAGACGTGTCCCTCGACATCTTTGAGGGGCGCACCGCTATCATCAATCACCCGTTTCGTCCCGTCCTTGCTTATCAATGCGGTGTGATTTGCCAGCCCCACGATGACACCTTCCGCCAGTACCCTTGTTATCGGATTCTCTGCCCGTTGCCCGGTTCTTTCATTAATGATCACAAAGACCTCAGTCAGGGGCTTACCTATGGCGTCGTCCTGCTTCCACCCGGTCAAGACCTCGGCCACCGGGTTCATGAATCTCACGGAACCCTGCATGTCGGTGGCAATCACCGCGTCACCGATGCTCTTGAGCGTCGTGGAAAGCCACGCCTCACTCTCTTGCAGTCGTCGAACCAGCGGATCAGTGACCCGAAGCGTCAGCCCCGCGCCGCCAAGGACAAGAAAAACGGTTACGCCACCGGCAGTCAACGCCGCCATCACGAACGGGGCGCGGAGTTCCGCCAAGTCGATCTTGGCCACCACACCCAGGTTCAACACCGCGACGGGGTGATATGCCGCGACCACTCGTTCGCCCCGGTAGTCCAGCCCGACCAGCGTCCCTTCTTGGCCCGACAGCGCCCGGCGCATCGGCTCGGCCAACTCTGATCTCCACGGAATGGGGTCGGGGTCACTCCCATCGCCGTGTCGGTAGGGGAAAAGGAAGACGATCCGGTCACCTTCGCGTTGAGCAACGACGAGCTCGCCTGTCTCACCAAACCCCGAATAGTGTTCGTGAGCAGCGGCTATCTGAGATAATGTAGCCGCCCTGGCCCCGCCGGGATAATCGTCCTGGCTACGGATCGCGTCGAACCGTGCGACCGCCTCCATGAAGTGCGCCTGCCCCCTTGCGATCTCCATCAAGTGGTCCCGCTGCTCTTTAAGCTCGAGTTTGTACAGAATCGCCATGGTGACTGCGGCGGTGCAAAACATGCCGCTCGCCATGACGAGAATGGTGGAGACCAGAATCCGCGTGCGATTGCTCATGATGGCGCCACTAATGTGGGACGAATCTGCTGCACAGACTGATCGTTGTTTCCTGCAACGGAGCCCACCCCCCCACATTGCGGCGTCGCGCGCGACACCGCAAAACGGGGAGCTGGACATTCTCATGGGACCCTCAACCCTGGAGGAAGCTCTGCGGTGGTTATCGGCAGGCACCGAGCCGGGGGCGAGGTTATGACACTGCACGAACAAGCCGACCCTACGTCCGATAGGCAGTCGGGTCAAGGGAATTACTCGCCGTTGGCGCAGCGTGGCCGACGCGGCGACCGGACAAAGGCGAGCGATTCGTGAGGGCAGAGGTTGATGCTGCGCGGAAACGGGCGCCGAATCATTGTCGCGGAAACGTCAGAGGCCGGATTGGCCCCTTGGAGCTGCCCAATAGGCGCGATTCACGGCGGCAGAGGTCGTTTTCGCTGGAATCGAGTGGGTCATTGGGGTACGATGGTGGCTTGAGGCTCGATAAATGGGAAATGTCGGGATGTCGGGGGATACGGGAGCGCTCGGGCCGCTCCATCCCTGGTATAATGTCGGGTCGGGGCCGCTGATGCGGGCCGGTGGAGTCGCATGCGGGGTAATCGTGTTGCAAAGGAGGTTCACATGTACCGGTGCAGGCTGATCGTTTGTTGTATGTGTGTCATGGTTCGCGCAGCGGTGGGCGGGCCGCCGGCAGCGGAAGTGTCGTTCGTGAATTGGGACACCGCCCAGGTTCATCCCCTGGATATGACGCCGGACGGGTCGAAGCTGTTGGCGGTCAACACCGCCGATGGGCGACTGGAGGTGTTCGACGTGACGGGGGCAACACCTGTGTCGGTTGCGTCGGTTCCCGTGGGCGTGGCTCCGGTGTCGGTGCGGGCGCGGACGAATCTTGAAGCGTGGGTGGTCAATCACATATCTGACAGCATCAGTATCGTAAACCTGGCGACGTTGAACGTGGTGGACAGCATTTCGACGTTGGATGAACCGACGGACGTGGTTTTCGCCGGCGGCGAGCACCGTGCTTTTGTCAGTTGCTCGCAGGCGAACACGGTGCAGGTGTTCGACCCGGATAATCGCGCTGCGCCTCCGACCAATGTTCCGATTGACGCGGAGGACCCCAGGGCTCTGGCGGTCAGCCCCGATGGGCAGACGGTGTACGTCGCCATCTTCGAATCCGGTAACGCGACGACGATTCTGGGGGGTGGGACCGAGGACGGCCCGCTACTGTTTCCGCCGAACATCGTGAGCCAGGCCGACGGTCCGCACGGCGGGGTGAATCCACCACCGAATGCCGGTGACACGTTCGACCCGCCGATCGGGGCGTTGCTTCCACCGCCGCCGGCGGTAGGGCTCATCGTGCGCAAGGACGACGCAGGCCGTTGGATGGACGACAACGACGGCGACTGGACGGAAGTGGTTACGGGAACGCAGGCCCATCGTTCGGGCAGGCTTGTGGGATGGGACCTGCCGGATCGTGACGTGGCCATGATCGATACGGGGACGCTGCAGGTCAGCTATGTGTCGCGGCTGATGAACATCTGCATGGCGATGGGCGTGAACCCGGCAACCGGCGAGGTGGCGGTCGTCGGAACCGACGCGATGAATCACGTTCGGTTCCTATCTAATGCCAAGGGGCGGTTTCTTCGCGTGAACCTGGCCCGTTTCGTTCCGGGGTCCGACGGTGTGGTGACCGATCTGAATCCGCATCTCGATTATTTGGCATCCACTATTCCGCAGGCCATGCGCGATCAGTCCATCGGCGATCCACGAGGCATTGTTTTCAACGCGGCGGGAGCGCGCGGGTACGTGTCGGGGATGGGCTCGAACAACGTGGTGGTGATCGACGCGAGCGGGGCGCGGTCGGGCTTGGCGCCTACCATCGAGGTGGGCGAGGGGCCGACGGGTTTGGCGCTCGATGAATCGCGGAACCGGCTGTACGTGCTGAATCGGTTCGCGGCGTCGGTGTCGGTCGTTGACACGGTCGCGGAGATTCAGGTTGCGCAGGTGCCGTTCTTCGATCCTACGCCGGATGTGATCAGGACCGGCCGCCGGCATATGTACGACACGCACGAGACGTCGGGGTTGGGACATATCGCGTGCGCCTCATGCCACGTGGACGCGCGCATGGATCGGTTGGCGTGGGACCTGGGCGATCCTACGGGCACGGTCAAGACGTTTAACCAGAATTGTAATTTCGGCCTCGACCTGGGCGTTCCGTGCGAAGACTGGCATCCCATGAAGGGGCCGATGCTGACTCAAACAATGCAGGACGTGATCGGCAAGGAGCCGCATCATTGGCGCGGCGATAGTGACGGCATCGAGCAGTTCAGTCCTGCGTTCGTGGTTCTGCATGGTGATGACGAGATTCCCACGGCGGAAGACATGCAGGAATTCAAGGCCTACCTTGCTACGATTTCGTATGGGCCTAATCCGTTCAGGAATCTCGACAACTCGCTGCCGGTCGACCTGTCGCTGGAAGGGCATTTCACGACGGGTCGTTTCGCTCCGGCGGGTCAACCGCTGCCCAACGGCAACCCGCAACGTGGTTTGGAGGCGTATCTAAGGCCGGGCATCGGTCCGGCCGGCACCAGGTGCGCGTCCTGCCACACGCTGCCCACCGGAGCGGGAACTAACCTGTACGCTGACAACGGACAAATCATGCCGTTCCCACCCGGCCCCAACGGTGAACAGCATCTGTCGATCATTTCGATTACCGGGTCGACCAATGTCAGCATGAAGACGCCGCAGCTTCGCAACGCATACGAGCGCGTGGGATCCGATCTGACGCAGGTTTCGAACAACACCGGGTTCGGGTTCCTGCACGACGGGGCGGTGGATTCGATCGCCCGCATGGTGGCGGTGTTCAACGTGCAGTCGGATCAGGAAATCGCCGACATCGTTTCGTTCGTGCTGTGCATGTCGGGGTCGGACCTGCCCGTGGGGAACGATACAGATGTTCTTGAACTCCGCGGTCCGGACAGCCTGGACACGCACGCGGCCGTTGGCGCTCAGGTCACCATTACCGGGAGCAATCGCGACGACGCGCAGACCATCGAGCGGGTCGCTGTGATGCGTACGTTGGCTGACGCCGGCGCTGTGGGGTTGGTGGCCAAGGGTGTGCTCAACGGCGAAGCGCGCGGCTTTTATTATGACCCGCCGCACGGCATGCAATCCGACCGGGCTATCGAGCAGATGGCTGTGGACGATCTGCGTTTCTCCGCCGACACGGGTTCGGAGGTGACCTTCACCGTGGTTCCGGCGGGCTCGGCCGTTCGCATCGGCGTGGATCGCGACGAGGATGGGTTTTTCGACCGTGACGAGATCGATCTGTGTGCCGATCCGGCTGACGCCGCCAGCGACCCCACGAACGTGGTCGTAACCGGAGATCAGGACACGGACGCGGATGTGGACGTGTTCGATTTCGCCGGGTTTGCGGCGTGTGCGGCGGACGCGAAAGGCGGCACGTCCGTCGGATGCCGGTGCGCGTTTGATTTCAACACGGATGGAGGGATCGATCTGGCGGACTTTCAGCAGTTCCAAATCGTGTTCTGCGGGTCGAGCTGCCCGTGACGCACGATTCCGAGAGCGCACTGAGGTTGTCTATGCGTATTGGCTGGTTAGGAGGTTTGGGGTCTTAGTATGACAGCGCTATGATAGAGGACACCCCATGAATGGGGATCGTAAAACCGTGTTCCGACGAACGCACGGATTGCAATCCGTGGGCTTTATGAGTGAATTAGCGCTGTCCTGTTAGGGGCTTAGAGCGATTTGGAAGGCGGCGAAGTCGTTGAAGTCTACGTCTTGGTCGGCGTCGAAATCGGAGGCGTCGCAGGCCGGTGGTAGGGTGTTGCCTTGGCCGCTGAAACAGTCCAAAAAGACCGCGAAGTCCCATACGTTGAGGACGCCGTCGAGATTCAGGTCGCCCGGGAGCATGTTGGTGAAGCCGGGCGTCGGGTTGAAAAGAAACCGCCATTTCTTACCGGCATCGGGCAGCCTGCCGAATGAGACGTCGGAAGCCTGGGGGCCGAAGATCACGGTATCGACCGGTTGGTTGTTGTTTTCATCGGTGTCGAACAGGCCGATCTCCTCACCAGCCAATGCCAGCCGAAATGACGTGTGGTTGTCACCCTGTTCGGGGTCGTTGTCAGCCCAAATGATCATGAATTCGTCGGGCCCGAGAGCGGCACCGTCGGGGACCCGCCATTTGGTGGGGTCGGCCAAGTCGTCGGTGAGGTACATCCCGCCCAGATCGATCGATTCGGTGCCGTAGTTGTAGAGTTCCAGCCAGTCGTCGAATTCATTGAATTCGTCTTCCATGGTCGTGTCGTTGTCCGCCATGAACTCGTTGATCACCAGTTGGGGCAGCGGCCGGCCGACCGTGTAGGAGTAGATGTTGACGGGAGCGCCCGCGGGGTCGCGAGAGGTCGCTTCCTGATCGTCACGCGCGGAGACGTAGTAGTTCACAACGGTGCCCCTGGGAAGCGGCGGGATCCGGCCGCTCCAGACGCCGTCACCGGCTTCGGCGTCGCCGGAAGTGCCGTCGTCGCGAATGGGGAAGGCATCAAATCCCTCGCCGATGCTGGCAAAGAGGGTCACCGAATCGACGGCGGAATCATCCTCGACTCGGCAGGTGATGACCACGCTATCCTTTTCGGTCGGGTTAGGCGGGTCGTGGGTGGTGTCGAAGATCGCCGGCGGCTGATTGACGGCGTAGTTCCAGGTGCCAGGCGAAGGAGCGTCGCGGACAGACCAATTCGCAGAGCCGTCGGGCATTTTTCCTTGGGAGACGTCGGCGGGCTGGGAGCTGTAGGCCGCCACGTCGATTAGTGTGGCGCCTTCGAAATCGAATAGAGCTACGATTCCGCCGCCCGCAGCCAGTTCGAAACCGGCATGGGTCGGGCCTTGTGCTGTTTGGCTGTCCGCCCAGAACAGAAGGTGCCCGCCGCCGGGAATCGGAACGTCGAGCGGGATTTGCCACAGGTTCGGAGTCAACGGATCGTTGGTCAGGAACATGCCGCCCAGATCGACCTCGGTTACGCCGGCGTTGTAGATCTCGATCCAGGGGTCGAATTCAGCAGCTTCGTCCGCGACGGTCCTGGTGTTGGTGGTCATGACCTCGTTGATGAAAAGGTAGGGGCCGGCGCCGGGGGCGAACGATTCGATTTCCTCGAGCAGGAAAGGCCCGCGGGCGCTTATGAAATCCTTGATGTCGTCCGGTCCCTGCTCGAAGAATTCGTTTCGCTCCCATCCCAGCTTGTTGACGTCGCGCCGGGCGTCGAAGGCGATGGCGCCGAACACTCCGTCGACGTTCGGGTCCATGGCTTCGGGGTTGAAAAACGAGTTGATCCATTCAGTCAGTCGCATGGCAT
Organism: Phycisphaerae bacterium; assembly: GCA_036477795.1. Classification (GTDB taxonomy): domain Bacteria; phylum Planctomycetota; class Phycisphaerae; order UBA1845; family UBA1845; genus JAZGDL01. The sequence continues at coordinate 21,649 of JAZGDL010000548.1, forward strand.
GGTAATCCCGAAAAGCGCCAACGCTCATGAGTCGGGTAAGCAGGAGATTGGACAGGCCGAAAATGTCGGGCTTGCCCTCGACGCCGAGATTGATGGCGGAGTCCCATGGGGCAGTCAAACCGAAGGTGTGTTGCAAGTCCCACGGGAACGCCATCCACTTGTCCTGGGTTGGATCGTGGTAGAGGAAGTGGTTCTTGGTAGCGAAATCGTTATTGCCGGTGAGGATGGCCATGGCGTACCAGTCCAGAAACTGCGGCAGGTCGAGCATGCGGTGGGCGACAACGGGGAACTCCTCGTCGCTGACGGTGTTCACCGTGGTGATCAGATGGATCAGGTCCTCGTAGGACCCGTCTTCGTTGGTTTCCTCACCGAAGATCAGATGCACCGCTTCGGGCAGGTTGGGAATCAACTGCATCTCCCCAAAAAGTATGACCTTGTAGAGGTTGCCGCTGGTGTCCAGTCCGTTGCGGGCGAGGAACCTTTCGTTGATCTGTTCGACATCGAGATACACGCCGCCGAAGGCGCCGTTGAGCATGAGGTGCACCATTTCGAAGGCGGCCGACGGGGTGCCGATGATGGTGTAGAGACTGTAAGCGAGGGCTTCGCGCATCAGGGAGGCTTCGTCGAACTGGCCCTGAAGATTGACCTTTCGACGATTGGCGAAGAGGTTGTCGGCGGAGAATTTGACCTTGAAGTTTTTCTTGGGGAATAATCGCGACAGTTGGCCACGATAGCGCGCCTCGACGTCGGGAAAGTCGATGCCCGCGTGACTGAAAGCGGCGGGCACGAAGTCATCCGACATTGGGTCGGCGTTGAGGGTCGCCAGGTCCTGCGGCGCGATGGTCAGTTCGTATACCGGCAGCAGGGAATCGTGTTTGTCCAGCGCGGTTGCGTTGAGCGTTGCCGCCGGCGCGCTCACGTTGCCCCAGATATCAAACGCACGAACTTCATAGAAGTATTCAGTACCGACGACAGCGCTGTCGTCGAAGAACCGAGGGGTGCGGACCGGTTCGGTGGCGATCTGCACGAAGGGCCCGTCGGGTGCGTCAGCACGGTACACGAAGTAGCCGGCCCAATCGGGTTCCTCGTTGGCATCCCAGATGAGAATATTGCGGTAGAAGCCGCCACGGGCTAAAGGATCTTGCGGTACCGCGGGTGGTACATCGTCCGGTGTTACGGAGACGACGGATACGGCGGCCAGCAGCGGATCGCCCGCGCCGTCGGCGGCGGAGACGCTGAGCACGCCGTCGTCGACCCACACGCCGAAGGTGTAATCAATCGCATAGTCCTTTCCGACCGAGGCCACGAGGTCAATCGCAAGGACCACAGGCTCGTTTTCGATGAACACATCGAAACGGCGCTGATCGATTCCTTGGGAGCAGGCGTCAGCAAACTTGAGTCGAACGGCGTAAAAACCGGGAGGGACGTCGAATCGATAGGCATCGAAGCCGACCCGCGCGGTGGTGTAGAGCGCGGGATCGTTCGTGCCGCCGATGGTAATCAGCGGGCAGGATTCCAGGCCGCCGCCGACGTGTCCGAATCGCGGCGACGCGGATTCTGCATACAACCGGTCGGACAGCCAGAGGCGGCCTGCGGTGTCCGTGTAGCTGGGATCAGAGGGCCAAGTGCCACAGTTGAGCCGTATCTGCACATCGCAGGGCTCTGCGGGATTGAGCGCGCGGCGGCAGTGGGCGTGGGAATCGCAGGTGTCGATGGTGCACGCATAGCTGTCGTCGCAATCCTGATCGATGACGCATTCTGGGCCGATGGAACACCCCTCATCGTCCACCGGATCGCCGACAGGCGTCATGGGGCATTGGTCCAGACAATCGACCACCTGATCACCGTCCTCGTCCGAGTCGCAATCGATGCCGATCCCGGGGCCGACGAACTCGATCCAGTTAAGTTTGAACAGTTCGGTATCGCCCTCGTTGCGCGCGAACACAAAGAACAGCTCGTTCGTGCCATGCGGGTCGGTGATCGGCGCGGTCACATCGGTCCAGTCATCCCAGTCGGCTGTTGCGGGAATGGTTGCGGTGCTTATGACCGGCCCGCCGGCTGAACCGACGCGCACTTCGATGCGGGCGTCGTCGAAATTGGCTGAGGCGGTCCGGTACCGCAGTGAATGGATGTTCAGCAGGTTCATCGTTACGTAGGAGATATAGTCACCGTGGTCGATTTCGGTGAGATTGGAGCAACCGTCGGTGTCGGTGGTCGCTTCCACCGCGATACCGCTTTGCGTTGTATAATGTTCCGCCTCCTGAATTTTTGGTTTGATCACCGCGACCGCCCGTCCGGAGAGCGGAGCCACGCCGGCGGCTCCGTTGTCCGTGTACCGTGCCTCCAGAACATACGACAAGTCCGTTCCGCCGGGATGGGCGTCGCCAGACACCGTTTGGATGAACCCGCTGCACCCGTCCAGCTCGTCGTCGGGATGAGCGTGGGTGTCATGGCCGATCAAGGAGTTCATCGATACGCGACCGCAGTCCACTACAAGATCGTCCACGTCGTTGACGGCGATTTGATATCGGATGAATTGACCGAATTCGAAGAACCCTCCGTTTGGCGGCGCGGTGATCGTAACCTGCGGCGCGGAGTTGCCGGCGGCGATGGCCATCGTGGCTTGAGCGCTGTTCATCGTCGGGTCGGTCACGGTCAGCGTCGCGGTGTAGTCACCTGCCACATCGTAGACGTGGATCGGGTTCGGTTCCGTCGAATCCACGCTGCCGTCGGTGTCAAAGTCCCAGGCGTATGAGAGCGTTTCACCGGAGTCCGGATCAAAGGAGCCCATGCTGGAGAATCGGACCGCAAGCGGGACAGGCCCGGAGGTGACGTCCGCGTTGATTCGGGCGATCGGTTCCCGCTGATCGCGAACGTAGCTGAGGCGAATCACCTGGGAGTCCTGGTTGCTCCCGAAGAAGCTGCTGCCCCATTCGACGATGTAGATCGCGCCGTCCGGTCCAATCTCCATATCGATGGGGCGGACCAGGGAAGTCTGCGGCAGGAACGAATTGATTACCAACAGATCCCCGTTCTCGTCGAACTTGATCTCCTTCATCCAGTTGCGCGACCATTCGAAAACAAAAAGCGTGTCGTCGTAGTATTCGGGTAGCTTGGTCGGCGAATCGAGGGCGGGGTCGAAATGATAGACCCCAGCCACCATCCCGGCACGACTGGTTTCGACGCCGAGCTCCGGGAAATCGATCGATGGGCCATACGGATACCACAGCCACGCCGGTTGTGCGGCTGGAAGTACAACCGCGCCGGTGTTGTTGGGCGAGTCGTTCACCGGAACCAGACAGTCGAAGTCCGGGCCCAGCACGTCGGTCTCGAAATCGAATTCGCGGAACGGATGATTGTCGCCTATGCAGTAAGGCCAACCGAAGTTTCCCGCTTGTTGCGCTCGATTGAACTCGTCCAAACCGAAATCGATCTTGCAACTGTCCGGCCCCAGGTCGCCCCAATACAACCACCCGGTCTCAGTATCGACGTCGATCCGAAACGGATTGCGACAACCCATGGCGTAGATTTCAGGGAGCCCGGCGGAGCCATCCGCCGGAAAAAGATTGCCCGCGGGGATGGTGTAGGTGCCGTCGGGCTGTGGTGTGATTCGCAGAATCTTACCGCGAAGATCGTTCGTATTTCCAGCCGTTCTCTGCGCGTCCCAAAAGGCGCGACCCGGTCGCTCGTCGATCGGCGTAAACCCCGCGGAACCGAACGGGCTGGTGTTGTCGCCAACGGAAATGTAAAGATCCCCAGCGGCGTCAAACGTAAGATCGCCGGCGCTGTGGCAGCACTGCTCGCGCTGCGTGGGAATCTCCAGCAGGACAAGTTCCGACGTGATGTCCAGCGTGTCTGCGACGGCGATAAAACGCGATACGTGCTGCTTGGATTCAGGCCCGGCGGGAGAGTAGTAAAGGTAGACCCATCCGTTTCCCGCGAAATCAGGATCGAGCGCGATGCCCAACAAACCGTCCTCGTTTTCGGTAAAGACATCGATCTGGGCAGCGGTCACCGTCAGCCCCGTTTCGGGTTTGTAAATCCTGACAGCCCCGGTGCGTTCCACGAAAAACACCCTCCCATCCGGAGCGACAGCCAAGTTCATCGGGGCGTCGGTATCGGCTACCAGGATCGACTTTTGAAAGCTGGTTTGGAGCGTGGCGCTGCAATCACACTCCCTGGCGCCAGCGGCACAAAGAATCCCGCCGGCCAGATGCTCACGATAAAGCGGCTCGGCGAAACTTTCGGTTGTGTGCCCTCCAGCGGTGTACCACGCCCGGCCGCCGTCATAGAGATGACACCAGGCGATGGGATGATCGAACCCGTGCGTGCCGCCGACGTAGGTGGATTCGTCGATGGTAGCCAAGACGTGCACGTCGCCGCGCGGATTGATCTGAAAGTTGTACCACTCGTCCGTCCGCTGCCATCGCCGGGGAAGAGAATCGGTCGAAGGGTGGACGGCGTCCGCCACCTTGATAGTGGCGCTGCTGATGGCCGGGTGACTCTGGAAATATGCGCCGACGAGTCCGCCGTACCAAGGCCAATCGTACTCCGTGTCCGCGGCGGAGTGGACCCCTACGAAACCGCCGCCGGCGCGGATGAAACGTTCAAACGCCGCCTGTTGATCCAAATCCAACACGTCGCCCGTGGTGTTGAGAAAAACGACCACGGCGAATTGGCTCAGATTGACGTCGGAAAAGGCGGCGGGATCCTCGGTCGCGACGACCGAGAAATCATGAACGGCGCCCAGCTCCTCGACGGCGGCGACGCCGGCTGCGATGGACGCATGGCGAAAACCGGTCGTTCTGGAAAACACCAGCACGCTGAACGCCGGTTCCGATTCGGAGCCCAAGATTGAAACTGGAAACGTGCCCCCAAGCACGAGCGCGAGCGTGATAACGAGAGTGCGACAGCAAGCCGCTCGCTGAAGCATTCCAGCCCTGCCGCCGACCACAAGAAATGTCGGCTGAACACCACGCTTGATGTGCGACGGTTGCGACAAGACGATCCCCTCAGTCCAATAAACGCTCGCGAATTCGGTCGGGACTCGTTCAGACGGCGCAGCCACGCGTCGACTGCTACGGCGTCTGCGTTCCCAACCCTCGAAAAAAACGCCCCACCCGGCTCCAATGCAGGTTGCCAACGTCAACACCTATTTTACCCCTGGAAGCGACACAATCCAAGCCACACCGCAGCGTCCGGGGAAAATGTCTTTCAGCCCGTATAGTGCCTTTATTCCGCCGACCTCGTTTCCTCGGGTTCTATGGAACTGGACACCAGCCCGCCCCGGATACATCGTTGCGGCGGAATTCGAACAAGCTACGATACCTGAGTTATGCATGGCCTGAGTAATGCATGGCCTGTGCCACAGGCAGCGGCCGTCGTCCGCCATCAGAATGGGAGACAAAGTGACCGACCAGAACATCCGTAACGTCACCATCATTGCCCACGTCGACCACGGCAAGACCACGCTGATCGACCAGATGCTCCGTCAGTGCGGGCAGTTCCGCGACGCGCAGCTCAAGGGCGAACGCATCCTCGACTCGAACGACCTGGAGCGCGAGCGTGGCATCACCATTCTGTCCAAGAACATCGCGATTGACTAC
>JAZGDL010000549.1:0-12698 GCA_036477795.1 Phycisphaerae bacterium
CGGAAAAGATCGACGCGTTCTGCGAAGGCATTCGTGAGCTCATCCGCCTGCATCCACACACTCGAAAAGATTACTACCACGTGTATTTCAACAAGTTCGCCGCGTCGTCGCTGGACATCCTGCTCTATGTTTTCTTTGAGGTCCCCGACTGGGGCACCGAGCTGCGCGAACGGCACCGGCTGTTTGTGGACATCGTACGCCTGGCCCGCCGCCTCGGTGTCCAGTTCGCTTTTCCCACCCAGACCGTCTGGCTGCAGCGCAGCGACCGGGAGGGCGCCGCGGCTGAGCGTCTCGAGATTCGACCCGGCAAGGAAGACCCGGATAGTGTTGGGGTGGATGAGGCTGCCAAACTGTTCGAGGAAGCTTACGGATCGAGTCCCATACACCGTGGACCGGTGGTCATCGACTCCACGCCCCGTTCCCGACACCATCGACGAAGGCAGGAGAAAGACGACGAGAACCACTAGGCCAGCGCACGCAATTCCCCACCGCCGATCCGAGTTCGCCTTGTTCATGACCGGGGCGCTGCTCGCATCCGGATGCACAACGTCACAGACCACAAACCCACACGTCCACATGCCCACCCGGCACCTGGAGGCTCGAGGCCCGCTGTGGGACAGGCTTTCTAGCCTGTCATTTGACCGGCCGGAAAGCCGGTTCCACAGCGCCGATTTCTTCAAGCCCAACGCCGACGAAACCAGGGGCGTGGCGCCTGAACTTGCCCCGTTGATCGTCCAACAAATATCGAAGGCCGTTTCCCAGGTGGATCATGGTGCCCGGTTCGGGGCGTTGCACGTGGTTGGTCGGGATTGGTGGGTCGATGCGGATCGTCCGACCGTCTATTTCGACTCGTCCACCGCCGTTTTGCAGGCAAAGCCTTACCGGCAACTTGTGTTTAGCTGGGTCTACGCCAAGACCGCGTGCAACTTTGGGTCGCAGGGGGTTCGGATGACGCTTGACGCCGAAGGCTTCCCATTCATCTGGGAAGTGGCCCACGGCTTCGGCGGCGTAAAGCATATATACATCGCCCGTTCGTTGGAGGAAGCGGCGGCTGATCAGTTCGGGCCTCCGCTGCCGGGCAGGCGCTACTCGATCGAGGCCGGCTTGTCCCAATGCCCCGACGCGGTGGTGGCCCGTGTGCTCGACGATGGCCCGATTCCGATGGGCCCGTTCGTGTACCTCGATGACCATTGTAACACCGTCAGGACCCTGATCTGCCGTTGCATGCCCGCCCAGGTCGACGAATTCGTTCACACGGTTTATTACGACCTTGTTCCGGTGGAGGAAACCCACGGATTCGAATCCGTGGGCTTGGGTGCCCGCTCCCTTACGGTCGCGGCTCTGATCAAGTGGCGGATCGATTCCGGTTGGCTGGAGCGGTGTCTTCGCCTACCCAAGCTGAATTGAATCCCATGCCCGACAAGCGAAAGCACCGCGGCGCTCATCCAGACGACGCCAGGCTCTTCGCCGAGGCCCACCAGGCCGCTCTTCGTCTGGCCGTCGAGGAATACGCCTGGCTGTTGACGCGAGATTACGCCGACGAGTCCGCCCTCAAGCTGGTCGGCGATCGCCACAACCTGACTGCCCGCCAGAGGTTGGCTGTCTGGCGTTCCGCGTGTTCCGATCAGGCCTTGCATCGCCGCGCCCAAGCAGAGACCCCGCTTTCTCAATGCGTCCCAACGCGTCTCGGAATTGACGGCTACAACCTGCTGATAACCATCGAAAGCGCCCTTTCGGGCGGGTTGGTGCTCATCGGGCGCGACGGCTGCCGCCGCGACCTGGCCAGCATCCACGGGACCTATCGCAAGGTGTCGGAAACCATACCCGCCGTCGAGCTGATCGCCGATCACCTGACTCAAGCCGGTGCGACATCGATCGACTGGTACCTGGACCAGCCGGTCTCCAACAGCGGCCGGCTCAAGGTATTGATGGCCAAATTGCTGGAAGCCCGCAGCCTGCACTGGAACATCGAACTGCCCGACAATCCCGATCGGAAGCTGGCTGATTACACGGGTGTCGTAGCCTCTGCCGACGGCTGGATCCTGGATCATTGTCGCTCCTGGGTGAACCTGGCAGCGGATATCATCGAAACCCACATCCCCGACGCCTGGATCGTGGACCTGCGAACCGCCTAGCACGGATTCCCACGCTTGCCGGTGCCGGGCGCCGCTGCTCCCGACTTCCAGCCGCTTGGGGCCATCGGCGCTGAAATAACCTGTCTCGGCACCCTTGACCGCAACGGCGAATACGGTATGCTGCTCCCTCTGGTTTGGAAGTGTTTGGACGGCACAGAGTATCAGCATGGGTATCGGAACGATCAAAACTACGGTGGCCAAGACCGGCCAGGTCGAGCAAAAGTGGTATCACATTGATGCCACCGATCGGGTGCTGGGCCGGCTATCTTCCAAGATTGCGACGGTGTTGATGGGCAAGCACAGGCCCATCTACACCCCCCACGTGGACACCGGCGACTACATCGTGGTAACCAACGTGGAGAACATCAAGATCACCGGCAACAAGCTCGATGAGCGCGTCTACGCCAGCTACAGCTACTACCCCGGCGGGTACAAGGAAATCTCCATGCGCCGGATGTTCGCCAAACGCCCTGAACGCGTGCTGGAGGAGGCTGTACGGCGAATGCTGCCCAAGAGTGCTTTGGGTCGGCGGATGCTCAAGAAGCTCAAGATTTATCGGGGCGAGTCGCATCCGCACAGCGCCCAGCAGCCTGTGCCGTGGGATTTGTAGGGTCCGCCCTGCGGAGCGTTGTAGGGTCCGCCGTGCGGACCACGTTTGCATGCTTGAGTTGTAGGGTCCGCCGTGCGGACCACGCTTGACTACGAGAGTCGACTTAGGAGAATTGTTTCCGTGACGGACGATCAAGACACACCAACGCCGACACCAGAATTACCAGGCCCCTCGACGGAGCCGACCGCGATGCCTGCTTCCGAGCCGACCGCAGCGTCTGCTCCCGAGCCTGCCGCCCCGGTGCCGCCTTTGACAACTCCCGTGGCTACGACACCGGTTGCTACAACGCCGGCGACTACCACGCTTGCGCCCGGACCGAAGAATGCCGCCCAGGGCCCCAAGTATGGATACTACTGGGGCACCGGACGGCGCAAATCCGCCATTGCCCGCGTGCGGATCAGAGAAGGCACCGGAAAATTCCTGATCAACAAGCGCAAACTGAATGATTACTTCAGCCTCCAGAAGGATCGCGACACCATCGTGGCACCGTTGAAGGCAACCGACTCCGCCAAGCGCGTCGACGTGTTCGTCAACATCGGCGGGGGCGGGATCACCGGCCAAGCGGGTGCCATACTCCTCGGGCTGGCCCGGGCTCTGCGCGGGTTCAACCCCGACTGTGAGCCCATTCTACGCGATGGCAAGTACCTGACCCGCGACAGCCGGCGGGTAGAGCGCAAGAAGTATGGCCAGCGCGGCGCCAGGCGGCGCTTCCAGTTCTCCAAGCGTTAGACGACAAGCGCTAGCCGACAGCTTCGCTGACAGGACTCGCCCCCCCGGCGGTGACGGGGCCACCCTACGGCACACACTGGCCGCCGGCACAAACTTCACAGCTCGGGGCGCAATCTGAGTCCACTTGGCAGCATGTCACTCCAGGCCAGGTATCGCAGCCGGCTGCGCTGGTCGCGCCAAATGCCGAAGAAATGTCGGCGAAGAACGTGGTCTGCTGGTCGGGAACGGTCGCCCCCTGTGTGTCAACCTTGTAACCCGGATCCGAGCCCGTCCAGAACGGGAACCCGACACTGGCGGTATTGCCGAACATCTTGAACAGGTCGGCGAAGAAGGTCACCTGGCCGTCCCCGCTCGCGTCGGAGTAAACCCACGTGCGGTTCGCCGTGGTGGCCGTGCCGGACGAGAACTGGTTGGCGCACCCTCCGCATATTGCCTCCACGTCGAACGTCGTATTAGGCGAGATGATGTCACCGGTCACCACCAGCTTGTCGCCGCTGCCCAGCCAGCTTGCCGGCGTACGGAACTCGAGGTCTTCGCAAGACGCCACTGTGATACCGACGTTGACAAGGCCTTGAGCACCGTCGTCATACTCCGGCTGAGCTAGCTGGATCCACCCATCCTGCCCCGTGCATCGGTTGGTCACGCGTAGTGCCACCGCTTGTGCACTGCCGGTATCCGGCCTGATCTCGATATAGCGCGAGGCTATGTTGCTGGTCACCATGGGCGGGCTTACACAGGCGCCGCTTTCGCACACGTCCGGCGTCATGTTGCCGTCGGCATCGGCCGAGGGCAGAGCCACGGTGAGGGCCGCCGCGGCGTTGGGGCGAGGGCCGATGTTCTGGCTTGCCGGATTCGTTCCGTCAAGTTGCCCTGAACCGGTGGCCTGCAAATGGCTCTTGGCCTGCGCCGGCGTCAGGACGATGCCCGTGTTGGCCTTGTAGGCCGCCTGAAGCGTAATGCACGCACTGGCCACAATCGGCGACGCGCTTGAGGTGCCCGAAAAGAGCGACGTGAAAAAACGATTCTTGCCCTCCGCGGAATAGGCATCGCCGTAGCCGGTGGTGTACACCTGACCACCCCGCCCCTGCAAATCCACCGTCGAGCCCCAGTTGGAAAAACCCAGCCGCGAACGATCGCCGTCCAGATGACCGGGCGGCGCCCCGGCGCCCACGATGATGGCGCCGGAATCGTTGGCCGGCAGAAACGGCCAATGACCGCCGTTGCCCGTGCTGTACACCGCAGCGTCCAGGTCTTGAGAGCCGTTCCCAGCCGCCTCCACCACGATCACGCCGTTGCCCACCGCGGTGACGATGGCGTTGTACCAGGGAAGCCACCACTCGACGGGAATGAGTCCAAACTGCGTCGCACCGCCGGGATAGTTCGGCCCGCCGAACTGTTGCTCAATTATGATCACGTCACCCGCCACCAGCGTCCCCAGCGCCGTGGTGACCGCCGCTCCGACATCCCATACACCGGCGTCGGGCCCGGTGTTGGTCGCGACCACGTACATCGTGCTGTCATACGCCGCCCCCGTAACACCCCAACCGTTGCGCAGGGCGCCTACCTCTCCCAGCACCGCCGTTCCGTGGTCGTCATTGCTGAAAGGATCGTTTGGTGTTGCCCCCAGCAGGGTCGCTGAACTCACTTCGTCATGGTTGAGGTTCCAACTGTACTCTAGATCAGCCACCTTGATGCCGATCCCCGTGCCACCCGGCACCAGCCACATGCATTCGGCATCTATACCGCCCGTCGCGGGATCCAGATGCCCTTGGTTGGGCTCGTAATCCGGCGGGATGGGCGGCGGAACCGGGATAGGAACCGGCAGGGCAATCTCGACATTGTTCAGCGCGTTAAACGTATCGATGGCGGCTGCAGGGTCCGCGCCGGCCGGCAGGCGCAGGTTGTACTGAAGATTCAAGTCCGCCACGGTTTTGCCAAGATTGTCCTGCGCCGTACGGCGGAGCTGGTCGAGCCGGGCTTCGGGCAGGGAGTGCGCCCGCTCCCAACGTCCTTGGGCCACACCCGCCAGCACCGCCTCTGCGCCGCCCAGAGCGCCCGTGCCCATATCGCTGAGGGTGCCGTCGCGCAAACGAACCATCAGACCGTCGCGAAACTTCACCGTAATCACGTCGCTGCGGAATAGATTTGGGTCTACCTGCGTCCGCGCCGGCTTGACGACCTGGGCGCGCGGCTTCAACTCAGCGGCAAAGCAGGTCCCCGCCACACACAAAAAGATCACGACAAGCACTGGCCCAAAGACCTTTGTGCGCGACTCAGACATCTTATCTCCTCCTGCGAATCTTGGGCTGAACCAGAACAATACCCCAAACATTCGCCCACCTGAGCATACCACAAACGCCTCCGCAATGCACTCGCTATTCTTGGTAGTGGTTCACTTTGAAACCAGCCCAGATTTGCCCACCATCCAGTCATCAACTAGAATAAAGGCATGAAGGCTGACGAACCGCAAGCCGAAGAAGCCGCCACACCCGACCCCGATCCTGATCCTGATCCCAACGGCCACCCCCCCGATGGACGCGGCCCGCGTCCCACCGATCCGAACGAACTAGCCAAATGGCTCGTGGACCAGACTATTCAAGGCAACGACCAAGACTCGCTACCAGATTGATGATCGGCCGGGCGCATCCAATCGTCCCACTGGAGTTGCCACGGATCAACCCTGAAAATGTACGCGAATTTCTTGCGAAATTCGTCCATGTTATCGCAGGTTTGCATTACGCCAATCACCCGATGTAAATGGTTGTTGACCTTTTCGCGCCCAAACTCTTTCAGCCACTGGTGATGATTCTGCATGAAGTGTGGGTTGGGATTCTTTGCCCGGAGCTGTTTCCCGACATCTTTGTCGACGGCATCATATACGAACATCATCACATATCGCCCCCACCGCAACGGACGATTCCGCGGCGAATACTTGATACCCTCCAGTCTTGCCAATTGAATCCAAAACTCATCCGAAAACAGCTTGGCCCACTCGCCCATCTCATCCGCAATGAACGCTTGGAGCTTCAATTGCAAAGAATGCTTCGCGCGAATCTGTTGGAACCCGGTCGCCTCATCGATGAGTGCAATGATCCCGACTTTCGCGCACGAACGGATGACCATCGCGGCCTGGATTGCCAGTTTCTTTTGGGACGGCCGAAGCTTCCCTTGCTCATCTGCCTCCAAGTATTTCGTGCAAATGTCGACTAGAAGCGTCCCCTCGAAGCCATGAGCGATGTATTGTGTTCCCGGAATCTTGAATTGTATTATTCCGCCCAGGACTAACTCCTTGTCAATCAAAGGGTTAGACTCCAGGTAGGGGGCAAGATTGCCACTTTCACGCCCAGCGGATATGACGCGAACAACCTCGCGTTGTGTCAGTACCCTTCGTAGATCGTTGAGCACATGGCATTCACTCTTCCGTGCCCCAAGGTCAAGCGGCCCTCGAAACATCGAATAGGGCATGTTGTGTGATCTATCGTTGTCGTTGACTTTCCCTTCTTTGGTCCATCGTGCTTGGACTGCGCGCCGAGCGATGTTCTGTCGCTCCGCCGGACTCAGTGACGCGGCGCGAGCTTTCCCGCCTTTCGCGGCCTGCTTCTGCAATGCCGTCTGTCGTTTCCTGGCCATCTATTGGTCCTCCATGGTAAGGCATCCACCTAAACTATACATGCAAGCAAGAAAAAGTCAAATACTTACCAGAAAGTATTTGACAGCATACTTGCCAGCAAGTATAGTAGGGGCATGAGAAAGCTAACCACCGAGAAACGAATTGCGATCCTTGGAGCCCTGGTCGAAGGTTGCAGCATCAATTCGACCGCCAGGATGTGCGGCGTTAGCAAGCTAACCATCCTACGGTTGCTGGCCGATGTTGGCAGTCTTTGCTGTGATTATCACGACCTGATGGTGCGCGGCCTACACAGCCAGCGCGTCCAGGTGGATGAAATCTGGTCATTTGTCGGCTGCAAGGCGAGAACAAAGGCTGCGGGTGGCTACGGACACGGGGATGCCTGGACGTGGGTTGCAATGGATGCTGATGCCAAGTTGGTTGTCTCCTACCTTGTGGGTAATCGGGACGCCACGTGTGCTAACACATTCATGCTCGACGTTGCGGAGCGGATCAACACTCGTGTGCAGCTAACCAGCGACGCTCATGGCACCTATTTGAACGCCGTTGAGAACGCTTTCGGCTCGGAGGTCGACTATGCAATGCTCTTGAAGTTGTACGGACCCGACACGAGTGGCGATGGACCGGAGCGGAAGTACAGCCCGGGGAAGTGCAACGGGACACGCAAGCTGGTTCAGTTTGGGATGCCCGACAAGAAGCACGTTTCGACTAGTTTTATCGAGCGCTTGAATTTAACGCTGCGGATGGGAAATCGACGCCACACACGGTTGACGAATGCCTTCTCAAAGAAGCTGGCGAACCATGCCCACGCGATTGCCTTGCATTACTTCCACTACAACTTCATCCGCAAGCACCTGACGCTTGGCACGACCCCCGCGGTTGCTGCTGGCGTTGCGGATCACGAATGGACGATTGCCGATCTGGTCCGGTTGCTGGAAGATGAGGAACGGAAGGTCGCGAACGGTGGGCGGATCAATCGAGCCGATCGGAGCTAATCAGAGTGAACCACTACCCTATTCTTCGCCTCCCGACGATTGCGGTTCACCACCGCCCGCTGCTGGAGGCGATGCTACAGATTGAAATGTGCCAGGGAACCGAGAGCCCGCGTTGACTCTCTGCCCTGTGCCTGGAATGACAACGCTGATTCGCTCGCAAAGTCCACGGATTGCATCCGTGGGTTCGTCGGAACACGCTCTTACGATCCCCATTCATGGGTTGTTCACTATTGTAGCGCTGTCATACTGGAAAGGATTCTCGCCCCAGCACGGTCACGTCTCGATAAAGGATTCTCGTTTGTGTTTAGCGGGCATTGGCGCCGGGGGTTGGTGGTAACAGGTCCCTATAGTGCTCTGTCACGCCTCAAATGATGGGTCACATCGCCCGGCGCGGCACGTTTAGCGGCGACCCGCAGGGGAGCGCGAAGTAGCTCGTGCTTCACCCACCCGGCCTGATGGCCGGGCCTAGGGGGATAAACCCCGATCATCCAAGCTGGGGCTATGACAAGTCCACGCCGGCTCTGCAAGCGATACGGACGGCGGCACAGCCGCTGTTACGACCGCCCGCCATCTACCCGGCATGAACGTAAGAGAGCCGGGAATCACAGCCCATCAAGCAAGGTCGCCAGACGCAAACCCAAAGAGTTGCCGATCCGCGCCAGCGCCCAGATTGAGGCGGCGTTCTTGCCCAGCTCAACCTGCGACAACTGGGAAGTGGTCAAGTTGGTACGGTCCGACAACTGCCGGAGCGTAAGATTCTGACCTAACCGCTCGGCCCGAATCCGCTGCCCGATCAGTCGATTCAGATCCCACTCATCCGTGTAGATCAAACCGAGTGAACGGCACGCCCGGTCCAGCGCCTCGATGATCTGCTCCTTCTCAAACGGCTTGGTGATGTAGTCACACGTGCCTCGGCGCATGCTTTCGGTCGCCGTGCTCAGATCCGGATAGGCTGTCATCGCGATGCAGCTCATCCGCTCGTCGATCTTCTTGAGGTGTTCGATTACCTCCATACCATCCATCGTCGGCATGCGCAGATCGATCAGCGCGATCTGATACGATTCCTCCGCCGCATGCTCGATCGCCGCCTGAGCGTCGGTAAACGTCTTCGGGCGAAAACCGTTGTCCTCCAGCATCATCCCAACAGCCTTGCATACCGCTTCGTCATCGTCGATCACCAACACACGGATGTGATGCCTGACCGGCACCCTCTTGCCACCTTTTTTCGCTTTGGTCGATCTCACAACCACCCTACCTCCCTGATTGTTCCTTCCTTATACTGTTGACCATGCTGATCCACCATAAGTCCAACTCGTTCGATGCAATCAAGTGCGACGCGGAATGACACACCATCTGGTCATCCTCCAACCTCGCTACATCAACGCCATCCTGAGCGGTGGAAAGTCCATCGAGTGCCGCCTCTCGCGGCACCGCATCGAGCCCTTCGGCGCTGTTCACCGCGGCGACACGCTCTGGCTGAAACACTCGGGAGGACTGATCGTTGCTCGGGCCCGCGTCCGCAGCGTCGCCTTCTTCACGCCGGCCACCGGCGACCTCGCCGGCCACATTGCAAGCCGGTACGGCGATCTAATCAAGGCCACACCGCAGTTCTTTCGGCGGCACCGCAACGCCCGATACGCCACCATCATCCACATAGGCCGCGTCGATCGCTTGCAGCCTTTCGGCGTACTCAAAAGCGATCGCCGCGCTTGGGTTGTGCTCAGTGGACCGCCCAACTCGTCATCGCCAGTCTCACCGCGGAAGCCACGACGCCGTCAGTCGTACACGAAATAATAGCCACCCACCCCACACCCTGACCAGCGTTAAGTTGTATGAATTTGAGACCGGCTTGATTAAATGGCCTCAGGAGTCGTTTCACGCCGTCACGGGCCGTTTTTATAGGACCCGTAGGACCTCGTAAAGGCCCTGATCAGAACCGCCCCTGTCAAGGAGCGGCCCCGGCGCTGGGTGCCACTGGTCCCGGTGTACGTCGGGACCAGCCGGATTGCTGGCCAGCGCGGCGGGCCTTGCTCGACTTCTTCCCTTCATCCGTCCGGTTCCAGCAGGCGCAGATACAACCTCTCCAGATCGTCCACCATGCGCTGGGCGGCGAATCGATCGACGCAACGGCGCCGGCCCTCTCTACCGAGACGTTCTCGCAGGTCCGCCGATCGGGCCAACTCGACGATCGCAGCCGCCAGCGTCCTGGTGTCACCATATGGCACCAGGCGACCGGTGATCCCGTCCTCAACCACCTCCGGGGCGCCGTCGACGTCGAACGCGATTCCCGGCACTTCCATCAAGAGCCCCTGCACCACGGCCCGCGGCAGGCCCTCCCAACGAGAGGCGTGCACCAGCATGTCGAACCCGCCAACCAGTTCCGCAATGTCTTCCGGTGGCACCAGGCCGGTCAGGTGCAGCCGATCACCCAGGCCCAGGGCACGAACACGCCGCACGAATCTCGCGCGATCCGCGCCGCCACCCACCCAGACAAACTTCAATGAAGGAACCAGCGCCACCGCCGGTGCCATGGCCTCGATCACTTCCTCATATCCTTTGTTGCGAAACAGGCGGGCCACCGTTCCCACCACTACATCTGCGTCGGTGACGCCCCACCGTTCGCGAACCGCCGCCCGGCGCCAGGCTTCACGCTTGTAGCGCTCCGTCGGCATTCCTGAGTACACCGTGGTGAATTTTTCCCGGGGCCCCAGTCCCGCCGCCACCGCCTGCTCGATCATGGCGTCAGCCACGGTGACGAACGCATCCGTGCGCCGGGCGACGTTGCGCTCCAACCCCCGGTACAACCATTGCACCGCCCGCGGCTGCGTTCGATTGAAGCTCATCCCGTGAATGGTATGGATGACCGCGCCCACACCGATGCCCGCCGCCGCCCGCCGGCCCAGGATGCCGGCCTTGCTGCTGTGTGTGTGCACAACGTCGAAGCCGCCTTCTTTGAAGATACGCCTCAACGCGCCCAGACACTTGATGTCGCTGAAGGGCTTGATGGCCCGCCGCAAGGAATCGACCCGCACCAGCTCAGCCCCGGACCTTTGGGCCTGCTGCCACAGCGATCCCTCCGGGCCTGTCTCCGGGCCGGCGACCAGCGTCACCTGGTGGCCTCGCTCCGCCAGGCCGGCACACGTCAGGACGGTGTTCTCCTGCGCTCCACCAACGATCAACCGCGTGATGACGTGACAGATGCGCATCGGCGGTCAATCCCTGCACACCCCATGCAACCCACAAAAGCCCGCGGGTTGCATCCCGTGGGCTTGTACAGTCGAACGCTTCGTGCAATCGGATCGCATTTGCTTCACATGTTTCAGCAGTTACCGGGCCTCTCGCGCGTCCCGCCGCTTGCAGCTCTCGTGATAGCCTCAGGTCGCAGCAGCTCCGGCGGATAGCGGACCCACTGCAGGCACAGTCCCTTGGCCGGCGCGGTCGGTCCCGCCTGGCTGCGATCGCGACCGGACAGGATGGCGGCGACGCGCTCCGGCGCCCACCGACCTCGACCCACCTCGATCAGCGTGCCCACCATACAGCGCACCTGATTGTACAAAAAGCCGCTGCCCTCCACGTCTATCCGCACCTCGTCAAAGTGCCGCGTCACCTCGCACTGCAAGACCCGCCGCACCATCGACTCACGTTCACAGCCGGCGCCGGCCATCGACGTGAAATCCATCTCACCCACGAAGTGCGCCGCAGCTCGGCGCATCCGGTCGACATCCAGTCGCTCCCAGAAGTGATAGGTCTGCCACTGGGCCATTTTCACCACCGGTCGCTCACGGGCATTATGAATGCGATAGCGATACAGCTTGCTCACGGCGCTGCGCGTGGCGTGAAAGGCTGCGGACACATCCGAGACAGCCCGAACGCACAGGTCTTGCGGCAGTCGTGATCCGATCGCGTGGCGTAGCTTCTCGCCCGGCATGGCGCACGATGTTCTGACGTTGGCCACCTGGCCGATGGCATGCACACCCGCGTCGGTGCGTCCGCTTGCGGCAACGCGTGCCTCGTGCCGCAGCACCCGCCGCAACGATTCTTCGATAACCCCTTGAACGGTGCGCAGACCGGGTTGAGCCTGCCATCCGTGAAAGTCGGTGCCGTCATAACAAAGAAGCAGCCTGATGTTGCGATCCATCGTCTCCGATGGTACGCAAGCATCAGGCTGGCTTCAACAACTCCTCGGTTGGCTGTCCTCCGTGACCACCACACCCGGAACCACGATACGGATGTCGCTGAGCAGGCCTCCGTGCCTGCCGGAAGCGACATCAATGCACTCCACAACTACTGCTCCGTCACCGTTCGATTGCAAGACCACGGATTCGAATCCGTGGGCTTCGCAGTGACTTTGTCGTTTGGCAGACGCCCGAAGCGTAATCTCCGGTCCCTCATCCCGTACTCCAACCCACAATTCGAACGTCCACGCCCCACTACGCCACCAGCTCCTCAGAAAGGGTCGATCCGAATCGTTGCCGCAATCGCTGGAGAATGTCCTTGTGAATCTGGCTGACGCGCGATTCGGAAAGCTTCAACACCGCGCCGATCTCCGACATGGTCAGCTCTTCATAGTAATACAGGACCAGCACCAGCCGCTCCTCGCG
>JAZGDL010000055.1:0-19050 GCA_036477795.1 Phycisphaerae bacterium
TGACATTGTCGCTGTTTTCAAAATTCAGGTTTGCCAGCATGTCCGGTATGCCCGGCAACGTACGGCCCGGCTGAGCCGCGAGGAAGAAACCGCTTGCAGGAATGGTCTGGCCGGTCAGATCAACGACTGCTTCGATCACGCCGCTGCCGCCGATACCGTCACCGATGACCAGATAGGTCAGGCCGCTCAAAACAGCAGCCGGCGGGCCCGCCAGCTCGAAATACTCATCGACGTCGGGGTTGCCGACGTGATCGTTTCGGATTTCGTTGATGGTGACCGCCGGCGGCGCCGGGCATTCAGTCGTGCAGGCGGTGTCGTCGCCCTGATATTCACCACCGCTGCTGAGGCATTGGGCTTCAACAGTCTGGTCCGAACAAACGCCCGCGAGGCAGCAGGCACCCGTGGGACACTCGGTCGCCTCGCAAAGTGAAGCCTGGCCTTGGAACAGTCCGCCGGCCGCGGCGCAATCGGGTACAGCCACGAAGTCATTGCACACACCCTGTATGCAGCAAGCCCCGATATCCGGGCAGGTTAGCGCGGTGCACGCCGTGTCGTCACCCTGATAGGTGCCGTTGCGCCTCTTGCATCCACCCTGGCTGAGGTCGTCGATGCACTCGTCAACCGTGCAACAGGCACCGGTCGGGGGGCACTCGCCGATGGACGCGCAATCGGTGCCGTCGCCCT
Source organism: Phycisphaerae bacterium (assembly GCA_036477795.1). Classification (GTDB taxonomy): domain Bacteria; phylum Planctomycetota; class Phycisphaerae; order UBA1845; family UBA1845; genus JAZGDL01. The sequence continues at coordinate 685 of JAZGDL010000055.1, forward strand.
GATACTCGCCGCCGCTCAGTTCGCATTCCTCAACGGTTACCGGAGAATCGCACACTTCCACCGTGCAGCAGGCACCGGCCGGCGGAGCACAACAGGGGTCCACTCCGCCGAAGGCGCTCTGCATGGCGGTGATGTCGTCTTCATTCACCTCCTGATCCTGTTCGCAGGGATCCAGGTCGGCGTTGCCCAGTACGCAACTCTGGCTGAATTCCGATTGCGACGCGTCCAGAACGCACATGATGTCGAACACATCGACCTCGGCGTCGTCATTCACGTCACCGTAATCCCGCGCCTCAACCCGGCAGAGGCCCTGGTCGCATTTGTTTATCGTACATACGTCGCGATCATCGCAAGCCCCGGCCTCCGTGCACGCCGGCAACGGCTCGATCGACCCGATATACAGCAGCACGTTGTAATCCTGGTCCAGACCCTCGAAGTCGGTGCACTGCTCGAAATCGCCGTCCTGGTCCACGTCGTAGGTGATCTCCACACCGATCACCAGACCGCCCAGTGTGCGCGGGTCAACCGCGTTCAGACCGGCTGGGTCGAGGTTCATATGGGCCGGCCCGGTGACGTTCTGGGACCACACCGCCCCGGAGGACACCGAATCGTTATCGGCCAGGTCGATGAAGGTCACCGAATAGTCGCGGTTGGAATTCTGGCCGTGGAACACGTCGAACCGGGTCATCACCAGTTCCAACTCATAGCTGAAAGTGTCGGCATCATACACCGCACGCAGCAGCGCACGGATGATGCTGTTGGGATCCGGATCGCTGTCCAGATGGATCGCGGACACGAACCAGACGTTGCCTCCGGCGTCGATCATCGGCATCGTAACCGACGGTCCACCACAGGTTCCGTCACCATTGATGGGAACCATCTCGCCGATCCGGTTCCCGCCGGGACCGTCCAGGATGGCCTTACCGGGACCACCCCCCGGGATTTCCGGACTGAGGTTGTTGTAGCCGGCCATGGTCCACTCGATGTCTTCCGTCTCGCAGTCCACCCGGACCACAGCGATGAAGTTGAGGTCCCAATCGTTCGGGCAATTGATGTTGCCCCCGTTACTGTTAAAGGGGTGATCCACCTGGCCCGCCGCCAGAAGATTGCCGTTCGGGTCTACGCCCACAGCAACCTGGCCGTTGCCGCCTCGAAACGCCGTCTGGCTGTGGTAGCCGTTGAACTCCATGTCCACAGTCGACGGGACGGTCGGATCAGACAAACTCTTAAAATCGTCGGAGTTGTCCCATACGTCTTCAGGCAGGGTCAGGGGGATGTTGCCGGTCACATTGCCGTCAGCGTCCAGGCCCCAAACCAGCATGGAGTCGGTGAGTCCGGTGGCCTTGGTCAACATGGCCGCCATGCCGTGCGTGCTGTGCACCACGTCACAGTTTCTGACGGTGTAGGAGACGCCACCGCGATGATCGTTCAGGCCGCTGCCCACCAGATGCGATTCATCCAACGTGGGGGGACAGGTCGTGCCCCGGGCATACTCCGTGGAGAAATTGGTGCCGATGTATAGCGGGGCATCTCCGGTGGACGAAGCCGGCATGATCCCCGGCGTGTTATAGACCGTATCGCCATTGCAGACCGGCCGCTGGGTCGCCCCCACGTCGCACAACCCACCCGGACAGTCCTCGCTGATCACGTTTAAGATGTCGCAGTCGCGAGCGCCGATGTCCACCAGAAAAACGTTGTTGCCTACCATCGGGCTGAGATCGCAGGTATTGCCGCCGCAACTGAAACAGTCCGAGCGGAAATCAAGGCTCCCGGATGCCTCGACCGAGCCGAATCCAATATCACCCATGCTTGCCGCCGGGTCGCAATTGTTGACCGCCGCCTGGATGCGCTGGATGTAAAGGCGCGTGGGCTCCGTGGGTAGCACATTGATATACATACCTACGACGCCGTTGTAGGTGGAGCCCTGGCTGGTGGTGGCGAATTCCGAAAAGGCCGCAGCCTTCTGAATTCCCAATAGACCGGCCACGTCGATGGGCGTCCCGGCGTTGCTTAGCGCCGGGTCATTGTTGATGCCGAAGCCCACGTCGGACCACTGCATGTAAGTTGTGGACGGGAAAACAACGTTGTCGAGCTGATCGCGGCTGATGCCCTGGGCGCTTAGCAGGCTGCCGAAAAAGTCATTGCCGGACTTGCTCGACTTGGCCACCGGCGCGATGCCGAACGTCGTGCCCCACGACGTTGCAAACTCCGTCAAGTCCACCACGTAGGCGTCGCACTGCTCGCTTCCGTTGAAAGTCTGGGCGTCAGCCCAGGGACTTACCGCATCGCCGGGCAAGCACGCCTCCCTGGAAACGCTGTCCTGTGCAACCGCTACCGGCCCCAGGCCCACCGCCGCCGACAGCGTGATTGAAACCACCAACCAGTTCTTCATCATCATTCTCTCCCCTTACAACTTCTCCGACTTCAAGGTCGATTTCATGAACTACTCTAACGGATTACGTAATCCGGCCGAACGGTCGTCATCCCGATAGGGGCCTGTACCTTTGAGCCCTTCGGGTACCACATGTCGATCTTGCGCGACTCTCTGTCCTGCACGCGGTCCACATGCCCGTCAAAAAACAGCAGGTCGATGCTGCCTTTGTGACCCTGGGCGGTGCCGTTGCCGCGCCCTCGTGCCGAGTGGCGGTAGGTGATGGGCAGATTCATGCCTGCACTTGGGCTGCCCTGCGAAACGGGATCCCCGTCAACGGACCAATTGGGCGAGCCTCCGGCAACCCCGTAGGCGGTGGACCCGGGCCACCATCCCCCGGACGTCGTGAATGCACCAAAGTTCCCCGGGACGGGGCTGGGGTCGTAGTCCACCAAGCCGCTGGAAGTAACGAAGCGCGTGCCGTCGGCGGCGAAGATCTTGCCCGCCGGCGTCCCGATCCGGCCAAGCCGGGTCGTGTAATCATCGGGTAGCAGGACCTCCCAGTTCGTCGGCATTATCTTCGGCTTAATGGGTACATTGCTGAACATACCGCCCCCGCTGCCGCTGCGCCCCAGGATCTTGTCGCGCGTGCCAAAGCCCCAGTATTGAAACCCCGCCGGCATCAGGTAGCTGACCGGCGGCCATTCGGGGATGTCCAGGAAATCTTGGAAGTCCGGGGGGGGGTCACCACCACCTTCAATTTCAAAAAAGAGTATCGAGTTGAACTGCAGCAAGGCGGCGCAGCGGAATCGCTGCAAGAGGAGCTTGAACCGGTCCGCCCGCACCCTCGGCAAACTTGTCTCCAATCGGATCAGAGGTGTCATCCAGTCGAAGGTTTGCACCGGCAGCATGGCGTCGTTCATCGCGTCGGTTTGGGCCATATCCAACGCACGAAGCTCCACCCCGGTGGTGTTCACCCCGGGAATCCAGTCATTGAATTCCGTGGCGTAGCTGGCGTAACCGCCGGCAAACCCCCGCATCTGGGCGCCGCAGTGCACCGCCTTGGCCTGGTCCCGGGCGGAGCGCAAACTGGGCAAGAGAATTGAAAGCAAAAGCGCGATGATCGCCACCACCACCAACAGCTCGATCAGCGTAAACCCGCTCTGAGCTGACGCGCCCGCTCCAAGCGGGCATGGGCCTCTATTCCGCCCGTTTACATTCGAATGTTTCTGGATCCACATGTTTGTTCACCTCGCTCAAAATCTGTAGGTACCCTCTGTAGCGCTCATGTATATAAAGCTTTCCGTCTTCCATTTCGTAGGGCAGCAACGTACGTTGGCCGGTGTCCGGGTTGGGCATCGGCAACGTCGTGGTTTTCATGGGGTCCACCCAATGGATGGTCCCGGTGGCCACGCAGAAAAAGCCGACCTCCGGGGGAAACACGGGTTCGTCGCGCCCGCTTAAATTCATCACGCCGGCCGCTGCCACGCACACGACGATGATACCGATCGCCAGGCCCTTCTTTTGCTCCAGGAAGCCAAGTATCACCCGAGACACACCTCCGCCAGTAATTTGCAGGCGATGTCCATCAACCGCCTACCAAGTATCGAACAAACCGAAACCCTGAATCCTGCTCAAGGCTCCCATTACAGGGGTAGGGCTACACCTCCAGTGCCGCCCGGGGCCAAGCCCTGGCCGCGAGTATACCACAGATTGAATGGTCATACCTGAGTTTTTTGGCGTAAAAACCTGTTTGACCATGCAGACCTGCACTCCAGCCCACTGAATAAAGCAGGAGTGGAACACGGCATGGTGACCACAGATTGCGTGCACCGAGTCGCCTTTCAATTCCCTCGGAGCAGGAAAAAGGGACCCCATCAGCAGTCAGGACTACACTGTAGCGCCACCCCTTGTGGGTGGCGCAGGGCGAGGGTGCGCCACCCACAAGGGGTGGCGCTACATTCGCGGCAGCATCCGATTTCATCATGTCAACGCTCGCGTCAGTGGCTTGTGCAACCGACCGCCCCGCCTTTCAATCATACCCACCCGATTCCGTTGGTTCTCTGTCGCCCACCATGGCCGGTGCTCAATTGACCGGCCAAACATGCCCTACACTCAATCGAACTCGAAGCCGGGCTGCGCCCACGGCGCGCCCGCATCGACGGTTGCCGGCCAAGCCGACCGTATCGAGACAGCGGATTCTGCGCCGATCCGCGCCGCGATGCAAGCAAAATACACCGCCATACAAGTAAAATACCATGAATCGGCCCAGAATTATTCCAAAGACCCTGAACGAATGTGTTCAGGTCTCGACGTAGTCGCATATGCTGGTCGCCTGCGGACCCGGCAGACCGTCGGCCTGCAATCCATCGACGTGAAACCTGATGGCCTCACGTATCTCCTGCTCTGTTTCCGCGATAGTGCCTCCGGTCGTTACGCAACCGGGCAAATCGGGTACGTAGGCGGAGTAGTTGCCATTGGCTTTTTCGATTACAATCCCGTAACGCATCACTTTTCTCCCATGATCCCCGCCTGCTTGAGAACGCTGTTCAGTGTACCCGGGACCAAGTCATCGGCCGGCCATCCGGCACCCGCCAATCTCGATACCCGCCGCCCGCTCCCTTACGGTCGCGGCGCGGATTGGGTCCGCCCGCTCCCTTACGGTCGCGGCTCGGATTGGCGTCACGGTGGCGGCTTGGTTTCAGTGCGGCTCCGTCATATGCCGGGCGTCGAGGGCTTTGTCGAGTTCGGCTTCGGTAAGGACCTTCTTTTCCAAGGCGACCTGGCGGACGGTCTTGTTTTGGCTGAAAGCCTCCTTGGCGATGGCGGCGGCGGCGTCGTAGCCGATGAGCGGGGCCAGGCTGGTGCACATGGCTAATGATTGCTCGATGAGCTGCTGGCACCGTTCCACGTCGGCTTCGATGCCGTCGACGCAGCGGTCGGCGAACACCCGGGCGGCGGCGGCCAACAAGCGGATGGATTCGAGCAGGTTGTGAGCGATCAGCGGCATGCCCACGTTGAGCTCGAAGAAGCTTTCGCGGCAGCCCATGGTGACGGCCAGGTCGTTGCCCATGACCTGGGCGGCGACCTGAATCACCATTTCACTCATGACCGGGTTGACCTTGCCGGGCATGATGCTGGAACCGGGCTGAGTGACGGGGATGCGGATCTCGCCGATGCCGCATCGGGGGCCGCTGCCCAGCAGGCGGACGTCGTTGGCGATCTTGCTCAGGCTTATCGCGATGGTTCTTAAGAAACCGCTGGCCTCACAGACCGCGTCCTTGGCAGCCTGGGCCTCGCAATGGTCTCTGGCTTCCGTGAACTCGATGCCGCTGGCGTCGGACAGGGCTGCGCACATGCGGCGGCCGAACTCCGGATGGGTGTTGATGCCGGTGCCCACGGCGGTGCCGCCGATGGCTAATTCGCGCAGGGCCCGCACGGCTTTGTGGGCCCGCATCACGCTCAACTCCGCCTGCCTGGCGTAGCCGCTGAACTCCTGGCCGAGCCGAATCGGGGTGGCGTCCTGCAGGTGGGTGCGGCCGATCTTGACTACGTCGTCGAAGCTCTGGGCCTTTGCGGCGAGGCTCTTGTGCAAATGCTCGAGGGCGGGGATGAGGTCCTCCTTCATCGCCGTGGCTGCTGATACGTGGATGGCGGTAGGGATCACGTCGTTGGACGATTGGCCGAGGTTCACATGGTCGTTGGGATGCACCGGGTCACGGCTGCCGATGGTGCCACCGGCCAACTCGATGGCCCGATTGCTGATCACCTCGTTGGCGTTCATGTTGGTACTGGTGCCCGAGCCGGTCTGGAAGACGTCGAGCACGAAATGGTCGTCGAGCTTGCCTTCGATCACTTCGCCGGCAGCCCGTATGATCCAATCGGCCAGCTTGGAGTCCAGCCGCCCCAGACTCTTGTTGACCTGAGCAGCCGACTGCTTGATCAGACCCAGTGCTCGTATGAACGGTCGTCCGAGTCGATAACCGCTGATCGGAAAGTTCTCGACGGCCCGTTGTGTTTGGGCGCCCCAAAAGGCTGAGGCTGGTACCGTCATGGAGCCCATGCTGTCGGTTTCGGTGCGAGTTTGCGCCATCGTCTTCCTCCTTGATTTCGGTTGCCTTGAGCCAATCTACGTAGAAAGTGTAGGGTCCGCCGTGCGGACCACCCCGTGCCCGCCCACCAACTTTGCGTTCGTGGTCCGCATGGGCGGACCCTACGCGTCTTGACCGGCTGGAAAGCCGGTCCCACAGGTTCTGTTACCCCACTTTTATACAAGCGGGGAAGAAAGCACGCTACAATGTTCGGCCAGTGGTGGGCGATGAACCCGATGGAGATAGATGCACTACATGGACATGATCGTGGTGGATAACCTGCTGAAGGTCTTTCCTTCGGCTGACGGTGTGGACAAAAGAGCGGTGGATGGTCTGTCGTTCCGGGTGGGCGGCGGGCAGATTTACGGGCTGCTGGGGCCTAACGGCGCGGGCAAAACCACCTGCCTGCGGGTGCTCAGCGGGCTGATGAAGCCGACCGCCGGGCGGGCGGTGCTGGCGGGAATCGACGTGGCCACCCACCCCCAGGAAGTCAAACACGCCATCGGGTTTCTCACAGCCAATACCGGTCTTTATCAGCGCCTGACCCCACGCGACATACTCCGCTATTTCGGCGAGTTGCACGGCTTCTCCCGCGAGCGTGCCGAAGCTCGCGCCAAGGAGCTGATACGCTGGCTGGGGATCGATTCGTTCGCTGACGTTCGCTGCGGTGCCCTCTCGATGGGGCAGAAGCAGCGCGTCAACATCGGCCGGGCCCTGGTGGCAGACCCCCCCATCCTGATACTGGACGAACCCACGCTGGGGCTGGACGTGCTCAGCAACCGGTTGATTCTCGATTTCATCTGCCGGGAACGCACCGAGGGCAAAACCATCGTGCTGAGCACGCACTACCTCGATGAGGCGGAGACCATGTGCGACGTGATCGGATTGTTGCACAACGGGAAGCTGGTGGCGGAGGGCACCATCGATGAATTGCGGGTGTTGGCCGGCACCGAGCGGCTGAGCAACATCTTCCTCAAGATCATCCATGCGGATGAAACGGCGGAGGTGTGGCGGGCATGAACTTTCGCCGCGCTCGTACGGTCTATGTCAAGGAACTGATCGACATCCTTCGTGACCATCGCACCTTGGCGGCGATGCTGGTCGCCCCGATCGTCCTCTATCCTCTGCTCATGATCGGCGGCATCCAGGCGGTGAGCAGCCAGGCCAAATCCCTCAAGGATGAGAGAATCATCATCGGGTTTGAACGTTACGCGGACTGGGACGAGGTGATGAAACCTCTGCTTCAAGAGGAGCTCGTGATCTTGGAGAGGGAGCGGGCCGAGGCGGAAGCCCGGGGGGCGGACGAAGCGGAGTTGGCTGAGATTCCCGAACCGTTGGGCCCGTACGTCGACGCCAAGTCCACCGGCCAGCTACAGGCCAGCATTATCGAGCGCCAGGTGCATTGCGGCGTTATCGTGGAACGGCCTCACGACGATCTGGCAGCTTCGATCGGTCACGTGCACTTGACCATCGTGATGCAGCCGGAGGAACTGCACAGTGAGATTGCCGCCAGACGCCTGGAGGACGCCGTCCTGCGAGTGCGCGATCACCGGCGGAACCTGACATTGCAGAGACTGAACATCGATCCGCGTCTGATCGAACCCATCGTGCTGCAATTCGAAAAACTGCTCACCGCCGGCTCGCTGTTGGGCTTGATCCTGCCGTTCATTCTGGTGTTGATGACCGTGACCGGTGCTATCTACCCGGCGATCGATCTGACGGCGGGTGAGCGGGAGCGAGGCACCCTGGAGTCGCTCATGGTCTGCCCCGTTCCGGTGATCGATCTGATTGTCGGCAAGTTCATGGCCGTCACCACCATCGCCATCAGCGCCGCCGCCCTCAACATCGCCAGCGTCAGCGCCACCGTCTATTTCGGCGGGCTGCACGAGGCCCTCCTTCAGGACACCGCTGGACAGGACCTGGCCTTCCCATTCTGGGCGTTTCCGGTGGTGCTGTTCGCTCTCATTCCTTTCGCCGTGCTGATGTCGGCGATCATGATCGCGGTATGCTCCTGCGCCCGTACCTTCAAGGAGGCCCAGAACTACATCATGCCGGTCATCCTTATGGTGCTGGTGCCGGGGGGGATCGCGGCCCTGCCGGGCTCCAAGCTGGAAGGCGTGATGATCGTCATGCCGGTGGCCAACATGGTCCTGCTGACCAGCAACCTGCTGAGCGGCGCGACGGTGTTGGGATCAACGTTCGCCTGGGTCATCCTGTCGACCAGCTTTTATGCTGCGGTTGCGGTGGCCGTCGCGGCTCAGGTGTTCGGCAAGGAGTCGGTCCTGTTTGCCGACACGCTGTCCTTTCGGTCGCTGATGAGCCGCCGGCTCATCAGACCCCGCCGGTTTCCCTCGCTTTCGGGAGCCGGCCTTTATGCGGCGGTCCTGTTCCCCATCTGGTTTTACGTTCAAAACGCCCTGCAGATGGCCACCGACGAGGACATGGTCGGCGTGCTGCACTGGACCGCGGTGCTGATGCCTGTGTTCTTCTTGGGATTGCCGGTCCTGTTCCTCAAGTACTGGAAGATCAGCCTGGTTGACACCTTCAATCTGTCACAGCCGTCAGCCCGCTATATGGTGGCGGCGGTTCTGATGGGGCTGACGGCCTGGGTGCCGGCCCATGAACTGCTGGTTTTTCAGGAACACTACATCGCAACCCCTCAGGCCTTTGCGGAAGCCGATAGAGCCCTGACTGTAGCGCTTACCACCATGCCGGCGGTTGTGGTGTTTGTGGTGTTGGCGGTGGTCCCGGCGGTTTCTGAGGAGTTCTTCTTCCGCGGCTTTTTGTTCAATGGTGTACGCAGCTCGTTCGGACCGTGGAAAACGATTGTCGGCTGCGCCGTTGTATTCGGCGCGTTTCACTATTTCATCTTCCGATTTCCGGTGACCATGGCGCTGGGTACAGTGCTGGGCTGGTTGTGCTGGCGATCGCGCTCCATTTGGCCGGGAGTGGTGACACATGCCTTGCACAACGGCTTTGCAGTAATGCTGGCGCTGGCCCCGGGGATGCAAGGTTTCTTCGGTCTGCCAAAAAGCAGTGAATGGGCCCACCTGCCGCTCACAACCGTTGCTCCGGCCTGCATCTTGTTGTTGGTCGGCGTGCTGCTGGTAAGGTCGCCGCCCGCTGATCAGCCGGCGGCGGTCGCGACGACTTAAGTATCTCCCACTCCCGAAAGGAGGGGCCCGATCTGCTCAATCAATTCCGGGATGTCATGCTCTACCGTCCGCCAAACCTCCTCCAGATCGACTTCGTCGTACGCGTGGATAAGCTTGTCCCGCATTCCGGCGACCTTCGACCACGGAATGTCTACATACTTTGACCGGAACTGGGCTGAGAGCCTCTTGGCGGCCTCCCCTACGATCAACAGTTGATGGATAACCGCAGACTGGGTCTTCACGTCCTGCTGGAACCTCTCGAACTCAAGCCCTTCGGCGAACTCCCGTACGAGTCGAGCCGAGCGGTTGATGTCCAACAATGTGGCCTCGTCACGCAGCATAAACGGTCCTGGCTGACTCCAAGATCGTCCGCTTGCGGATCGGGTTGTGACTCCGCTCGATCGCTTTGCGGCTGACAAGATCCACCGGATGTCCAAGCAGTTCCGCAAGCTCCTGCTGGATTCCCACGTGATCCAGCAGACTCCACTGCGCATCAGCCTGGAAGGTCACCAGCAGGTCGATATCGCTGTCGGCCCCGAAGTCGTCGCGCAACGCCGACCCGAAGACCGCCAACTCGGAGATCTTCCAACGCCCGCAGAATTCAGCCAGCTGACTTTCTGGAATCGAAAAATGCAACACTTTTCCTCCGCCGCCCCCGGCGAACTCGTTTATCTGCCTGCGCCGTCCCCGCCGTTCATTCAAGTCTATCGACCATCGCGAGCGCACGCAACGAAAAATGGGTGGGCGGGGTTCCCAAAGTACGGTCGATACCAGGATCGCGCGACTGTATGTATACTATCACGATGGTGGGCATCGATGTCAGCGGGGAATGTCCCAGGGATTGTCCCGGCGCGCCGGAATGGGTTTTGGGTGGTGGGGTGCGTCGCGACGTTTTGGGGTGAGTCGGGGTACTATCTTATGAGCCGGGATGTCGAGGTGGTTCTTTTTACGGATGGCTCTTGCCTGGGAAATCCCGGGCCGGGGGGGTGGGGGCATATTCTGAGACATGTTGCCAGCGGAAAAGTCAAAAAGGCGTCGGGCGGCGACGCGGAGACCACCAACAACAAGATGGAGCTGCGGGCGGTCATTGAGGGGCTGAAGGGCCTGAGGCGGCGGACGGTGGTGCGGGTGGTGACGGATAGTCAGTATGTAAGCAGGGGGATGAGCGAGTGGGTGGCCGCTTGGATTCGCAACGGCTGGAGGCGGGGGGCCGGACGGAACAGCAAACCAGTGAAAAACGTGGAACTCTGGCAGGAGCTGGTGGGGCTTTGCGAGCGGCATGATGTGTCATTTGAGCACGTTTTGGGGCACGCCGGCCATCCCCAAAACGAGGAATGTGACCGGATGGCGGTGACGGCGGCGGAGGAAGCGGCGCGGCAATCGCGTTGAATCTGTTATAATGAAAACAGACGGCGACGGTCGATTGCGGATTGCGGATTGACGACAATCCCCAATCCCCAATCCACAATCCCCAATCCCCCGGAGTTGTGATGGATGAAGGACGGGACTGAACTGCGACCCAAGATTCGGCCTGTGGAGGCCTTTCCGGTACCCGGTGATGCCGAGGGGATGTTCGCGGTGCGCGATCCTTCGGGCATCTCGGAGCAGGTGCTGTCCATGTCGGAGCCGGCGCTGTTCATCCTGTCGCAGTTCGACGGTTGCAATACTCTGAACGACGTGGCTAAAGCGGTGGCATCGCGGTACGGGCAAGTGGTGCAGCAAAGCACGCTGGTGGAGATGGTGGGGAAGCTCGAGAGCGGTCTGATGTTGGAGGGGCCGGCGTTCAAGGCCCACATGGACGAACTGCTGGCTGAGTATCGGTCAGCCAAGGTGCGGCCGTCGATTCTTGGAAACGAGTTGGGGGGGCCGGAGTCGGCGAAGGCCTATCTAAGCAAGTTGCTGCCGCTGGATGACGGGGAAGCGGCCATGGGCGGCGAGGTTGTGGGGTTGGTGGCACCGCATCTGGATTTCCCGCGGGGTGAGCCTTGTTATCGAGAGGCATACCGCACTCTGCGGGGGCGGCAGTGCCCCAAACGGGTGTGTGTATTGGGGACGAATCATTTCGGCCGGGCGACTTCGGTGGTGGCCACGGCGAAGGCCTTCGAGACGCCGCTGGGGGTGACGGAGGTCGACACTGACTTTCTGGAACAGGTGGAGCAGCGCTGCGGGCATGATCTCCGCGAGCACGAGTTCGATCACAAGCGCGAGCATTCGGTGGAATTGCAGGTGCTCTGCCTGCAGCATGTCTTTGGAGCGAAGTCCTTCAAGCTGGTGCCGTTCTTGTGTCATGACCCGTGCGGCCCGACCGGGACGAGACCTGTTGACGGCCGGGGAGTGGATCTGGGCGACTTTGCGGAGGCGCTGGGGGCGGTCATTGCTCAGGACGGCGGGGACACCCTGCTAGTGGCCAGCGCCGACCTCAGCCACGTGGGTTCGCGCTTCGGGGATCAGTTCCAACTGGATGAGGCGTTTCTTGAGTCGTTGGCCCGGCGTGACCGGGGGGCGCTGTCACGATTGGCGGCGAGTGAGCCGGAGGGCTTCGTGCAGGTGTTGGCGGACGATGAAAACGCGACGCGGGTGTGCAGTGCGGGGTGCATATACGTGGTCGGCCAGGTGCTGCGGGATGCGAAGGTGACCATGTTGCGGTATCATCAAGCGTTCACTGAAGAGCAACAAATCTGTGTGAGCTGCACGGCGATGACCTACGTGCGGTAGGTTTATGCCTCATTCATCGATTCAATCGCAAGTTCTCTCAGCCGGCGGCGGTATGTGGGTTCGGCCGACGCGTTGGACGCTGTCGCGTCTGGCGGCGGTTTATGGTCGAGCCATAGCCCGGCGGAACCGGCAGTTTGATAACGGGACACGCAAGATCGTTCGTCTTGCCGTGCCGGTGATCAGTGTTGGAAATATCACTACGGGCGGAACCGGCAAGACCCCGTTGGCCATCGAACTGTGCAAACTGCTCGCCGGGCGAGGACGCACCCCGGCGGTGGTTGCCCGGGGATACAAGTCGCGCCGGGGTGAGCCCGCTGATGAGCTGACCACGGTGTCGGAACGTGTGCCCGAGGCGGTGTGTGTGGCGAATCCGGACCGTGCCGCTGGTGGTCGTGCGGCCATCGAGCGGGGGGCGGATGTGATCGTGCTCGATGATGGTTTTCAGCATCGTCGGGTGGCCCGTGACTTGGATATTGTGCTGGTGGATGCGACCGACCCGTTGCGGTCCGGTCATCTGCTGCCGCTCGGCCGGCTGCGTGAACCGGTTGAGCAGCTTGCGCGGGCGGATTTGATCGTCATCTCGCGGGCCGACCTCGCGGGCGACGGCGAAATCGCCCGGTTGCAGGAACTTGTCGCACGAATGGCGCCGAAGGCTCATTGTGTCACATGCCGGCACCGGCCCGTAGGGGTGCTCGATCTGTGCGGTTCATCGTGCACTTCGCACTATGAACGCGCATTCTTGTTCGGAGGAATCGGCAACCCGGAGGCGTTCGTGCGAACGGTGAAGGGAATGGGGATCGATCCGGTGGGTTGGCGGTGGTGGCCGGATCATCACCGGTATACGCATCGCGATCTGCTGAAGCTGGCTGAGTCGGCGCTGGCCGTGGAGCATGACGTGGTGTTGACGACGGAAAAAGACGCGGTAAAGCTGCGCGGGGTGGATGTGCCGGGGCTGGGCCCATTGCGCGTGGTGGCCATTGATATTGAGTTTCTTGACGGGGGCGAGCAGGTTGTGGCCTCCTGTCTTGATGCGGTGCTGACGTCATGACCGTCGACGTTTTGATCTTCGGCGGGGGCGGGGCGGGTCTGTGGCTTTGCGACGAGCTGCATCGGGCTGGTTTTGTGGTCCTTCTGGTCGAGAGCGTCGCCCTGGGTAGTGGTCAGACGGTCGCATCTCAAGGGATCATTCACGGGGGATTGAAATATGCCATCACCGGTTCGCAGCGTGAATCCGCTCGGGCGATCCGCGAGATGCCGGAACTCTGGCGCTGGTGTATTGAGGGTGACAGCGAACCAACGCTGCGGGCCACGCGCGTTCGCACCGATTGCTGCTATATGTGGAGGACGACGTCGCTAAAGTCGACGTTGGGCATGGTCGGGGCCCGAGCTGGACTGCGATCCAACGTGGAAAAAGTGGCCGTGCCTGAGAGGCCCACCGTCCTGGCGTCCTGTCCCGGCGACGTATACCGCGTCGACGAACAAGTGATCGACGTGGTGAGCTTCATCGCTGATCTGGCGGGACGCCACCGTGGGAAGTTGCTGCACGTCAACGGCGCGGGGGCGGTGGAGCTTGTTACGTCGGCGCCGGGACGTGTGCAGGTTGTGCGTCTGACGCATCCGGCGAATGGTGAGCCCCTGGAGCTACGTACCGAATACGTAGTATTTGTGGCTGGTGCAGGGAATGCGGAGTTGCGCGTAAAGGCTGGTCTTTCGGGCGAGGCCATGCAGCGTCGGGCCTTGCACATGGTGCTGGTGCGCGGTCATCTGCCGGAGCTTTACGGTCATTGCGTCGACGGGGCCCATACGCGGGTCACGGTTACCTCGGCGGTCGATTCGAGGGGCCGGACCGTCTGGCTGGTGGGGGGGCAGGTGGCTGAAGATGGTGTGGACATGGGTGCCGGTGAATTGATTACACATGCTCAGGCGGAGCTGGGGCAGGCGCTTCCTGGTGTTGATTTTTCCGCGACCGAATGGTCGACGTATGCAATCGATCGAGCGGAGCCCAAAACGCCGGGCGGACATCGGCCGCCCGATGCCGCGGTGCTGGTCGAGGGCAACGTGATCACCGGTTGGCCGACGAAGCTTGCCCTGGTCCCGCAACTGGCTAAGCTGATCCGAGCGCATTTGGGATCGCCTTCGCAAGGACGGGCGCTGTCGCGTGATGCGGTTGATTGGCCGAGCCCGGAAATCGCCTTACCGCCGTGGGAGACACCTCGACAATGGGTGACACCAGCCTGACACTCAGTCCCATCGGGTTCGGGGCGTTCAAGATCGGCCGCAACGAAAACGTCAAGTACGCTCAGGGATACCCGCTTCCGGATCAGCACGCAGTGGATTCGCTGCTTAATGGGGTTCTGGATCTGGGGATCAACTATATTGATACAGCCCCGGCGTACGGGCTGAGCGAGGAGCGTATCGGTGAGGCCCTTGCGGGCCGGCGCGATGAATTCGTGCTGTCCAGCAAGGTCGGGGAGAGCTTTGTGGACGGGCGCTCGGTGTATGATTTTTCGGCGTCGGGCGCGCGTGAAAGCGTCGAGCGGAGCCTGCGGCGACTACGGACGGATGTGTTGGACATCGTCTTCGTGCATGCCAGCCGGGATGATATGGCGGTGTTGAACGATACCGAGGTGGTGGAGGCGTTGCAGGGGCTGCGCGACGGGGGGCTGATCCGGCGCATGGGGTTTTCAGGCTATACTATCGAGGCGGTCCGTTCGGCGCTTTCGTGGTCGGATGCGATCATGGTCGAATACCATTCGGAGGATCTGACCCTGGAGCCGGTGATTGCCGAGGCGGCGGAGCGCGGCATCCGTGTGATAGTCAAGAAGGGGCTGTCTTCGGGGCGGCTGGACGCGGGCGAGTCGGTGCAGTTTGTGCTGAGCAACGAGGGCGTGACGAGTCTTCTGGTGGGTAGTTTGAACCTCGAGCACATGCGTGAGAATCTGCGCGAGGCCCGTTGTGTCCGGGCGGTTGAGTGCGAGAAAGGATTCTCGCACCAGCACCTTTAGGGGACGTGCAACCATAGTTTGACGATCCCACGGATTGCAATCCGTGGGCTTTGGGAGTTCTTGTTGGTATGAGTCAAGCGGCGGTGTTTCTGGATCGGGACGACACCCTGGTGGTCGATTTGGGTTTCATCGACCATCCGGACAAGGTGATGCTGGTCCCGGGAGCGGTTGAGGCGGTTCGGCGTTTGAAGTCAGCGGGGTATAGCGTGGTGGTGGCCACCAATCAGTCGGGGGTGGCCCGGGGGTATTTCGACGAGGAGCGATTGCAGGCCATTCATGCGCGGGTGCAGGAGTTGCTTTCAGCCGGCGGGGTGCGGCTGGACGGGATTTACTACTGCCCTTATCTGGATGGTCCCGAGGCGACGGTGCCCCGGTATCGAAAGGCCAGCAACCTCCGCAAGCCGGCGCCGGGGATGTTGCTGAAGGCCGCCCGGGAACTGGATATTGATCTTTCGCGCTCGTGGATGATCGGCGATGAGGCCCGGGACGTCGAGGCCGGCGCAGCCGCGGGGTGCCGGACGATTCTGATCGATCGCAACGGGAGCGAGCCGGACGGTGGAGCGGTTCAAGCCGACCACCGCACGAGCTGTCTTCTGGAGGCTGTCATGATCGTGGAACGGCACAGTGAGCAGGACATCGATTCGCGGGAGGAGCAGGCCGGTGATGCGGATAGCGAACAGTTGGCGTTGCTGCGGGAGATTCGCGATCTGTTGGACCGTAAGGAGCGGGTGTCGCTTCATGATGATTTTTCATTTTTCCGGCTGATGGCCACCCTGGTTCAGATGCTGGCCCTGGTGGTGGCTGGTTGGGGCCTTTATGCGATGTTCACCGATCAGCCGGCGGCGGCGTTGACACGTTTCGCGCTGGCCGGCTTCGCCCAGTTGGGGATGATCAGCTTCATGCTGGCCGACCGCCGGCGGTGACAGCCTCGCGCTATGTTACGGCGACCGAGCGGGCGACGGCGTTGAGCCGTTTGTCGAGCGTCCATAGGGGAGCGGGGGTGCGCATTGCCGAGGCCATAAGATGCACGACGATCCAGCCGATTCCCGTTCCGAAGAGATGATGGCGATCGACGTGTCAACCAAGGTCATCGTCCGTTACCCAGACGTCGGCGCTGCGCGCGGGCCAGCCCCTTCTCGGTTCCGCCGAGCTTGGCGAGGCGCCTGGCGCTTTCCATGGCGATCAGCGCTCCGAGTCCGGCGTGAATGAGTGAGGTTTTCTCGGCAATGCCGGACAGTTTTGTGGCCCGCTCGATCAGCTTGCGGTCGATGTTGAGCGTCGTACGCATGTGCATTAGTATGCAGCGTTTGTGCAGCTCAATCAAGGGGGCTGCGTTCGAGCCCCGACAGGTCTGCATTTCGTTCGTAGAATCCGTCAGCGCATCGATCAATGGGGGTCACGTATCGTTGTCGGGACGTCGCCCAGGATTTACAATGCGTCGTCGTGGGAAGCTATAAATCACATTCTAGGATTGATCCCAGGCGCATCCTGGTCGTGCTGCCGACGTGGGTTGGTGACTTTGTGATGGCTACGCCGGTGCTGCGGGCCATTCGGGCGCGGTTTGGGCGGGCTTCTGTCACCTTTCTGGCGGTGCCGAATCTTGTGGGGCTCATCGAGGACGGACCGTGGATGGATGAGGTGGTGGTCTGGCCGGGGAGGGGCCGGAAGAGCAGCGTGGCGGATTTTATCGCGGTGGTGCGGCGGCTCCGTCGACAGAAGTTTGATCTGGCTGTGCTGCTGCCGAACTCGTTTCGCTCCGGGCTGATGGCCCGGCTGGCTGGGGCGCGGCGGCGGGTGGGGTATGATCGCGACGGTCGCGGCTGGTTGCTGACCGATCGACTGGCTGTGCCGCGGGTGAACGGGGAGATTCAACCCCATCCCATCTGCAAGTACTACGCCGACATCGCTCGGGCCCTGGGCTGTGAGGAGCCGGGCGATCGGTTGGAACTGTTTACCAATCCGGAGTGTGAGGCTTCGGTGGACCGGCGGTTGCAGGCGTTGGGGGTCAGCCAGGGATGGTCCGCACGCCGGCCCACACGCGATAGGGGATGGTCCGCACGGCGGACCCTACGCGATACCGGCGGCACCCGGGGGGGGGCTTTGGTGGTGGTTAGCCCGGGGGCGTCGTTCGGGGCGTCCAAGCTGTGGCTATGTGAACGGTTTGCGGAGTTGGGAGATCGGCTGATCGCTGAGCACGGGGCGGCGGTGGTGGTTATCTGTGGGCCTGGGGAGGAGGGGATCGCGCGGCAGATCGGCGAGACCATGCGGGGCCAGGGGCGTGTGCTGGACGACCCGCTGCTGACGCTCGGGGAGCTGAAGGCATTAATCAAGCGTTGCGATCTGCTGGTTTGTAACGATGCGGGGCCGCGGCATATCGCCAAGGCCTTTGGGGCGGCTGTGGCTACGGTCTTCGGGCCGACGCATCAGGCCTGGACGGATACAGCCTATCCGTTGGAGCGCAAGGTTCAGATCGAGGTTGATTGCGGGCCCTGTCAGAAGAAAGTGTGTCCCTTCGACCATCATAAGTGTATGACGGGGGTGAGCGTGGACATGGTTTATGAGCGGTGCTTGGAGCTTCTCGAAGCCCGCCGCCAACAACCTCGCCCACAAGAGGCGGCGCTGCAGTGATAGCGGGTTATGCCGGTCAACTATTCCAACGGATTCGTCTCGGTGGGTGATCTGACGGTGGCCCGGCCGTGGGTGGATTTGCTTGAACGGCACGGACTAACGTCACTGGAGGCGTTGATGTCCTACGATGCCGCCAGCCGGTTGGACAAACCGGGTCTGCCTTCGTGGCGGGAGCGGCTGCGGCTGGAGCTGGCCGACGGGGAAGGTGACGTTGTGACGCTCTTCATGAAGCGGTATCGACGCCCGCCTCCGGGAGGTCGGGGCCCGTGGTGGTCGGGGTCGGCCGGGCATGGGACGGCGTGGATGGAATGGCGCTGGATCCGCGCCGTGGCGGCCGACGGTGTCGACTGTGTGCGTCCGGTGGCGTTTGGGGAGTCGATGCGCGGGCGTCGGGAGCGTTT
>JAZGDL010000550.1:0-19500 GCA_036477795.1 Phycisphaerae bacterium
AACGCGAGCGGCACCTGTGTGAGCGCTGCGCCAATGAAGAGGGGGTCACCGCTCAGAAACACGAGTCCATCAACACCATCCTGGACAGCTTCATCAAGCACGCCGCCGGTGTGCAGAAGATGTCGGAGACGCCTTGCGCGGATTGCGGTACCACCTTCCGCGAGTTTCGCAGCCAGGGCCTTTTGGGCTGTGCGCGCTGTTACACGGCGTTCGAAAAGCCATTGCTGTCGTTGATCGAGCGAGCCCATGAGGGGGCCACGCACCACGTGGGCAAGGTGCCTTCCCGCCTGGGGGGTGAACCGTCAATCCACACCCGCATCGCCCAAACGCGGCGTCAGTTGCGGGAAGCAATCAAGCAGGAAGACTACGAGGCGGCTGCGAGGCTCCGCGACGAGATAAAGGAAATCGAATCACCGTGACCATCGACGATCTTACCAGAAAGATGGGTGAATGGTTGCGCGGAGACGGGCCTTACGCGGACGTGGTTATCTCCTCGCGGGTGCGCCTGGCCCGCAATATCGCCGGATTCCCGTTTCTGTCCAAGGCCGGCGAGGACGACCGCAAACAGATCTTTCGCCTGCTGTCCGATTGCATTTCCGAGCTCAGCCTGGGTGACGACGCCATCTTCGTCGACGTCGATGCCGTTCAAGATCTCGACCGGCAGTTGCTGGTGGAGCGGCATCTGATCAGCAAGCAGCACGCCGAGGGCGAGGGCACCCGTGGCGTGGCCATCTCCGGCGGCGAGCGCCGCGCCCTGATGATCAATGAGGAGGACCATCTCCGCGTACAGGTACTGAGAAGCGGGTTGCAGCTTTCCGCCTTGTACGAGGAGATCAATCAGCTCGACGACGCCATCGAGAAGAACGTGGAGTACGCGTTTGACAGGCGCCTGGGATTCTTGACCGCCTGCCCCACCAACGTGGGCACCGGCATTCGCGTGTCGGTCATGCTGCACCTGCCGGCCATGAAGCTGACCGACCAGATCGAGCAGATGTTCAGGGCCATCAAGGACATGAAGCTGGCTGTGCGCGGGCTCTACGGCGAGGGGACCGACGCGGTCGGAGATTTCTTCCAGGTGTCCAACCAGATCACCCTGGGGCGAACCGAGGAGGAAATCGTCGAGGAGTTCGGCACGCAGATCATCCCGCGGTTTGTCGAATACGAGATGGCGGCGCGGAAGATGCTGCTGGACGAGCGCACCAGTTTGCTGGATGACAAGGTCTGGCGGGCCTACGGCACTCTGGAGAATGCCCGGGCCCTCAGCAGCGATGAAGCCCTGTTCCTCCTCTCTCATCTACGCATGGGCGTCAATATGGGACGGTGCGACAAAGTTGATCTTCACACCGTCAACGAGATGTTCATCCGCACTCAACCCGCACACCTTCAGAAGCTCAGCGGCCGGCGGCTGGGAGGCGAGGAGAGAAGCGTCATCCGGGCTGAATACCTGCGCAATGCCCTGGCCTCGCGCAATTGACCAAATAGCGAATTGCGAATAGCGAATAGCGAATGCAGAATGGCGAATAGCGAATAGGGTGTTCGTAGCCCCCATTCGCCATTCTGCATTCGCTATTCGCCATTCGGGATGGGTTGCTGCATATGGATGAGTGATGAGCACCGAGGATGAGCTGAGACAGGAGCGGCGGAACAAAGCGGCCAAGCTGCGGGCGCTGTCGGTGGACCCCTTCGGTGGACGTTTTGCAGATGTGACGTCCGTGGCCGACGTACGGGCGCGGGCGGAGCAGTTGGGGATCGACACCGGGAGCATGGTCGACCAGGAGCGGGCCCGGGTTGCCGGCCGGGTGGTGCTGCAACGGGTGATGGGTAACCTGATCTTCCTGACTGTGCGCGACGCCACCGGTGATCTCCAGTTCGGCCTGTCGAAGAAAACTCTGAGCGACTCCTGGCCGGTCATCAAGCTGTTGGACCTGGGTGACATCATCGGCGGCGACGGCTGTCTGGGCCGGACCAAGACGGGTGAGCTGACCCTTTGGGTGGATGGTTTCAGGATGCTGTGCAAATCGCTTCATCCGCCGCCGGCTAAGTGGCACGGTCTGACCGATGTGGAGCTTCGCTATCGGCACCGCTACGTCGATCTTTTCAGCAATCCCGGGGTTTTGCAGGTTTTCAAGCAGCGCAGCGTGATTACGCAGGCGGTGCGGGACTACCTGCTGGGCTGCGGATACATCGAGGTGGAGACGCCGGCGCTGCAGCCGATCTACGGCGGAGCGGCGGCCAGGCCTTTCACCACCCATCACAACACCCTGGACATCGACCTCTTCCTAAGGATCAGCCCCGAGCTCTATCTCAAGCGATTGCTGGTGGGCGGGATGGAGCGAGTGTTTGAGGTCAGCCGCAACTTTCGTAACGAGGGCATCAGTTTTAAGCACAATCCCGAGTTCACCATGGTCGAACTGTACGAAGCCTACGCCGACTACGAAGTAATGATGGAGCGCGTCGAGGGCATGACCGCGTTGGCTATTGAACGGCTGGATGGCAACTTCAAACGCACGTTCGGTGAACACGAGATCGACTACACGCTGCCCTGGGCGCGGAGGAAATATTCGGATCTGCTGGAGGAATACGCCGGTGTGTCGATGGCTGAGATGCCGGGCGTGCGCCGCAAGGCGGCCGAGCTGGGCATCGATCACGCCGCAATGGCTGATGCCGTGGTGGTTAGCGAGGTGTTTGACCGGACCGTTGAGGATCATCTGATTCAACCGACGTTCGTTTATGATTACCCGGCAGCCATTTGCCCGTTGACCAGACGGCATCCGGAAAACCCGGAGTTGGCGCTAAGGTTCGAGGCCATTGTCTGCGGCATGGAACTGGGCAATGCCTATACCGAGTTGAACGATCCGCAGGCCCAACGCTCCAACTTGGAGCAACAACTGGGGGGTCAGAATGAAACGATGGCCATCATGGATGAGGATTTCATCCTGGCCCTGGAGTACGGTATGCCGCCGGCGGGCGGATTGGGGGTCGGGCTGGATCGGCTGATCATGTTGCTGACCAACAGCTCCAGCATCCGCGACGTGATTCTGTTCCCTCTACAGAGGCCTCGCTAGTGGCGCGTCAACGTCCGAACTTTGGGGTCGGGTGGCCCACCTCCTCTGGAGGTGGGGGAGCCGATGATCGTCGGGCGGTTCACCTGAGCGTATATCATCGCGTCCCCCATGTCCAAAGGACATGGGCCACCCGACAGGCTAGAAAGCCTGTCCCACAGCGATAACCACGGAAGGTTTCCTCTGGCATGTACAAACTCTTCCTGACGCTTCGCTATCTGCGCAAACGGCGGATCGCCATTTTTGCGGTGATCAGCGTGTGGCTTTGCGTGGCGATGGTGGTGATCGTCATCAGCGTCATGGGGGGCTTTTTGGATACTTTGAAAGAACGGTCGCGGGGGCTGCTCAGTGACATCGTCATTGACAACCGCACGCTGGTGGGATTCGGGTTCTATCAGGAGTTTATCGAGCATCTCAAACGGGCCATCCCAGATCAGATCGCGGCGGCCACTCCGGTGATATACAACTACGGTATCATCCGTGTGGCGGGTGAATCCTACACCAAGATGGTACGTGTGGTGGGGATACGCCTGAAGGAGTATGAGCAGGTCAACGATTTCTCGAACAGCCTGTATTACGACAAGTACTATCCCGGCACGACCACTCTGGGTCCGCAGCTTCAGCCGTTTGCGGGCTTCTCGCGCGAGGGCATGGTTGCGCTGCCGCCGGATCATGAGGCGGCCTTCAAGCGCTTCGCCCGGGACCATCCCGAAGCCCACGGATTCGAATCCGTGGGATCCATCAAACCGGGCAAGTTCGCGTTTTCCGAGACCGGGCTGCCGGGCTACTTCGATGAAGAGGGGGACCAGGCTCCGGGCGTGATCGTGGGGTGCAGCATTCTGAACGAACGGAACGAGGTGGGAGAATATGTGCGTATCTATCCGCGCGGGACGAAGCTGCTGTTGACCGTCTTGCCGTTGAAACGCAGCGGCGGGCTCAGTGCCGAGAGGGCCATCACGGCGGTAGTGCGGATGGCGGATGATTCGCTGACCCGGGTGTATGAAATCGACAACCTGTGTGTGTACGTGGACTTCGACCTGCTGCAAGAGTGGCTGGCGATGACGCCGGCGGAACTGGAAGAGGGCGGGTTTGCGCCGGCGCGGACCTCGCAGGTCTTGGTGAGTCTGCCGGACGGGGCCGATCTTGAAGAGGGACGGGCCCGTATCGAAGCTGAATGGAAGCGCTTCTTGAGCAATCTGGACGTTCCCATCCTCTCTACCGACGCATCCCTGTTGGGCTACGTGACGGTGGAGACCTGGGAGGAGCGGCAGGTCCAATTCATTCGCGCCGTGGAGAAGGAGAAGATTCTGGTCACGCTGCTGTTTTCGGTGATCAGCCTGGTGGCGGTGGTTCTGATCGGTTGCATTTTCTGGATGATCGTGAACCAGAAGACGCGTGATATCGGAATCATCAAGAGCGTGGGAGCGTCGCCCATCGGCATCGCCATGGTGTTCGTGGGGTTCGGTGCGGCGGTGGGTGTGCTGGGGGCGGTTCTGGGGGGTTCCAGCGGTGCGGTGTTTGTGTGGTACATTAACGATATTCAGGACGCGCTGGTGCGCCTGCATCCGCAGCTTCGGGTGTGGAGCCCGGACGTATATACCTTCGAGCGCATCCCCAACGTCGTGAAATGGCACGAGGTGGCGTGGATCGCGGCGGTGGCGGTGGTGGCGTCGGTGCTGGGCGCCTTGATACCGGCGGTGATCGCCGGGCGGGTCTGGCCCGCCGAGGCCTTGCGCTATGAGTGATTTTCTGCTTCAAGCCAGAAGCATTCATAAGTTCTATCAGTTGGGTAGAGTGCCTCTGCACGTACTGCACGGAGCCTCTCTGCATGTGCGGCGCGGTGAATTCGTGGCCATCATGGGCGCCAGCGGTTCGGGAAAGAGCACCTTGCTGCACATCCTGGGGGCCGTCGACGATCCCGACCAGGGCGAGGTGGTCTTCGACGGCGTGGACGTCTTTTCACGGTCCCGATCGCAGCGCGAGGCCCTGCGCTGCAATGACGTGGGCTTCGTGTTTCAGTTCTATCACCTGCTGCCGGAACTGGACGTTCTTGAAAACACAATGATGCCGCGAATGGTAAGGAGCTCCATCTGGGGGTGGCTTACAGAGCGTGGGGAAGCTCGCAGAGCCGCTGAGGATGCGGTCGCCAGTGTGGGGCTTTCGCACCGGGCCCATCATCATCCCAATGAGTTATCGGGCGGAGAGAGGCAGCGTGCCGCCATCGCCCGGGCCCTGGTCAACCAGCCCAAGCTATTGCTGACCGATGAGCCAACGGGTAACCTGGATACAGGGACCGGAAAAGGGATTTTGGACCTGCTGGGTGGCCTGCATCGCCAGGGCCAGACCATCGTTATGGTCACGCATGACCCGCACATCGCAGCACGAGCAGACCGCCGCGTTCTGCTTGAGGACGGTCGGATCAAGGCTTGCTGAAAACGGGGATGCGAGGTAGCGAATAGCGAATGATGAGTCCATGCCCTTTCTGAATTCGCTATTCGCCATTCGCTATTCTCCGGCACATTAGAAAGGAGTGAACATGATCACCGCATCGGAATCACCAATGGCCAGCCGTAAGAATCCGTTCGCCCCCAATCCTGATCTGCGTATCTGGCTCGACGGGGAGCTGGTCCCGGAGAGTGAGGCCCGCGTCAGTGTGTTCGACCACGGCCTGCTGTACGGGGATGGCGTGTTCGAGGGCATCCGCGTTTACAACGGCAAGATCTTCAAGGAGCAGGAGCATCTGGACCGGCTCTTTGAGTCGGCCAAGTGTATCCTTCTGCAAGTGCCCATGACCCGCGAAGAGGTCAGTCGGGCGATGTACGCCGCGATAGAAGCGAACCAAATCGTCGACGGCTATATCCGCCTTCTGGTGACGCGTGGTGTCGGCCTGCTGGGCATCGCAATCGACAAGGCGGCCTGTCCGTCGGTGATCGTGATTGCCGCCAGCATCCAGCTTTACCCGGCGGAGCTTTACCAACGCGGTCTGCGGTGCATTACCGCGGGCACGCTGCGCAATCATCCTTCGGCGACCTCCCCGCGGGTCAAATCGCTGAACTATCTAAACAACATAATGGCCAAGACCGAAGCCAAGAACGCCGGCGCCGATGAGGCGATCATGCTGAATGCCGAAGGGCATGTTACCGAGGGCACCGGTGACAATTTATTCATCGTGCGCCGTGGGGAGTTGCACACACCTCCGCCCAGTGACGGCATCCTTGAAGGGATTACACGTCGGCTGGTGATGGAACTGGCATCCGAAAGCGGGCATGCGGTTTTTGAATCCACGCTCATTCGCCACGACGTTTACGTTGCGGATGAGTGCTTCCTGACCGGAACGGCCGCTGAGATCATCCCCGTGGTGTCGCTTGACCGGCGGGTGATCGGGGACGGCAAACCAGGTCCGATTACCAGAGCGCTCATGGAGAAGTTTGTGGCCTATCGCAAGAAGGTTGGAGGTTGTAAGGTTCAAGGTTAGAGGTTCCAAGGCGCGACTTTCAACCTTCAACCTTCAACCTTCAACCTTGGTCCAGATGAGGCATGGATATTCTGCCGATAGCACCAACGTCGGATAGGACGGGAGTGTGTGCTATGAGCGGCTGGGGTGTCCTGGTCACGTTGGGAATTTCCGTAGGGGGCGGCCTGCTCTTCCTTAGCGTCGTCGCGGACGACCTGCAACGAGCGAACGTCGACTTGGACATTCGGAAGTCGAGGCGCGAGCAGGCCCGCAAGGAACGCCTCGAGCACGAGGAAGCTCTGCGGAGGGCAGCCGCTGCCGATCAACGACAGCCCGCCGGAGCGCCGGCACCATAGGCGTACAGCGCAAGGTCACGCTGGGCCCTTACTTATTAGAATCCCTTCTCGGTTCCTCTTCCTGGCCGGCCACTGGAAGGGATTCCCGCAGCGGATGGGTGCGAGAAAGGATTCTCGCACCAGCATTCTTGTCTACCCCGGCTCTCCGATCTATGCGTGCTCGGCGTTGAATTATTCGTGCTAAGGCACGAATTTGTAAACGATGGTGTGGACGGTGATGATGTGCTGGGGGTTTTTGGCGTCCTTTTCAATTTTGCGGCGTAGGGAGACTATGTGGTTGTCGACGGTGCGGTTGGTGGGGAAGGCGTCCAGACCCCATATCTTGTCGAGAAGATCGTTTCGGGGGACCGGCTCCTCAGCCCGGTCGGTGAGCATCTTGAGCAGTTCGATCTCGAAATAGCCCAGACTGAAAATCTGGTCGCCGCGGGTGACCTTTCCCTTAACCAGGTCAACCTCGGCGTCGCCGATCTTGAGAATCCGTGTGGTGGGAGCTTTGGCGCCGGCGTGGCGGAGCGCGACCTTGATGCGGGCCAGCAACTCGCGCACGCCGAAGGGCTTGGTAATGTAGTCGTCAGCGCCCAACTCCAAAGCCCGGACCACGTCCACCTCCTGCGAGCGGGCGGTGAGCATGATGATGGGCACGGTGAAACCGGATTCGCGGATCTGACGGCAGACCTCGAAGCCGTCCAGCTTGGGCAACATGATGTCCAACAGGATCAGGTCGGGGCGTTGGGACTTGGCGATTTCGAGAGCTTTTTCGCCGTCAGCGGCTTCGAGCACTTCGTAACTTTCGAACTGCAGGTTGTCACGCAGGCCCATGGCCATGTCCGGTTCGTCCTCTGCTATCAGGATTCTTGCCACTTGAGCTTCCTTTCGGGTTGACTGTCCTATCTACTGTAGTGTCTCACGCAGATGGCATATTATCCGAGACCCGACCGTAAGGGAGGGCAAACGCTACGCCCCGACGGAACCGCTCCCTCACGGTCGCGGCTCGGTTCGCGAAGAACACGCCAACTCCCAGACACTACTCTACCTCTCATGGTCGGCGGGGCTGGCCGACTGCGGTAAGAATATGCGAAAAACACTGCCTTTGACCAGCCTTGATTCGACGTCAATGCTGCCGCCGTGGGCCTGGACGATGTGCTTGACCACGCTGAGGCCCAGGCCGGTGCCGCGAGTGCGGCGGACGCGGTCGTCGGCGGCCCTGAAAAAGCCGTCGAACAGGTGGGCCCGGTCCTCGGGGCTGATCCCGATCCCGCAGTCGGCGATGGAGATGAGCACGCCATGTTTGCCGCGGCGGGTCTCACGCTGAACGTCTATCTCCAGGCGCTTCTCTTCGTGGCTGTATTTCACGGCGTTGCCCAGCAGGTTGACGACAGCCTGGGCGATGGCGTCGGGGTCGGCATGGACCGCGGGGAGATCGTCGACGACCGTAAGGTGGTGCTCAAAGCCTTGTTCATCGAGGTTGACGCGATAGTTGTCGTAGGTGTTGCTGACAACCGAGCCGACGTCGATGGGCTGCATCTGGTAATGTTTTTGTCCGGCTTCGATGCGGGAGAAGTCCAGGATGTTTTCGATGAGCTGGGCCAACCGCGTGCTCTCGCGGGTGATGATGGCGTAATAGTCCCGCTTCTTCTGTTCAGAGGGCACCCGGTTCTCGCTGAGCATCTCGCCGAACATGCGGATCAGCGCCAGCGGAGTCTTGAGCTCGTGGGAGACGTCGGCGACGAAGTTGCTCTTAAGCTGCGACAGGGCCACTTCGCGACGGACGAGGCGGACCAACTTCCACACCATGGCAACCAATACCAGGAAAAAAACCACAGCCACCGCGACAAAAACGATGATCCGGGTGTGGGCGGTGCCCAGTTGGGCGTTGACGAAGTCCGGCGCCGGCACGATCAGCCAGGGCAAGGCCTCCGAGAGCGGCTGAAACCAGTATGTCTGCCGAAGGCGTGACTTATGCACGATGTCGAGTTTGCCCGACGCGGCGAAATGGTTTTCGAGAAAATCGCTCCGCAGCCGATTGAGCTCGATCTGCACCGCAGCCAGAAACGGTTCCGTTGAACCGCTACGCCCGAGGATCAAATAAGCCCAGACCACCGAACGGCTACGGAAGAGGTCGGTCATGAAGGGAAGGCGTCCCTGGGTGGCGGATGCCGAGGCACCGAGCCGGTGGCGGAAGCGATCCTCGATCAAGCGGATCAGTTCCGCATCCGCCGCCGGCACCTGGCCCACAGAGTCGGCTGCACCCCAGCGGGTCAGTACCTGTCCGTCCCATATGAATAGATCGCCCAGCCATGAATCCTCGCGTTCGCCGGAAAACGGGTCTTGGCGCCGACCGGCCTGGTAATGGCCCGCAGCACGTGACAGAAACGTGGCGGCCCCGTCACGGATGTTCCGGGTAGCGGCGAGTTTGAACTGCAACGCCTCATGCTGGGCTGCGGCGATGCGGAGCAGGGCCAGGGCATTGGATTGGCGAACGGCGAAAAAGAGCGCGAAGCAGACCAACACGCCGGCCAGCACGATGATGGCCGTCGCGGCGGTGATCCACCGCTTTTTGGGTATGTGCTGCTCGCCAGCCATGGGCAGGATGACCGCTGGTCTCCAAGGTGCCGCAGGATACAAACGGGGCCGCAGTATATCATGGACGATCGGTCATAGCGCGGTTTTGTATGGCATGTCAACGTTCGAATTGTGGGTTGGAGTTGGAGCTGAGGGAGCGGATATTTCGCTTCGGGCGTCTGCCAAACGACAAAGTCACTGCCGGCGTCAACCCGTAAATCGCACTGTGACGAAGCACTAGCGGTGGGTGGCCCACCTCGTTTCGAGGTGGGGGACACGATGATCCACGGGCCAACGTCGGACCTTGTCGGATCATCCAGCCCCCACCTTCAAGTACGTGTTTAGCGTGTTTGAGCTCGATTCCGAGCCCCGAGCGCAAGCGACGGGTGTGCCGGCTGGTGCGAGAATCCTTTCTCGCACCCATATGTGGGACAGGCTTTCCAGCCTGTCATTTGACCGGCTGGAAAGCCGGTCCCACACCCCCAGGAGCAGGGACCGAGAAGGGATTCTCGGTCCAGCGTTGGTGGCCTGTATCGGGCAGAATCGCAAGCCTCCGGAGCGTTGGAATCGTAGAATTGATGCGACGGCTGGATATTTGACTGATTTGGTGCTATATTCAGCGCAACCGATGGGACCGGGCCGGTCTCAAGGCTTTAGGAGTGACGGTTGATGGATACCCCGACGCGGGAACAAGTGATGCAGCAGCTTGGCACGGTGATGGATCCTGAGCTGCACAGGGACCTGGTGACGCTGAATATGGTGAAGGACGTGGCTGTCAACGGCGGCAACGTCCGGGTCCACGTGGAGTTGACCACGCCGGCCTGCCCGTTGAAGGATCAGATCAGCAGGGAGGTGGCCGCCGCGGTTAGGAGCATTCCGGGCGTGAACGACGTGGAGGTGGAATTCAGCGCCGTGGTGCGCGGCCGGGGCCGGCGGGATGGGGTGCTGCAAGGCGTGAAGAACATTGTGGCGGTCGGGGCGGGCAAGGGCGGCGTGGGCAAGAGCACCGCGGCGGTGTTGCTGGCGGTGGGCCTGCGGCGGAAAGGCGCGAAAGTCGGGCTGATGGACGCGGACGTGTATGGGCCTTCGATACCGACCATGTTGGGGGTCGAGGGAACCCAGCCGGCGGTTCGCGGTGAGATGATTCTGCCGATTGAAGCGGCCGGCGTTAAGGTGATGAGCATGGGGTTCATGGTCGATCGGGACAAGCCGTTGATCTGGCGAGGCCCCATGGTGCACTCGGTGGTCAAGCAGTTTATCGAGCAGGTCGACTGGGGTGAGCTGGATTACCTGATTGTCGATCTGCCGCCCGGAACGGGTGACGTGCCTTTGACACTCGCACAGGCGATTCCGATGACCGGCTCGGTGGTCATCTGCACGCCGCAGGACGTGGCATTGATGGACGCCCGGCGGGCGGTGCTGATGTATAACCAGCTTAACGTGCCCTGCCTGGGTATCATCGAGAACATGAGCTACTATATCTGCCCCAAGTGCGGCCATCGGGACGAGATCTTCGATCACGGCGGGGCGGAGGGGTTGGCCCGGGAGCTGAATGTGCCGTTCCTGGGCGGGATTCCGCTGAACGCCAGGATTCGTGAATACGGCGACGCGGGCACGCCTGAGCGAACGTTTACCGACGGAGACGGCGAAGTCAGCGCAGCCGTGGAAGCGGTGGCGGCTGCCACGGCGGGGCAGATCAGTGTCCGGAATCTGGAGGCGACGGCTGAGCCCAGTTTGTCGATTGAGTGATGACCATCTGGTGAAGGCGTATAGCCAATGAACGCGGGAGAGAATCTGGCGCTGGCCGTGGACGGCAGTCGCGAGTGGACGTTGAAACTTATCGCGGACGTTTCCGGTGACGAATGGACCTTTCAGCCGCAAGAGGGCGTGCAGCACATTCTGTGGCTCTGCGGCCACCTGGCCTGCGCCGAGGCCCTTCTGGTGCTGGTACGCGTGGGCGGGGGCGACAATCCGGATCCTGAGTTCAGCAAGCATTTTCCGGTCGGCGGGCCGGTCAAGAGTGCCGGCCAATACGACTATCCATTGCCGGCTGCGGTGCGCGAGAGAATGGCGGCGACGCATGATGTCGTGCTTGAAGCCATCCGCGGCATGAACGAGCAGCAGCTTAACGAGCCGTGCTACGGCAAGCATGGTAAGCCGCACCCGCACTACACCACCAAGCGAGGCGCCATCGACCATTGCGTGCGTCATGAAGGCTTTCACGCAGGCCAGATCGCCATGCTACGGCGGCTGATGGGCAAGCCGTTTTTACGATAGGCAGACGGGTGAACAAGTTACTTGCGACGTTTACGGGGAGCTTTCGGCAGGGGTCCGAGGCGGGTGATATGCACCAGGGCGCAGATGACCACGTCGCGCACCACCCGACCATTGCGAGCGCTTCCGATGCCGACGTGGGCGGCCCGAGGCGTGAGGATCACCTGATCGGGATGCGTGACCGCGTAGGCTGACCCGTCGGACATGTAAAGGCCGAACGGCTCGAAGGGTCTGGTGCTCAGCAGCTTCTCCACTTCCTGGACGTTCATATACGCAATGCTACGCCACCCCACCTCACAATGCAACTCGAAACACGTACCTTGCGAAGTAAGGGTGGGGCATAGATAGGGTATAAGGTGAGTGACACCAGCGAGTCGCTTTCGGTCGCATGTTCGTCCGCCACCCACAGCGGTTCTTACCGGATATCACCGCCCATTGCGAATTGTTAGTCCCGCTGAGGTGCTCTATGGCGACGAAATCAATACGGACTGAGAGCCGGATGCTCGAAGAGGTGCGGCGGTGGCGCCGCCAGGTCTATGATTCTGATCGGTGCGGCGCGGGGCAAGACGCCCCAGGCCGCCTCCGCGAGCTGGCGAAGCGATTTGGACTCAACACGATTGACCCGCGACGGCGCGCGACGGCCGCCGGCCAAGAATTGAATTGCCATAGTTCTCCTGTTGTGGTAGTTTCTGCGTTGGAAGTAACCGGCCGGTGGCGGGGTTCCGGGCGCCAGGGATGAGTGCCGCGGCCGCAGCACACGGAGGTGATCTACCTGATGTACCTGAAACGCATATCCATACACGGCTTCAAGAGCTTCCCCGACGCTATCGATTTCGACTTCTCGCCGGGCGTGACCTGCATCGTCGGCCCCAACGGATGCGGCAAGAGCAACGTGGTCGACGCCTTCAAGTGGGTGCTGGGCGAGCAATCGGCTAAGCTGCTCCGCGGACGGCAGATGAGCGACATGATCTTCAACGGTTCCAGCACCCGCAAGAGCAGCGGAATGGCCCGCGTGGACCTCTACTTCGACAATACCGACCATCAACTGCCACTGGATTTCGACGAGGTGTGCGTTACGCGCAAGCTCTATCGATCCGGCGAGAGCGAGTACCTGATCAACAACGAGGCCGCCCGGCTCAAAGACGTTCGCGAACTGTTCCTGGACACCGGCGTCGGGGCTGACACCTATTCCGTTATCGAGCAGGGGCGTGTTGATAACCTGCTTACCTCCTCGTCCGTCGATCGCCGGGCGATCTTCGAAGAGGCAGCGGGCATCGGCAAATACAAAGCCCGCAAGCGCGAGGCCCAGCGCAAGCTGGAACGTACCCAGCAGAACCTCCTGCGGGTCAGCGACATCATCGAGGAGGTGCAGAAACGCCTGCGCAGCGTCAAGCTCCAGGCCGGCAAGGCCCGCAGTTTTCAGGCGTATGAATCGCGGCTCAAGGAGTTGCGGGCCAGTTATTCGCTGGCTGAGTACCATCGGCTGACCGAGACGATGGCCAAGCTCACCCGCGAAACAAACCAGACCACCGACGAGTCCACCGCCCTGCGCACACAGATCGACCGCAACGAGGTGGAAACCGCCAGGCTGGCCCAATCGGTCGATCAACTGGCCGAGGAGCTCTCCCAAACCGAGCGGCAGCTAATGCAGACGCGCTCCGATATCGCCGCACACCAGGAACGGATCGACGCCGCCCAAAACCGCATCGCCGAACTGAATACCGTGCTGGAGCGAGTCAGTGCGCGTGTCGACCAACTTGAGACCCAGCGCGACGATTACCAATCCCGGCTGAGCGAGATTCAGGAGCAGGCGGTCGCCCTCCAGGACCAGACGCGTGACAACGCCACGCGCATCAGACAGTTGACCGACCAGGAACAGCACCTCGAGCGGGAGTTGACCGAGGTGCATGCCCTCATCGAAGATGAAAAAGCCGGCCTGGTCGACCTGGTCCGCCGCTCAACCCAATTGCGCAATGAAATCGCCAGCCTCAACACCCATCGAGAAAGCCTCAAGGCCGAGCACCATCGATTGGGCGAGCGCGACGCCGCGGTACGCGCCGAACTGCAGGGCCATCTGTCGAAAAAAGCAGAACTCGAATCGCGAAGAAACGAGCTCGACGAGCTTATCGAGGATGAGACAGCCAGGCTCCGGGACAAGTCCGCCCAGGCTGAGCGGATCGAAACCCGTCGCGCGGAATTGACTGAAGACCTTGCCGGCGCGCGGGAACAGCGCAGCGCGGTGCGTTCGCGCTTGCAGGTGCTGGCTGAGCTGCAACGCAAGATGGAAGGCGTGGGCGAAGGCGTCCGCTCGCTTCTGGAGCAAGTAGCCGCCCGACCGCATGACCCTGCGTTGGCGGGAATCTGCGGCATGGTGGGCGACCTTTTTGAAGCCGACGTGCGCTACGCCCACGTCGTGGAAGCGGCCATTGGCGAGCGCGACCAGCATCTGGTGCTCGAAGACAGTCGTACATTTCTAGCCAACAGCAAACTTTACGACGCACTTCCCGGCCGGCTCACCGCCATCTGCATGGACCGCCTCCCGCCCCTGATAAACGAGCAGGACCTTAGCGACCACCCCGGTTTCGTCGCCAACGCCGCCGACCTGGTCCATTGCGACGAAAAATACGGGCGGCTGGCCAGGCACTTGTTGGGTAAGACCGTCGTCGCCCGATCACTCGAGCATGCTCTGGCAATGGCCAAGGAGGATATCTCCGGGCGCCGATTCGTCACCTTATCCGGCGAAGTCGTGGAGCCCGACGGCTCCATCTCGTTTGGACCGCCCAGCAGCCGTGCCGGCCTCATCGCCCGCAAGAGCGAACGTCGCGAACTCGGCGTCCAACTGGAGAGAATCGAGGAGCACTCCCGCTCGCTGGGGCAGGAGCTCAACCGGGCCGTGGCTGAAGCCGCTCACATCAGCGACGTCCAGCGAGACCTTCAGAACGCGGTCTACGAAGCCAACAATGCCAAGGTCGAGGCCAATGCCGCCCTGGAGTCGGTCAACGAGGCGGTGCGAAGATTGACTCAGGAACAGCCGCTCATCGCCGGCGAGGTGGCCATTATCGCCCAGCAGCTCGCCGAAGCCAAAGATCGCGCATCGCAGAGCGAAGCGTCGGTCGGCCGACTGGACGCCGAAAACGAGGACCGCGAGAATGCCGTCGCCGCCTACAATCGGCGCATCGAGTCGCTGACCCTGGATCGCGATCGCGCCCGCCACGAGCTGACCGAAGCCCGGATAGCCGCCGCAAAGCTGGCCACCAAACGCGCCTCCATCGCCGACTCCATCAACCATCTGCGCCACGGTATCCGTACCACCGAGGAATCCATCGCCGCCACCGCCGGCGATCGGGCCGACAGCCAGGCTCGTCTTGCAGAGTCCGAAGAAACAGTCCTAACCGCCCGCGGGCGGTTGGACGAACTCTCCGCATCCGCCGAGCGCCTGGAAGCCGGCACCTTGCAGTTGCGCCGCCGCCGCGAGATGACCCGGCTGGAGTCGGAGCAGCTCGCCACCGCCACCCGCACTCTCCGCAGCAATCTCGAAGAAATCGAAGCCCGGCTCCACCAGACCCAGCTCGCCCTACAGGAGTCCAACGTCCGCCGCGACGAGTTGGCTGCACGCGTAAAGGATGAGCTGGGCATACAGATCGCCGAAATGTATGCGACCTACGATCACACCGATCAAAACTGGGACGAGGTGGAATCTGAAATCACCGAGCTGCGCCAAAAGATAGCCCGACTCGGCAACATCAACCTGGGCGCTATTCAAGAGCAGGCTGAACTGGAGGAGCGTGATCAGTTCCTCACCGGACAGTTCCGGGACCTCGATGATTCCCGCCGGCAGCTCGAGGACCTGATACGAAAGCTCGACGCCGAGTGCATCGAGCGCTTCACAAAATCCCTGGAAGCCATCCGCGGACACTTCCGCGACCTGTTCCGCAAGCTTTTCGGCGGCGGAAAGGCCGACGTCATTCTGGAGAATCCCGACGACCCGCTCGAATCTGGCATCGAGATTCTCGCCAAGCCGCCCGGAAAGGAGCTGCAGCGCATTTCGCTGATGTCCGGCGGCGAAAAGACCATGACCGCCATCGCTTTGGTGATGAGCATTTTCCGATCCCGGCCGTCACCGTTGGCCATGCTCGACGAGGTCGACGCCGCACTGGACGAAGCCAACAACGTGCGCTTCAACCAGATCATCCGCGAGTTCCTGGATCGCTCGCAGTTCGTGCTGGTCACCCACTCCAAGCGCACCATGAGCATCGCCGATCAGCTTTACGGCATCACCATGCAGGAGCCCGGCGTCTCCGCCCGGGTCAGCGTCAAGTTCCAGGACGACGCCAAACAGGACCGCCCTGCCGTCGCATAACCGCACTCTTTGCTCGTCCCAGCGTGATAGTTTCGGTCAATTGAGTTTTGGTCCTTCGGATCTGTTTCGGATTTCGATATTCGAATTTCGGATTTGAATCCGTGGGCGGGGGAGTATCGGCAAGTTCCATCTGGAATTGGCATGACCTGCCCGCGCAAGCAAGAAGCCCGTGCCGACGGGCCCGTCGGCACGGGCGTGAGAAACCACTTTGCGAACTGCTCGGCAGGCTATTCCTTGCTGGTGGTCAAGCTGATGTTGGGAATGGTCAGCTTGATCGTAGGATTCGTGGCTTTGCTGACTGTCTTGCCGGCCAGCAAGGTGTCGATGTTCTTCTTCAAGGTGCCGTTAGTGATCGCATTGCCGCCGATGTAGGCCTTATCGATCTTGCCGTTCTTGTCGATCAGGAAAAAGGTGGGGAAGCTGGACACCTTGAAGTCCTTACTGCCGGACCTTTGCGGGTCCAGAACCTGCTGGAACTTGACGCCCAGGTCGGCCCACTGCTTGACCACGTACTCCTTGGTCTTGGCCCGACGGTTCTTGGGATCAAGCTTCTCCACAATGGTGTCTTGATTGACGCCCACGAAGCGCACGGGCTTGCCTTTGTAGGCTTCGGACATTTCGCTGAGCTTGGGCAGCGTCTTCTTGCAGTATCCGCACCAACTGGCGTAGAAGAAGGCCACGGTGGCTTCGGCGTCGGAGCCGGTCAGGCTGACGGTCGAGTCGTCGGACGCAGCCCGGAAGGTGACCTTGGGAGCGGGCTTACCGGCCATCTTCAAGGCCGGCCGTTCGCGCGGCTTGCGTGCCGTCGTCGTCGCCAGCTTCTTGCCGGCCAGGAGCGTGTCCATGTCCCGCTTGAGGCTGCCGTCGTTGGCTGCCCCACCACCCATATAGACCCGCTCAACCTTGCCGGTCTTGCCCAGCAGGAACATCGTCGGGAAGCTCTGCACCTTGAACTTGTTGAGGCCGTCCTTGTTGGAGTCGAACAACTGCGTCAGGGAACCCCCCAAATCCTTCCATTGATCCGTCACGGACTTCTTGGTCCGGGCCCGTTTTCCGGTAGCGCCGTCCTCCTTGAGCGAGTCCATGTTGACGCCGACGATGTTAACTGACTTGCCCTCGTATTCCTTCTTGAGCGCATCGAGCTTGGGCAGGGTGCGCTTGCAGAATCCGCACCAGCTTGTGTAGAACATCATCAGGGTGGCATCGTCCTTCATCTCGGCCGTTGCCACCTTTTTGCCGTCAGCCGTCTTGAAGGTGGCATCAGGCACGGGCTTGCCCGACAGTTGCATCGACGGGCGCGCTGGGGCCCTCCGCTTGGGATTGCGTGTTTGGGCGATCCTCACCTCCATCTTGGGCTTCTTGGGATCGTCGGTAGTGATGGTCAACATGGCCCCGTCTGGCGGCGGCAGGTAATTCGCAGGAAACGCCAGGGTCACGTTGTAGCTGCTGTCCGAGGTCTTCTTGACCTCAACTTCGACGTCCTTGGCGTTGGTGGTAGCGGACAGGACCTTGCGCTGTGTGTCGGAATTGAACTTCACGCGGACGTTCTGCTTGCGAGCCGTCTTCTGGGCCCTGGGAATCAGCACCACGGGCGGCGACACCTCGACGCGCGGCGGAACGAAGGCCGAAACGCGGATGTCAATCGAGGTCTTACCGTCCAGTGACGTTGTCAGTTTGAAACTGCCGCGATTGACCTTGTCCGCATAGGGCGGCTGGGCCCGGACCACGAACTCATACAACCGGCCCGGAGTCTTCTCGATCAACTCAGCGTTGAACACGCCCACCTTGGACGCCGCCAGTTTCAGCTCGACGGGCTCGTCCATGTTATTGGTCAGAGTCAGCGTACGCTCCAACTTGTCGTCCGGACTGATACGGCCGAAGTTGCCTCCGCGCACCGGATCGACCGTGTACCTCTCCTTGACCGTTCCGGTGATCTTGAGCACAAACGGCGACTTGGTGGTGTCATTGGACTCCACCCGAATCGACTTGGTGATCTTGGAGCGAAGCCTGGCGGTCCTGACCGTCACCTGAATCTTGCCGGTGGCCCCGGGCTTGATCTCACGGTCGTACTTCTGCGCCACCGTGCACCCGCAACTGGGCTTGACCCGCGTGATCTTGAGGATTTCCTGACCGGTGTTCTTGATCACGAACGTGTGGTTTATGTCCTTGCCCGCCCACACTTCACCGAAGTCGTGGGTGGTATTGTCGGCGGCGATTTTCGGCGCCGCTCCGGTGGGCGCCTTCTTTTTGCTTTCGGTCTTGTCCGACTTCTTGTCCGACTTCTCGTCTGACTTCTTGACCGGTATCACGAGTTCGGTGAACGCTACCTTGGGTTTGGTATTCTTGGCCTCCTCTGTCTGCTGCGCCCACGCCGTCGCAGGGCCCAACGCCAACGCCAATGCCGCCAACGCCGCCCCATAACCACCATGCCGTACCAACCATCTTCGATTCATCGAAAAACCCTTTCCACGTTACTGTGCCATTTCCGCCCCGTATATCTACTGCGGCGGCAACAACCGTTATCCAAACAACTGGCCATCCAACAGTGAGAACCCATCGGCATAGCGCATGACCATGCCGAACACTTTGATGCTCGAATCATACGCAATCCTATCCACACGGTTCAAGGGCCCTGCAACGGCTCATTACCCTGCGGTTACGTTGTGTACCCCGCCCGCCCTCAACAAGGCCCGGCCGCGGCTCGATGTTACCGGGCTGTTACCTGCTCCCGCCGACGCTGCCTCTCCTTGGAAACCCTCGCCCGCCGCCCAGGCCCACACGTATATAGCGCCGGTCAAAGTCCGTGCCCCGCTTCGGATCGGTGTTCCTCTCGGGGTTCTTTTGCTATAATCCTGCCGATAAGAGTGACAATTGCCGTTTCAACGCATGGGAGATCGCTGTCATGAAAGTGTCCATCAAGTACTGCATGGAATGAAACTATTACCCGAAGGCCGCCAGTTTGGCGGAGTCGATCAAGAAGGAGTGCGGCCTCACGCCCCAAATGATCGAGGGCGGTGGGGGAATCTTCGACGTGAGGGTCGACGGCGAGCTGATCTACAGCAAGCAAGAGACCGGCGAATTTCCCGAACACAGCCTCATCATCGAAAAGATAACAGCGATCGCCAAGTAGAGGTGACCGCTGGTGGTTCGATAACGTTTGCATAGGAGATTGTCATGGCCGGCGCCGCCAACATGACCTGGCTGGGACACGCGACCATCCGGCTTACCCTCCCGGATGAGCGCGTCATCCTGATTGACCCCTGGCTGCGGGACAACCCCTCCTGCCCCGACCAATTCAAGGATCCCGCGCGCTGCGATTTTCTGGCCCTGACCCACGGGCACTTTGATCACACCGGCGACGTGGCCCGGCTCATCGAGCGGCACAATCCGCAGGTGGTAGCCACCGTCGAATTGTGCAGCCTGCTCGGGCTT
>JAZGDL010000551.1:0-2887 GCA_036477795.1 Phycisphaerae bacterium
ATCCAGCAATTCATCGAGACCGGCAGGATCAAACTGCTCGAGGAGCTCGAATCACAACTGCCCAGAGGGCTGCCGGACCTGCTGCGGATTCAGAATCTGGGGCCTAAGAAAATCGCCCAGATGCACAAGGAACTGGGCGTGGGCGGTGTCGATGACCTCAAGAAAGCTATCAGTTCTGGAGCGCTGGCTGAACTATCGGGGTTCGGCGCGCAAAGCGTCAGGAAGATCGCCGAAGGCATCGCCTTCGTCGAAAAATCCAGCGGGCGCACCCCCATCGGCCTGGCCCTGCCGATCGCCCAACAAATAGGCGACAGCATTGGGGCGTTTGACGGCGTCAAGCGTATCGAGATGGCCGGGTCTCTGCGGCGCGGCGCGGAGACTATCGGAGACATTGACCTGCTGTGTGAATGCGATGACGGCGAACGCATCGTCACGGCATTCACCGAATTGCCCGCCGTGCATCGCGTGCTGGCTGCTGGAAGCACAAGAGGCTCGGTGACCGTCCTGGTGGATCGTGATCGCGAATTGCAGATCGATCTTCGCGTCGTGCCGGCGGAGTCCTTCGGAGCGGCGTTGCAGTACTTCACCGGATCCAAAGAGCATAACGTGCGTCTCCGCGAAATCGCGGTCAAAAAGAAATGGCGACTGAACGAATACGGGCTCTTTGCCGGCGAAAAACGATTGGCCGGCGCTACCGAGGAATCCATCTACGGCAAACTCGAGGTTCCCTTCGCTCCGCCCGAGCTGCGTGAGGACCGGGGTGAATTTGATATGGCGGACACCTCGCCGCTGGTGACGGAGAATGACATCCAGGGTGATCTCCACGTACACACCGTCGCTAGCGACGGCGTCTGCACCATCGAAGAGATGGCCGAAGCCGCCAAGGCCCGTGGATATAAGTACATCGCCATTACCGACCACTCCAAGAGCTCGATAATCGCCAATGGGCTCAGCGCCGAACGCATGATCAAGCACATCGAAGACGTCAGGGCTGCGGATGCCCGCGTCAAGGGCATCACCATTCTCGCGGGCACGGAGTGCGACATCCTGGCGGACGGATCATTGGACTATCCCGACAGCATTCTGGCCCAATGCGACATGGTCATCGCCAGCATTCACGCCGGCATGACCGGCGGCAAGACATCGCCCACCCGACGGCTGCTCAAGGCGATTGAAAACCGCTACGTAACCATGATCGGGCACGCCACCGGGCGGCTGATCAACCGGCGGCCGGCCATGGACATCAACATGGCTGACATTGTTGGGGCCGCGGCGGAGACACGGACCATATTGGAAATCAACGCCGCCTGGCAGCGATTGGATCTCAAGGCTGACCACGTCCGGCAAGCGGTCGATGCGGGCGTCATGCTGGCCATCAACACCGACAGCCACCACAGCGAAGGGTTGGACTGCATCGGGCTTGGCGTGCTCACCGCCCGGCGGGGATGGGCGACCGCCGAGTCAATCCTCAACACCAAGCCGCTCAAAAGCCTGCGGGCCTGGATTGGTCGCAAGCGTGCCTGATCCCGATGTATACACCCCGGTAAGAATTGACGATTGACGATTGGGGATTGCGGATTGACCTTCGTGCCTTCGTCCCTCTCCTACTAAAGTATCGGCGGGCTGCGGCGTTTCGCCACAGCCCGCCGTGTAAGGAAAAGGCTCCCCTCAAGCTTTCCCTTTACGCACTTGTTTATTGCAGCAGCGACAGGATAAGCCCTTGCTGCTGGCCGGCCAACCCCAGCAATGAGATGGCCGCGTTGAGCAGCACCGTTTCCCGACTCAGAGTAGCCGTCGTGGACGCGAAGTCCGTATCACCGATGATGCTGGTGGCGTTGGACAACTGGATCTTGCCCGCTTCAAGCGAGTTGATGGAGGTCTGCACCTGGAACTTCTGGAACGCGCCGATCCGGCCTCGTTCGGTGGCGACGTCGGAGATGGCCTTCCTGATCACCGTCACCGCGGTGGCTATGTCGTTGTTCAGCGAGGCTGTTCCGCCGCCACGAATGTCGCTCAGGAACCCGCCGGAATCGCCGCCGCCGATCTGGTGGCTGAACAGCGAGTTGAGGCCGATGGTCTGCCGCGTGCTCGACTCCGTTCCCAACTGGAAGGTGGCCCCGCCGGTGAGTTCGACGTTGAAGGTGTCGGTGTTGGACCGGTTGGCTATCTGCCCGAAACCGTAGCTCTGGTTCAGGCTGTACGAGAAGCTCAGCCCGTTGGCGGTGAAGCTGACGTCCAGACCGTCCACGTTGGCCTGCTGCCCGTTGACGGTCACCGCCGCGTCGACGCCGAAGGTGGTGGATGTTTCGATAACGGTGGAAGTCGTGCTAGCGCCTTGGTCTTTCAACACCCCTCCGGAAAGCACGTCGATGGCAATGAACTCGTCAGTCCCGAAGCCCGTAGTGTTGAGCTCGATGTTGTTGCTGGCGTCGGTGCTGGCGCTTACTCCGGTCTGTGCCGTGGCGGTGTTGATGGCGTCCATGATGCCCTGTCGGGTAAGCCCGCTGCCCAGCGTGATGGTGGCCGTCCCCAACGTCCCGGTAATGGACAGCGAGGTGGTGCCGCTGAGATTGACGTTGGTGCCGGCCGCGTTGAAACCGTTTCCAAAGGCCGCCGAGGCGGTCTGTGCCGACGCGGTGATGGTGGCGGTCACCAAGATCGCCGAGGTGCTCTGGGGGCGCGAAAAGACCTTGAGGTTCTCAATCTTGGTGGCGTCCACACCCGTGGTGTTCATGGCCAGCGAGCCGTTGAGCAGTTTCTTCCCGTTGAACTGCGTGGTGCGGATGATCCGGTCGATGGAATCGATGGCCGAGTCGATCTGGGACTGGTTTGCAGCGATTTCCGCCCCGGAGAGCGATCCTTCGCTGGCCGACGCCGCCACCAGCGT
>JAZGDL010000552.1:0-16098 GCA_036477795.1 Phycisphaerae bacterium
GACCGTAAGGGAGCGTGATCCCCGAACCGCGACCCGTTTCCGAGACGCGACCGTAAGGGAGCGGGACCTTTTCTTCGCCCGTTCACAATGCCCGCTTCCTTACGGGCGCGTCTCTGTTTGTCACTCATCGGTTTGTCGCTTCTTCGACGATGCGGATTCCGTCGTCGGTCAATTCATGTAGTTCGCATGCAAGATTGTCAATCTGGCGGTCAGTTGCGTCGATTTGGCGCTTGATGGCGGTCTTGTCGGTGGGGGTTTTGGCGCCGGCGAGTCGCTGGTGGAGGTCGAGCTTCGGTTGGGGACGACTGTCGATAGTGCCTACTCTGGGGAGTTACGGGAGGAGCGTTTGGCCCCGCCCGTGCGTTTGCGGGTCCCGGCGGCAACTTGCTCCAGGTCGGAAAGGGATACACGATCAACCCACTCTCGGCGCTGGAGTGCATAATCCTCCTCCCCAGTCTCAAACTGCTGAAGGAATCGAATCATCCCGGCTCGGCCCAGACGTGTTCGCAGGGCGGTCAGCCCTTGACGGCGAATCTGATCAAGCGTTCGATGCATCGGTGTTCTCCTGTAACCATGATAGCGGATTATCTACACGGACGCGCAGTTTTCTGCGAAAACGACGGGCCCGCCGACACAAACGGTCGTCGCAGGAGAGCAGAATGTCCTACTCCAGCGATTCGGCGGCAGCCACGTGAAGCGCGTCGGCGGGCTTGAATCCAAGCCGCTGCAGCTCTGCGGCGCGGGTGAACATTGCCTTCGAAAGGGATACCGTGTCTTTGCGCCCGGGCAGAAGTGCCGTAACCCGCCGGCGCCTTTCGGCATCGGGCAGGGCAGCGATTTCTCTGGCCATTCAGAACCGCGCCCGTCAGGAAGCGGCCTATTCACTCAGTGCCTTGCCCCTCAGCCACGTACCGACACGCCTCCGCCAACTGATTTGCTTTCCAGATGTATCTTGTGCTCCCGTGACGCGACCACACCCGCGCGCACTTGTCAATCAGATTCAATTCCCTGAGCCGCCGGGTAGACCACGACTTGAATGCCAGCATGACCTGCTCCGGAGGCTGCGGGGCCGACACGACAACGTGTACATGATTGGAACGTACGTTGGACGCGTGGATCGTCCAGCCGCGGTGGGCGCAAACCTGTCGGATCGCCTCACCGACCCCATCGCGCACAGACTTGCCCAGCGTCACCGGCGAATGGGCGCGGCGCTGCTGCGCCGATCGTAGCCGACCGGCGTGGGCGTCCAGCAAGGGAGTGGCATACACGTTGTGATCCCGGTCGACCGATCCGCGTCGGTCTCCGTGCAACCACGTGCCGTATGTGCGGAACGTAATCAAGTACGCAATCGGATCGGACACCGGTCTATGAACCCCCGCGCCTACTCAGTACCGCGAGTGTCAGCGAGCGGCCCAAGCCGCTACACTTCATGGCGTACGCCACCGTCAATATCCGCCCTATCAACATATCTCCAACATCGAGCACTCCCGGCGGATGTCACTCGCTCTCGTGCATCGGGGCCGCTCCCTCACGGTCGCGGTACTGATCATCCCCTTGTCGCCTCCTCGACGATCGCGATTTCGCTGTCGGTCAGATTGTAGAGTTCGTAGACGAGTTGGTCGATGGCGACGGTCGGTGGCGTCGATTTGCCGCTGGATGGCAGTCTTGGCGGTGGGGGTTTTGGCCATGGCGAGTCGCTGGTGGAGGTCAAGCATCTGCTGGACGCATTCAGAACCCCGACCCGAGGGACGGGCCCGTAATCGGAACCGCGACCGTAAGGGAGCGGTCAACGCAAGTCCAGTTTAGCGCGAGGGTGCCCCGCCCCTTCCAGGGATGGGGGACGGAATCGAGGAACGGAACTGCTCGGGGTGAACCGGTGCCGCTCCCTCACGGTCGGACGCTCAATTGTTTTGCGGTATTTGACTGCCGAGCTTGCGGTGCTATATTGAATCCCAGATTGCAGGTCTCGTTTGCATGGAGCCACCTGGTGCAGAACCGAAAAAGCCACCCTTGCCTTTCACGTCGGAGGCCACGCATATGCACTCTAAGCACTCTAATGGCAGATACCTGCTGATTGCGCTGGCCGGCGTCACGTTTGCGACAAGCTTGCCGGCTTGGTCGGAAGAGCCGCACTCGTCCGGCGACGACGCGGCCAGCCAAGCAGTCGGCGACGATTACCTTTTGCAGCTTGATTGCGATCCTGACGATGTTACCCCGCCGGAGATCGACCATGAGCGCATGTGCAGCGACGAAAAGAGCACTACGTACAGCGGCTACATCGACCCGCGTCGCGAATCCGACAACGGGACCGACCTGAACCAGGGTATTGACTCGTTTACCTTGATCTTCACCGAGCCGGTGTTCGACGTGGGCAACACGTCTGGCGGCTGGCCATACGGGGTCTTGACCACGGCCTCATTTTCCGTGACCGAGACCGGTGGGAGAGAGCCACCGAACGTGGTCGATGTTTCCGTCGATCTTGAGGACCCCACGATCGTCTTCGTCGAGTTTGATAGGATCATCAGGTTGCAGGAATGGACCACCGTCATCGCCGACCTCGAGGACGCCTGCGGGAATCGCATTCCAACCGAAGGCAGCCTGGGCCCCGGAGTCGACGAGACCGACCGTGTGGACGTCGGGTTCCTGCCGGGCGAAGTCAACCAGGACGGGCGCTTCAATCCGCTGGACGTCACCCGATTTCGCCAATTCGTCAATGGTGTTCGTGAGCCGCCGTGTCTCGGCTTCTTGCCATTCATCGACATCAACCGCAACGGCTCGGTCAATCCCTTGGATTTGACGGCCTTGCGGCACCTCGCATTCCGGCCGGGGCCATGTACTCCGCCCGGAGGGTGTCTCTACTTGAAAATGAACCACGACCAGCCGTGATCAAACCGCACTACCCGATGCGTGAAAGCGCGCCCTTCGAAAGGGCTCGGGAGTACGCGCTGATCAGTCCAGGCGTTGGAAGAAGCGATCCCAGCGAGGCTTGAAGTAGTTGTCAAGATCAAGAGAGATTACCACACGGCTTACCTTACCTACGATGCTGGACCGCTGCACCTTGCCGAAGAATCTGGAATCGCGGCTCTTGTCGCGGTTGTCGCCCATGACGAAGTACTCGTCGTCCGACAGGGTCACCGGCCCGAAGGTGCGCATGGCCGGAATCCGCGGCGTCATGATGATCGGATGGACCGTATGGTCGATCTTTTCACGAGCAATCTGCGGACCCGAGGCCCCATCGGCGACGATGCCGCCGACCGCACCCGCATACATAGGTTCGTAAGCAAGCGGCCGGCCGTTGATGAAGAGGCGGTTGTTAATCATTGCCACCTTGTCGCCCGGTAGGCCGATGACGCGCTTGACCAGACGAGTGCCGTCCGCGGGCGAGAAAAGAATGACGATGTCGCCGTGCTGCGGGCCACCCCATCTGGCCAACCGCCACGACGTAAATGGAAACCGAAGGTCGTAGGCCATCTTGTTGACGAAGATGCGGTCGCCTTCCAGGATGGTCGGCCTCATCGACCCGCTGGGAACGTCGTTCCAGTCCGCCACCGCCGAACGGAACGATCCGAAAACGATCAGAACGATGAGGATGGGCTTGACCCACTCCCGCCAAAACGAATACAGCCGCGACTTGACCTTGCGATTCATGGTGACCTCAATAATGATGAACCGTTGTCGACCGCTATCCTATCATAGTACGTTGCGGGCCGGGAAGCCGTTAAGAACCGCGAGTGTTAACGAGCGGCCTCCGGACAGTGCGACGTATCGCCGCGCCGTAGCCGCTCCTTAACAGTCGCGGTTCGGATCAGTGTATCGGACGACTGCCATCGAATTGTCAGAAAACGTCGGCAAGGCTACTGATCCGGGCGATCTTCAAAGGGCCAGCTTGATCTCCCGGCTAAGGATGGTCTTATCGGTGGGGTCGATCATCATCGGCGTGACGGCAATCTCGTTTTCGAAGACCGCGGCGACGTCGGTGCCGGGGCTGATGGTGCGGGCGCTGTACACGCCGCGGTAATGGTAGGTGCGTTCCCGGCTGGACGGGGCATCCTCCGATGTGAACACCAGGGGTATCTGATCCGTGGAA
Organism: Phycisphaerae bacterium; assembly: GCA_036477795.1. Classification (GTDB taxonomy): domain Bacteria; phylum Planctomycetota; class Phycisphaerae; order UBA1845; family UBA1845; genus JAZGDL01. The sequence continues at coordinate 4,088 of JAZGDL010000552.1, forward strand.
GCCGGCAGCAGGCGCACGCCGGCGGGCTCTTCCCCGGGCAGCAGGCAGGGCAGGTTGACGTTCCAGAAACAGGATGCCGGCACGGCGACGTCCAGCAATTGCGGCAGTAACCGGCTGACCAGCCGGGACGCGCCGTCCCAGTCGGTGTCGACATTCTTGCGATACATCTGCGACACCGCGATTCCGCGAATGCCGCAAAACGCTGCTTCCCGCGCCGCCGCTACGGTGCCCGACTGGGCTACGTCGACCACTGATACGTTGGCACCTTGATTGATGCCGGACACCACGCAATCGACCGGCCCATCAGCCAGTTCCGCAACACCCAGCCGCACACAATCCACCGGTGTGCCGGCTACGGTGAAGACGTCGCCCAGCAGGTCATGTGTGACCTGTTGCACGTCGACCGGCCCAGCCAGAGTGGATGCGTGACCGCAGGTCGAGCGCTGGCCCCGCGGGGCCACCACCGTAATCCGGTGGACGCGATCGATGGCCCGGTGCAATGCCATCAATCCCGGGGCGTCGAACCCATCGTCGTTGGTCAGCAGGATGTGCATGTCAGGCGCGGATAACCAAGCCGGTCACCTTGGCTTCGAAAGTGAGTTTGCCGTCAACCACGCCCTGCACCTGGCAAATGATGCGGCGGCTGCGAGCCTCGAAGCGGCGGCACAGGAGCCAGACCCGGGACGGCGGCGTGACGGTCCGCCGGAACTTGCATTCATCCACACCGCCGAAGCCGACGAAACCTTCAAAGCCCTCGTTACTGTAGCGCTCCATAAACGCAGCCAGTTGGGCCGCCGCTTCAAGCATCAGCATGCCGGGCAAGATGGGGTTGCCCGGGATGTGGGCCTTGCACCACCACTGGTCCTGGCGCACGTCCATGAAGGCGATAGCCTCCCCCACGTCATGATCGAGGTGGCAGACGCCATCCAGCACCATGAACTCATGCTTTTGCGGCAGGCGGTCATAGATACGCTCGCGGTCATATATGACCTTGGTGCAGTCAAACTGCTCCAAATCGAGCAAGAGTTGGTCAGCCATACGGTAACGGCACCTTTACCCCAGCGGACCGAGCGGTCAGAACGACCCATCCGAAGGGGCGGCCGGTCTGTTGAATGGCATGTTCAGAAGAGCCCGGTCGACTTCGGTCTACGGATTGACGATTGAGGATTGCAGCACCGGAGCTGTTCAATCCGCAATCCGCAATCCGCAATCTTCAAGTGACGAAATACTAGCCTGGATTACTCATACCGCGGAGACCGCCGAGACCGCAGAGAACTATGTGGAAGGAAGTTACGACCGAATTCCAGCTCGTCTCTTCGTGACGGTGTGTCTCTCGTTAGTTCGGCGTTGACCTCCCTGACCTCTCATCCATCACCTCTCTGCGATCTCTGCGTGCTCTGCGGTGAATTATTCGGGCTAGGTCGGGGTCGGCGCAGAGCGGGTCTCCAGGACCTTCTTGCGCACGTCCTGGGCGGTTGCTTTGATCTCCTGCATCGCCTTTCGGACGCGGGTACCGGCTGCCTTGTTGCCGCCCGCCGCCTTGGCAACATCATCAGCCGCCGCTTCGACCATTTCTCTGAGACGTTCGTATTCTTGCACCATTCGGGCAACTCCTTAGCGAACCCCACGGTTGGCCGTCCGCACTCCCATGTGTGGAACCGGGCGGGAGTCTAACAAAGCACGTTGCCGCTCGCAAAGCTTATTTGCCATAGAAAACCGCATTTTTGAGCGATAATCGCTGGTTTCTCCATGCCGCAACGCGTTATGCCCACCTTTCAGGGCGAGCCTTCTTTTGTGTAAGCTATTTTCAATTATGACCTTATGGCGGTTACAGGCTTGGGCTCGGCGTGTAGCCGGCGACACCCCGGCCAATCGCTCAGCGGCACCGTTATTATGGAGGAATCTCGATATCAGGGCGCTTGGAATTGGTCAAGCCTCCTTCCGGGGGGGTCCGATATTCCGTTGACGCACTGGAAACCCGTACCGGGAAGGGTGAACACCTATGGTCAAACTGCGCTTGTCAACGGCTGCTGCACTGTGCTTTCTCGTGATAGCAGCGGAGGCAGTTGGGGTTGATCCACCCAGCATGCACGCCATCCAGAAGGTAAGGCGTCAGAGCTTTGAGGTGGACTACGAACTGGATCCCGGATCGGCTGCGGTGGAGTCGGTGCATCTCTGGTACACGACGGATGGGGGTCGAAGCTGGCGGAACTACGGGGTGGATGTGGACGGGATTTCCCCCTTTTCGTTCAACGCGGGCGAACAGGGGTTGTACGGGTTCTATATCGTGGCGTTCAACGCCGCCGGAGGGTCGGGGCCCACCCCGGGGCCGACCACCGAGCCCCATTACTGGGCCTATGTGGATTTCACTCCGCCGGTGGTTCAACTGCACCGCATCGGTCAAGACCGCCCGCCGACCGTGCCGCAGACGCTGCACATTCGATGGTCGGCGCTCGACAACAGCCTGGCCAGCCGTCCCATCGAACTCTCATACCAGACGGTCCCGGATGGTCCCTGGCGGGCCATTGCCGGTCCGCTGACCAATGCCGGCTCTTATGATTGGCGGGTACCGGCGGACTTCGACAAGCCGATCAGAATCCGGATCACGGTGCGGGATCGGTGCGGGCACATTGTGGAGGCGACGTCGCCGCCGACGGTGGTGGAGCGGCCCGCGCCGGCAGCGCCGCAGCCGCGTAGTCGCAACACCATCGCGTCGAAGTCGCGGGAGGCCCGTTTGACCGGTCTGGTCGGCGACGACACGCTAGACCATCAAACGCGGGCCTTGAAACTGTACCAACAAGGGAAACTCCATTCCATGCGGGGCGAGTACCGTCTGGCTGCGTCGCGTTTGCGTGATTCGCTGGCGCTTGATCCGACGCTCTTGGATGCGCTTGTCGCGTTGGGTGAGGCGCTGTACGCTCAGGGTGAGCCAGCCAAGTCGGTCGAGGCTTTTCAGTTGGCTTTGGATCGCAGGCCGGGGTCGCGCGACGCTTTGCAGGGCTTAGCCCTGGCGTACATCGGCGAGCGAAGATTCACTGACGCCGTGCAACAACTGAGCCGCATCGTGCAGGCCAATCCGCAAGACGCAAAAGCGTGGTTGAACTTGGGCGACATTGCCATCTATCAGGGTGACGAGTTGCTGGCCGGCGAGCATTACCAGAGGGCGTTGACACGCAATCCAGGCGCGACCGAGACCATCGCACGCGCCAGACTGCGAATGGCTGACCTGAAGCGTCTGGCTGCGGAGTTCCGCCAGAACGAGCCTGTAAGATGACCGGGGCCCAAGACCTCAAACCGTTCTGTGTTGTTTATGGCCAGAATACATTTCTGCGCCGACGGGCGTTGGATCGCATAATGGCCCGCGAGCTGGGCGGCGGCGACCCGTCGCTCAATTTACAGCGTGTGGACGGGAGGCAGGCCGAGGTCTCCGACGTGCTCGATGACGTTCGGACGTTCTCTCTTATGGGGGGGCGCCGGGTGGTGGTGGTCGATGAGGCCGACGCTCTGGTGACCAGGTCGCGGGCAACGCTGGAGCGATACGCCGCGTCGCCGTCGGACACCGGGTGTTTGATCCTGGTATGCAACAACTTCGACGGGCGTACGCGACTGCACAAGGCGGTTGCCAGTGTCGGCGAGATCGTGCAGTGCAAACCGGCCAAGGGCCAGGCTTTGCGTTCCTGGCTGGTGGCCCACGCGCGCGACGAATACGGCAAGCGAATGAGCCCCCAGGCAGCCTATCGCCTGCACGACCAGGTGGGAGACTCGCATGAGCGACTGGACGGCGAGCTTGCCAAACTGTCGCTCTACGTGGGCGATCGCGAGGAAATCATGCCGCAGGACGTGGAGGCTGTGGTGGGCTGCTATCGGGAGCAGACGGTCTTCGCCGTGATGGATGCCATCTCGGAGGGTGACGCTGGTAAGGCACTGAATGAATGGCACCGGGTGTTGGCCACTGACCCCGCCGCCAGCGGCCGGGCCATCGGTGGATTGGCCTGGGGGGCGCGGCGTTTGCTGGATGCCAGACGGCGTCTGGACGCGGGGGAGTCGCCTCACTCGCTGGCCCGGGCGTTCTGGACCGATCCCGATGTGTTCCTGCGGAGAATGCAAGGATCAACGGCAGGGCAGCGCCAGGATCAACTGCTCGAACTGCTGGCTGCGGACCTGGGTTCCAAGACCGGCGCCACCACCTTCAACGTCGCGGTTGAAAAGTTCATCGTCAAACACAGCTTGCGTGCCACCGGATCATGAATGACCATACGCTTCAGGCATCGCCGGCGACCGGCTGGAAAGCCGGTCCCACAACGCCACCGGGCATAAGGGTGTGGCTGCGGGCATCACGGCTGCTCTTGGTGCTGATGCTGGCTGTTCCGGCCGGCTGCGAAACGATGATGTCGCGTCGCCATGTGTCGGGCGATGCGGCGTTGCTGGGGCAGTCACGTTTCGAAACGTCTCAGGCTTACGATAACCAAAGCCAGGCCGCACCGGCACGGGCCACAGACCGCAAAACCGTCAAGGCTGCCCGCGCTCAGGTGTTGGCGTTCATCAACCAGCTTGAAGAATTGGACGTGGAGCAGCCGACGGGTGCCGTCGGCAAGGATGATCCGCCGTCTGCGGACCGGACCGGAGATGCCGCCGGCGGACATGAGCAGGTGACGTCACCCGATCCAATCGTGCATGCAGCGCCGTCCGTGCAACTACGCGACATTGGGGGCGACCGGACGTCGTCCGCCGAAGCCCACGGATTGCAATCCGTGGGCTTGGGGCTGGTTGGGTCGCAGCCGCCGCGGTTGCTTCGCGTATCGATCCGGCAGCCGCGGGAAGCACGCACACCGGCGGTTCAGCTCGTCGCGCCCGAGACCCACCAGAAGACGCCAAAGCCAAGCCGCACAGCCAACATGCCTATAGATACTTCCGCGGCGTCTGGTGGTGAATCGGGGATCGATGCGCTGATCGCGGAGCTTGAAGATCGGGTGGCAGCCGCACCCAATGACATGCATGCCCAATGGCGCCTGGCACTGCTGCGATTGGCTACCGACGACACCTTGCGGGCTCACAAGAGGTCGCCGGATATGCTGGAGGACTCCGCGTCGTTGCTCAGCGGAGCGGTGGATGTGATGATCGCGACGCGGCGTGCCCTGGAGGACCCGGTGGTGGGCGTGGACGACACTATGGCGGCGGTGAACGGGCTGCGCGCCAAGCTGCGGGAACGGGCCGCTCTGTCGATTCCCAGCGTGGCGCTGTGTTCGCAGGTTCAGGGATACGGGGTCTACGAGGTGCTTGCCGACGGCACGTTTCGCCCGTACGTCCCTAATCAAGCCATAGTGTACTTTGAAGTGAAAGGCTTCCAGTCGGAGTCCGTTGTGGGACCGGCTTTCCAGCCGGTCAATGACAGGCTGGAAAGCCGGTCCCACATGCGCTTCCGCACAGTTCTGAGCGAGCGTCTGGAAGTCCGCAGGCTGGACGGCGATTTGATGTGGGAGCATGAAGAGTCCACCATCGAGGATTTTTGCAGCCGCCGGCGTGAAGACTTCTTCGTAGCCCAGCGCATCGTGCTGCCGGCCACGCTCGGTGAGGGGGAGTACGTCCTAAAGGTGACCGTGGAGGACGCGCTGGCCGACAAGCGGACCCAGGCCATTCATCATTTCAGGATCGGCTCCGGTCTGACCACCTCCGCCACGCCGTGATAGGCATCGTCGAAGAAGCGACAAACCGGTGAGTGACAAACAGAGACGCGCCCGTAAGGAAGCGGGCATTGCGAAAGGGCGAAGAAAAGGTCACGCTCCCTTACGGTCGCGGATCGGATTACTGTTTGAGGAGGCAGATGCGATGCGAAGGGTGTTCGTTTACCTGGCGGCGAGCGTGGTGGGTTTTGCTTCATGGGCCGATGCGGGCGACGTGGAGATTCGTACCGGGCCGTGGCGGGCGTGGCTGGACAGCCCGGGCGGTGATCTGCCGTTTGGGATGGAGCTGGAGCACGCCGGCGACACATGGCGGGCATGGCTGATCAACGGCTCTGAGCGCATCCAAGTGCCGAACGTCATACTGGGCGATGGGGCAATCACCTTCGACATGATTCACTACGACTCGAAGATCACAGCCAAGCCCAACGCGGAAGGAACCCGTCTCGACGGTGAGTGGACCAAGACAGCCGGCAAAGATAAAGTTTCGCGCTTGGGGTTCCACGCGGTGGCCGGTGCTGCCGCCCGGTTCACACCGTTGGCCATGAGCACGGCGGACGAGCTGCGCAAGATCGAGGGTCGCTGGTCCGTCCGCTTTTCGAGCAGCGATGAACCGGCGGTCGGTGTTTTCAAGATCGAGTCCGACGGGACGGTTGAGGGCACGTTCATGACCGACACGGGCGACTACCGCTACCTGGCCGGTATCTACGAACGCAGGCGGCTGCGGCTCTCCTGCTTCGACGGCGCCCATGCCTTCCTGTTCGACGCCCGATTACAAAAGGACGGCACGTTGAAAGGCGACTTCTGGTCCCGAGACGTGTGGCATGAAACGTGGACGGCCGAGCGTGATTCAAAAGCCCGCAACCCGGACGGCTTCAATCAGGTCCGTGCCCGGGGGGCCATCCGGTTCGATGAGCTGGTGTTTCCCGATCTTGAAGGTAAGCCCCGTTCGCTGGGTGATGCGGAGTTCGACGGCAAAGCCCGGATCATCGAAATCTTCGGGACCTGGTGCCCCAACTGCCACGACGCCAGCCAACTGCTCAACGAGCTGCACGAACTCTATGGACGGCAGGGCTTGTCCATCGTGGGGCTGGCCTTCGAGCTCACCGGCGATTTCAAGCGGGACGCCCGCCAGGTACGGAGGTACGTCCAGGTTCACAACGTGAAGTATCCCATTCTGATTGCGGGCGTCGCCGACAAGGAGAAGGCCTCCGCCAAGTTCCCGTTTCTGGAGAGCGTGCGGGCATTCCCTACCACGGTTTTCACGGACAGCGACGGTAATATCCTGGCGGTGCATTCCGGTTTCAGCGGTCCCGCAACCGGTGAGGCCAACAGAATGATGCGCTTGAAGTTCAGATCTTTGATCAAACAGTTGATAAGAAAAGCCAACGAAGAAGGCACGTAGGGGAAGGAAGGGACGGAGGCACGAAGGCACAAAGGCACGAAGGGGAATCCCCAATCCGCAATCCCCAATCCGCAATCGTCAATCGTCAATCGTCAATCGTCAATCGTCAATCGAACTGTGATGGAACACCAGCCGCTTGGGGCGGTTGCAGCGCAGTTGTGTCCCCACCCTGGCCGTGCGAGAATGGGGTACCTGACACGAGACAGTTGTGGTGTTTGTGAAACATGGTTGTGGATACCCGGAAGGAGTCGAGCCATGTTGCGTTCTCGCAGAATCGCAGCGATTTGTGTTGTCGGTTTGCTGGCGTCGTCAGGCTGCTCGATCGGACACGCTGATTTTGGGGAGCCGATGAAGCTCACCGCCTGGGACACCATTGCGGTGTCGAAGGTGTTGGCTGACATGGAGGCTTATGACGGCAGGTACGTTCGACTGTCGGGGAAAGTGTCCGGTGTCTGCGCAGCCAAGGGGTGTTGGATGCGTATGGGGACGGACCGGTCCGATGAGACGGTGTTCGTGAAGTTCAACTGCCCGATCGAGGGCCGGCTCATCCCCATGGAGGCTATCGGCCACCAGGCCATCGTGGAAGGAACGCTCCGTGTGGCGGAAGTGTCCCAGGCCGAGGCACGTCACTACGCCGAGGACGCCGGCAAGTCGCCTGACCAGATCGCCGGTATCGTCGGGGGGCAGAAGCAGTTGCGCATGACGTCGCCGGCGGCTCGGGTGACCGGCATCGCCCCAAAGGCGCCACCCAGCGGTTAGCGTGGCGGAACCCCCAGAAGCTCGCGCTGGAACGCATTACACAGACAATATCGTTGTCCAGGTCGAGATCGCCAGGTCCACACGGGTCCGTGACACCTTCCGCGACGTGCAGACACACAATCCGAGCCGCGACCGTAAGGGAGCGGGCGATGCCTGACGGTTTTCCCGCTTCCTGACGGGCGCGGCTCGGTCTTGTCAGAGTCCCTCAGGGATGTACAGCCGATTCGTAGAGTTCGACATAGCTTTGAATCAGCGCCGGCCAGTCGACTGCTCGAGCCCACGCCTGGCGAGCTTCGGAACCTTTTGAAAGACGGGCATCCTGGCGGCAAGTTAGCAAAGGTCGCAAAGCGTCTCTAAGATCGGCGCGTGTCGGCTTACAGAGATGGATGTGCGACGTCAAGCCGGGCGGCAGTCCGTGATCCGTCGCCACCACGGGCACACCGGCAGCCACCGCCTGCGTCACGCTCACCGGACAACGAACGCACAGACTGGCGGACACCAGTACGGATGCACGTGACAACAGCGCCCGCTGGGCCCGCAAGTCCGGATCCGCAACAAAGGTCACACGGTCCCGGGCGTGCTTGCGGCCAATCGCCGCCTCCATTTTCTGACGCCAGTCGCCAGGCTGGGGACCGGCGAGCACCAGCTTCCACCCCCGAAAGTCGTGACCCAACTCACCGATGGAACGTACCAGAGGCACCAATCCCTCAACCGGGTGGATGGGGCCGAGGAACAGAACGATGCGCTCATCGTCGCCGACGTCCCAATGGCTTCGACTGTCTGGTGCATCTGCATAATCGTCGAAGTTCAGCCCGTATGGCAGCACCCGAACACCGCCGTCAACGCTCCGCCGACGCAAATCTCGCGCCTCCGCCTCGTTCAGAGCGATCACAACGGACGCCCTGCGAAGAACGCGGCGATAATGAACCCATTCCGCAAGACACGTCAGCCAACCGGCCTGCACGTGCTCGTTCGGAGAGAACGTTCCCAACGGAGCGATGATATAAGGCTTGCCTACCCGTCTCGCTTCGGAAACGACGCCGTCACCGAGCCTGCGGTCGAATCCGTGAAGGTGCACCAGGTCGGCTGCTCGAACACATTGTCTCACCGTCTCGGGGTCATGACCGTGGATCGCGGCATGGCCCGACGGCTGCGGGTTGCGGTCCAAGGTGATGACGGACGACGCAACGTCATGGTCGCCGAGGGCCTTGAACAGGCCGACCAGCGCAATCGCGGGGGCGCCTGCGTGATCATTCAACGAATCGACGACATGCAATACGGAGATCGACACGGCGGCATGAGATACTATGCCGGTGCGGGGCACACGGAAAGGCCCGCCCGCCGCTGTGCTACGCGCCATACGTATCAATCATTCCCGAAACCATCCAGCTTGCCGCGCTTGCGGTGCCGGGCGCGCTGGTTGTAACGCTGAACGTCGCGGGCCAATCGACGCCACCAGTGTCGCCAAGCCTCGCGTTTGTCGCGGTCTGACGACAAGTAGGCCTGCAAGAAACGGGCTCCATCAGTACGCGTGACCGACCGGTTGTCGACCAGGCTGGCTGCCAACCGGACGATGGCGGGCCACCACGCGCCCGATCCCAGCCGCACACCGCGCCGGATACCGTCCAAATCCACCAGCCAGAGATTCGTCCGGCCCGCCTCGGTGTTCCAATCGGTCACCAGCATATTGGAGGCTTTGAAATCCCGATGGTAGAAGCCGTGTTGCTCCATCCGGCGGCACAACTCGACCACCTGATGCATCAGCGCCCGTTTGATGCCCGCCACCCGGGCGGGCTCGACGTCGTTGATCTGCCACGACATGATTCCGTCAAGATCGATTGAGTCTGGAATGGCTTCGGTGATCAGCCAGGCTCCGGCCACCGGCCTGTGCCGCTCCAGGATGACGCGCGGCAGTGCGGTACGGATACCGGCGTGCAGGAGGGAGAAAGCCCGCTTCCAATTCCTGCGCTGGCGCGATCCCCGAATCAGTTGCACCGCTTGGCCAACCCCGCCGCGAGCGACGCTCTGTTTGCATACGATTTCCAGCGGCCCGGTTCGAAGCTCAACGCGTGCCAGAAAAACCTGCGCTGTCCGGGAATACTTCAACACCTGGTGCGAACAGGCTTCCGGGTCGGCGACCAGGCGCGCCAGCACGTCGCCCCAGTCATCGGGTGTCGACGTCGCCAAGACGGCTGACGTGGACTCACCGGGAATCCGCCAGTCCACCAGCACCTGGCCCGACCAGCCGCCCGGCAATGCGATGGGGCTGAACTGAAATCGCGCCCCGACGGAGAGGTCTACCGCTGAAGCAGCCTGTGGTGTCGGCAGCGTTTCGTCTTGCATCGGAAACCGTGTCTATCTCTAGCACTACAGCGTTTGCGGTCCGCACGGCGGACCCTACGCGTCTACAGCGTTTGTGGTCCGCACGGCGGACCCTACTAAAAACTTCTGGTGGCCGACGCCTCGGCGAACAGGGCCCGCAAATCCACGCCGCGTGCAAGCGTCCGGCGCTTGGCTGAGTAGTCGTCCAGGAAATCGCCGCCGATCCGCTCGCGCAGCTTCTGATCATCGATGCTCGCAGCCAACGTCTTAAGGTCGGCGGCTGCCAGCCGATCATTCGGAGCACCGACGCGGGCCCGCTCCACGTCGATCAATCGAAAAGTCCACGCACCGTCGCGAACACCCACAAGAATATGCCGCTCTGAAAAATCCGTATGAATGAAACCGGCGTCGTGCAGCCTGGCTGCGAACGACGCCAGTGAGGCCAGCAGACCATCACCCGCCTCCGGCTGCTTCCACCACCTCTGCTCCAGCGGCATTTCGTCATCCACCTCTTCCATCAGGAAAAAGAGGCGCGTAGTGATCGACAGCCGATGCAATGCGCCTCGGGCAACAACTCGCGGACCGGCGAACCCGTTATCGTTGAGCCAATCGATCATGCGCAGCTCATGCCGGCCGCGTGATACGTGTCGCTGCAACAGTTGCGACGGCGACAACCAGTACCGCTTCAGGTAATGCGGCTTGCCGCCGACGCACAGCTTCACGACACTGCGACCCTGGTGAATGCGCATAGCCGCACCGTCCATCGCAAAAACTTGGTCCGTCGAATCGAAGCAAGTTATGCTCAGCACCGGTTTCCTGCCTCACCCATCCGACGCTGTCCCTCGCCGCGGGTTTTCGCGTGACAACGCCGATTTCTTCCCGAACCCTCGTTCGAAGCCCACGGATTCGAATCCGTGGGTTCCACGCCCCTATCAAGACTCATTCCCCACTATAGCGCTGTCATACTAGATCGCCCGCCCCCGAGCGTCGACAACCCCCTGAACGGAGCACTGCCAGGACTTTTGGCGGCGGTCTGATTGCATGATGGTCGATGAATCGCTACAAATACCCTCTGGGTTTTCGGCAGGTCGCCGGAAACGGCATGGGCATGGCATGGCAGCGGAGCTTCTGTGACGTAGTCGGGCTCCTGTGAGGAGAAAAACAATTGGCCGTACCATACAACAAGCGAACACACTATTGCGGAAGCTTGCGCAAGGAAAACGCCGGCGCCAAGGTCACACTGGTCGGCTGGGTGAATAACTACCGCGACCACGGCGGCATGGTATTTGTCGATCTGCGTGACCGCGAGGGCTTGACCCAGCTCAAGTTCAACCCGCAAACAGACCCCCAGGCCCACCAGATCGGCCGTACCCTGCGCAACGAGGACGTGATCGCCGTCAACGGCACGGTGGCCCCTCGCGGCGAGAACATCAACCCCAAGCTGCCCACAGGCGAAATCGAGGTTGAGGTGCGCGAGGTCGACAGGCTGGCCAAGTCCGAACCGCCGCCCTTCGAAATATCGGACGAGACCGATGCAAACGAGGATCTGCGGCTGCGCTATCGTTACCTGGATTTGCGACGACCGAAGATGCAGAAGGTTTTTCGGCTACGGCACGAATTGGGCAAGACCATTCGGGATTACTTCCACGAACAGGGCTTCATAGAAATCGAGACTCCATTTCTGACCAAGTCGACGCCGGAAGGGGCCCGCGACTATCTCGTTCCCTCGCGGGTCCAGCAGGGGAGTTTCTACGCCCTGCCGCAATCACCGCAGATTTTCAAACAGCTTTTCATGGTGGCCGGCTTTGATCGTTACGCACAGATCGTGCGCTGCTTCCGCGACGAGG
>JAZGDL010000553.1:0-3653 GCA_036477795.1 Phycisphaerae bacterium
TCTTGCAGGACTACTTTTTCATACTCTCGCTGCGTTCGACGGCGCAAGGGTACGAGCCTTTCCAGATATCCAAGCGCTATCAGTTCGAGATTTTTCCGACGGACCATATCCGGATCGAGCGGAAGTACGATTGGCCGTCTTACGGCGTGTCAATCACGGAAACCCGCTCCGGTGAGTCGGTGTTCTTCTCGGGGGACACGCGGTACGATTTTGAAGCGTACCGCGAGCGGATGACCAGGGCCAAGCTCAATTTCCACGACGTCCAGTTGTACGATGACCCCGCCGCCGTACACGCCCTGCTCAGCGAGCTACGCCGGATGCCCGACGACGTCAAGAAAAAGACCGTCCTGTATCATTACGGGGACGGCTGGGACGAGCCGGATTATGAGTTCGTCGGCGAGGAGTTCGCCGGCTTCGCCCGCCCGCAGGAGCGGTACGTCCTTTTTGAATGACCAACAGCAACGCCAGAGCGTGCGGCGGGGGCATCCGATGGACGGTAGCGAGCGGGTGGGAGGAATGCATCACCGGTCCCGCGGCACCGGACTGGCCCAAGCTCGCTGAAAGCGACTTGACCGCTGTGGGACCGGCTTTACCTGTGGGACAGGCTTTCCAGCCGGTCGATCAGCAGGCCGGAAAGCCTGTTCCACAACAGGGCGGGGTGCTGATCAAGTCCAACCCGGTTCGGCGGGTCTGGCGTTTCTCAATCGCAGGCCGCAAGTTCTTTGTCAAAGTGTACATGCGTCTCTCAGCCTTTGCGGGCATCCGGCGTCTGCTGCGCGGTTCCGACGCCCGGCGGGAATGGCGGGCAGGTAGATGGGCCCAACGGAATGACGTACCGACCGTGCGGTTTGTCGCCTACGGTAGGGGCGGGGGGCGCTGCTACCTGGTGTCCGAAGCTGTCCGCGACGCAAAAACATTGTCCGAGTCGTGGCTGCAAGGGACGGACAAGTGGGCCTTGCTGCGTGCGGTGGCGGATCTGTTGGCGGCAGCTCACGACGCGGGTTTCGTGCATGGCGACGAACATCCCAACAACATCCTGGTATTCCCGGCGGAGGGTAGGCCGTGCGGAGCCTGCTACGTGGACATCTACTCCGCCCGGTTGGGTTGGCGGGTTTCCAAAGCGGAGGCGGCTCAGAGCCTGGCCCAGTTGAACCAGTGGTTCAGTCCTAGAACGTCGCGCCGGCGGCGATTGCGATTTCTAGGGGCGTATTGTCTGCGGCGGGCCCACGGTGATACGCGAGAAGCCCGGGCCATGATGCGACGGCTGGGGCCGCTGATCGCGGAGGCGTCACAGCGGCAGGCGGAGCGATTGTGGCGCAAGCGCGACCGGCGCATTCTACGATCCAATCGGTATTTTACTGCGATCCAGCGTGCAGACGGGTGGAGTGTTCATGCCGTGATCCGCTTTCGGCAGCCCGACTTGTTTCCGTCGCCCAGCGTGCTGCCGGGCGCAGTTAGTGAGTGGACGGGCGCGCGGGCTCAAGCCCGCGGCTCGGAGGACGGTCTTGAAACTGCGTGCGAAATCGAGGGAGCTATTCGCCAAACTGCGGCTATGATGCTCGACGCCGGTGTGACGGTATGTGTACGTCAGGGAAGTTCGCTGCCCCGAAGTGCTTTTGTGATGGGGCATCGATTGCGGCATCGTGACCTGCCGTGTCGTTGGCCTATCGCGGTGGCCGATGGGCCCGATGAAAAGAGCGGCGTGCTGTGGGTCGACGCCAGCCCAGCCGCCGAGGACCTCGTCGCGTTTCTAAAACAGCGTTCGGAGCACCGGGCGGCGCGTCGGCGTGCGGCGGAATCATTGGCTGACGTTGTCTCGTCGATGGCGGATCGCGGCGCCTCGGTGCAGCAATGTTGCCGGGGCACGTTTGGCGTGGTACCCGGAAAATGCACCGTGGTGATTGATGCTCCGTTGAACGTACTGCTGAGGAGTCGTGATCCGAATCGCGACCTTCGCACGACGTCGCGGGCACTTTACGAGCATGTGAAGCGCTGCGGCGTGTTTCGCCGGACGGATGCGGCATGTTATCTCAAAGCACTGAGCTCCAAGCGCTGGAGAGCGCTGTGGAAGAGCATTGCCACTGCCGTTACGGAGCGTTGAGATGAGTGTTGCGGATCCGTGGAAGAGCATTCAACTGGTTCAGGGCGACATTACCCGCCAGGATGTCGATGCCATCGTGAACGCAGCCAACAGCACCCTGCTGGGAGGCGGAGGCGTTGACGGGGCGATTCATCGGGCAGCCGGCCCCGAGTTGCTGGAGGCCTGCCGGAAACTCGGAGGCTGTGACACCGGATCGGCGAAAATCACTCCGGGTTTCAAGTTGCCCGCCGAATACGTCATACACGCGGTGGGACCGCGGTATCGCGACGGGCAACACGGCGAAGCCCAAGCACTGGCGTCGTGCTACGGCAAAGCCATCGAGCTTGCCGAGGCCCACCAGTGCAAGACGGTCGCGTTTTCGGCGATTAGTTGCGGTGTTTACGGCTACCCCATTGAGTCGGCGGCCCGTGTTTCCATGCGGGCGGTGGCCGACGCTCTATCGAGACATGAGTATCCAAATCAGGTCCGCTGGGTGTTGTTCAACGACGAGATATACGGCGTCTTCGCAGCGGTGCTCAAGGAGCTTGAAGGCGGTGGCTTATGAACCGGGGACGGGTGGCCCATGACGGGTGGCCCATGTCCTTTGGACATGACGGGTGGCCCATGTCCTTTGACGGGTGGCCCATGTCCTTTGGACATGGGGGACGCGATGATATACACTCAGGGATATGCTGACGATCATCGCCTCCCCCACCTCCAAAGGAGGCGGGCCACCCGCCCAAGAAGGTAGGTCACCCGGCCTCATATCGCACTTTACAAGCTTGACAGCATCTCGGCGGCTCCTAAGAATTGAGTCGGTTTGCAGCGAGTTTTGTAGCGCCACCCCTTGTGGGTGGCGCCGAGTTCAACGCCTGGCTGGACAACTTCGTCGCTTGCGCCGGGGCCGACTTGGCTGCCCTGGGGGTGTAGGAGCCGGGTAGGTCGTGCTCGTCATAGGCGGGATCTACGCACCGCGATTCGGTAGATGGGCTTCACATGTGGTATATGAAGGGCGGGCAAATCCCGCCCTAGGCGACGGAGGTTAGCGCTTTGTGGCGATGGGATTCGAGATCATCGGCGAGATCGTGGAGGTCGAGCACATCGCGGTGGGGAGGTCAATTCGTGAGATCCATCGCTTGCGAAAGGTTTATGGGGCCGACCGGTGGAGAAAGATGAAGGGAAGGGCGCGAATTCGGCTTGGGGACGGTACAATACTCACTGCGGAACTACACTGGTATGAAGCCCATGGTGTTGGGCGTAAGGAAATGAAGATCAAGCGATTTGGCAGCGACTCATGATCAAGGATCAAACATCACCAACGCGATTTGTCGTCTGTGTTCGCAACCAAGGCCACCCGGCGTCGTTGGAGCTGCGCAAGATCTATCGTGTGATCCCTGATGCCGCCGCCGAGGCGCATGATCATCTGCGAATCGTCGACGAATCAGGCGAAGATTATCTGTATCCTGTGGGCTACTTCGTGCCCATCACGCTACCGAAGGGCATCGAAGAGGCGTTCTCGACTGTTCCGTGAAGGAGTTCTGTAGCGCCACCCCTTGTGGGTGGCGCATTCACC
>JAZGDL010000554.1:0-4346 GCA_036477795.1 Phycisphaerae bacterium
CTGCGTGGCCAGCTTCGAGTCAGCCAGAACAAGCTCGATGATGCCATTGTGGATTACAAGAAGGGGTTCGCGCTGGACCCTTCCAACACTTCGCTCGATGCCAACCTGTCAGCGGCCTTGGCTCAAAGTGCCGCGACTTGAAGCTGCGGGACCGGCTTTCCAGCCTGCTGTGGGACCGGCTTTCCAGCCGGTCCCACACCGAGTCGCTGGTGCGAGAATCCCTTCTCGCACTTCGTCATTGACCGCTCCCTTACGGTCGCGGCTCGGATTGGCGGCGCCGAGTCGCGCATACTCATTTTGGCACCTTACGGCTCATCAACTCCCGGCGCGGGCAGGACGGTGAACTTGCTGGTGGCTTTGTGTTGGCCGCAGGTCACCTTGACGGTGTATTCACCGGCTGAGACGAAGGGCATCTGGCCCAGCCAACTATCGGGGTTGGGAAACCGGTCGTGCTCTTCCGGGAGCAAGTCCCACACCACACGGTTGAAGCCCGGTCGCTGCGTGCCGGTCAGTCCACGCACCTTGGTGCCCGTTTCGTTGGTGATGGATAGACTGACTTTCTCACTAGTGTAGTCGCGAAGCCAATAGGTGATCCGGGCGCCCATGGGCGGATTCTTAGCGGTGAACATGCGCTCACCCCAGAATCCCATGTCGTCCAGATAAAGCACCGGCTTGGCCGGCCTCACGTCGAAGAGGTGGAACTTACTTTGCACGATTTCCGGCGTCAGTTGTGACAGAGGCGAGGCATCGTCCAATACGTAGATGGATCGTCCATGAGTGCCTGCCACCAGATCCGTTTCACGGGGGTGCTGTACCAGGTCGTCGACCGCGACAGTGGGCATTGTACCGCCGTTGAGTTTGGTCCAGTGCTTGCCGCGGTCGATGGTGACGTAGGCGGCACGTTCGGTACCGACGTACAAAACGTTGGAAGCCCACGGATTCAAATCCGTGGGTTTGCCCACGTCTTCGCGCACCACCTTGACCGGCGAATCGTCCGGCAGATCGCCGACGATGGACCGCCAGGTGGCGCCGGCGTCGGTGGTCATGAGCAGACGCGGGCTCATATCGTCGCTGCGATGGCCGTCGATGGCCACGTAAGCGGTGTCGCGTTGGTGCCGGGAGGCTTCTATCTTGGAGATGTACAGCCCGCCGGCATCCGGCGGCGTAACGTTAGTCCAGGTTTCGCCGTCGTTGGTGGTCAGATGGACCAGCCCGTCGTCGGTGCCGGCCCAAAGCATGCCTTGTGCCAGCGTCGATTCGGTCAGCGATACGACCGTGCCGTGCGTTTCCGCGTCGGATCCGACGGTCAGGATCTTGTCAACGTCGCGGGCGGAAAGGTCATCGCTGATCCGCCGCCAGCGGTCGCCGCGATCGGTCATCTTAAAGACGTAGTTGCCGCCCAGATACAGCACCGTGGGATCATGCGGCGAGATGAAAAAGGGCGCGTTCCAGTTGAAGCGGAAACGAGGCTGGCCCTCCTTCGGTGAGGGGATGAGACGAGTCCTTCGCCCGGTGTCCAGGTGGATGCGCACCAGCTCGCCGCCCTGCGATTCAGCGTAGATAATGTTCGAATCCTCCGGATCGAAGGCCACGTGAAAACCGTCGCCGCCGTTGATGAACCGCCAGTCATGGTTGGTGATGCCGTCCTTGGATTTGTCCGATCCGAAACTGCGCACGCGCTTCATGGTGGCGCTGGGGCCGATCCAGGAACCGTTGTCCTGCAAGCCGCCGCCGATACGGTAGGGATCGGACATGTCGACGGCCACGTTGTAGAACTCGCCGACCGCCAGGTGATTCAGAAAATCCCATGTCGCGCAGCGGTCGTAGGAAATGTAGATGCCGCCGTCGGTGCCCATGATCAGGTGATCGGGATCGTCGGGATTGATGAAGAGTGCGTGCATGTCCACGTGCGGCTTTTTCGCGCCGCCGGCGCGGAAGTTTCGGCCGCCGTCGTCGGAGACCGCCAGCCCCCAGCCGAGCTGGTAAACTTTTTTGTCGTCGGTCGGATCGATGCGAATCTTGGAGAAGTAGAAGGGGCGCATGGTCATCTTGTTGACGCGCGTCCAGGTGTCACCGCGATCGTCCGTGCGAAACACGCCGCCCGACTTGCTGCGGTTGTCATACGGGTTTACGCCCCATCCCCCGACGTCCGATTCGACGACGGCGTAAAGAATGCGCGGGTCCTTGGCGTAGATATCCATACCGATGCGCCCCGTCTGGGCGGGCAGCCCTTCGGTCAGCTTTTTCCAGGCTGCCCCGCCGTCATCGGATCGAAAGATGCCCCCCTCCGGCCCACCGCTTCTGAAGCTGTAGAGGCTCCGGCGACGCATATACATGGCGGCGTAAACGGTGTCGGGGTCTTGCGGATCGATGATGACGTCACAGGCGCCGGTGTCCTCGTCGATTTGCAGGACCGGCTTCCACGTTTGGCCCCGGTCGGTGGTCTTGTACAGGCCGCGCATGGTATTGGGGCCCCACAAATGCCCCAACGCCGCCACATAACAAACATCCGGGTTGTCCGGATGAACAGCCAACCGGGGGATGTCGTGCGAGTCGGCTAAGCCGACGGGCTCGAAGCGTCCGCCGCCGTCGGTCGAAAGATAGACCCCGTTGCCCCACGAGGAGCTGTTGCGGTTGTTCCCTTCGCCGGTGCCGACCCAAACGATCTTGGCTTTGCCTTTCTCGATGAGCTCACTTTCTTCCATGCCGTCAAGCTCATCGCCCAGTTCGTCACGCCAACCCGGCCAATCGGGCGGTGCGTTGGCGACGACGACGGAGCCGATGGATGCGGTGGCCTGGTCGTCGAATACGGCTGTGAACGTCGTGCCGTTGTTGGTGGTTTTGAAAAGACCGCCCGTCCCGAACGCAACGAAGAAGGTCTTGGGGTTACCGGCGGCGACAGCGATGTCAGCCACCCGGCCGCTCATGTTGGCCGGGCCTACGCTGCGCCATTTCAAGGCTCTCAGATCGTCCGGCTGTAGCGTGCGCTCCGTCCCATCATTAGTGGATGGGCCGGCACTGGCGGACAAGCCGCCAGTGGCACCCGGCGATTGCGGCGGTAAGGACACCTGTTTTCCTGGGGCCGCGCCGGCTGAAGCCCGCGGCTCGTGGGCGGTTGCGGCGCAACCCGGAAGGACCGTACAAAGCCATATGGCCAACGGCACGATTCTTCGCATCTTTTTCATGGAATCTCCTTCGGTAGATTTCTCGCCAGCACGAGATGCTAAGTCGAGTTCCACGAAAAGTGAAGAGTGTCCGGCGTATGGCTTTGACATCTGCGTGCTCGTTCAAGATTGACACGAGCCGATTTGTCGCCAAGATCGACTCTGCCGGTTGTGGAGCAGTCACGTATTATACCCTGATCGTGCGATAGGAGCCTATGAGCATGAGAAGACGTTCTGTTCACGGCAAGGCGTGGTACTTCCTTGTTATTTTATTGTGGGCGCCGGTCGGGACCGGCTGTCAGACGATGGCCCCGCCGCCGGTGGGTCGGCAGTTGAATATTGCTGATGATCTAAAACAGGAACTGTACGTTCGCAAGCACTATACCAAGCGCCAATACCGCATTCCGATGCGTGACGGGGTCACGCTCTTTACTGCGGTCTATGCACCGAAGAACACCTCGCGGCCGTACCCGATCATGCTGACACGTACTCCCTACGGTGTCCACCCCTACGGCGAATCGGAGTATCCCAAGTCGCTGGGGCCTGGCGGATTGTTCCTTCACGAAGGGTATATCTTTGTCTATCAGGATGTTCGCGGGCGGTACATGTCCCAGGGTAAATTCAAGAACATGACGCCTCATCTGGCGGTCAAGTCGAGCGTTCAGGACATTGATGAAAGCACCGATACCTACGATACCATCGAATGGCTGCTCGAGAACATCCCCAATCACAACGGTCGCGTGGGCATGTGGGGCATTTCCTATCCGGGATTCTACGCCGCCGCGGGCATGATCGACGCCCATCCGGCGCTGGTCGCGGTCTCTCCCCAGGCACCGATCGCCGACTGGTATTTCGACGATTTCCACCACCACGGTGCGCTCTTTCTGCCGCCCGCCTTCAACTTTTTCGCGGCGTTCGGCAAAGCTCGACCCGCGCCGACCACGGAGCGGGGGCAGTGGTTCAAGCATGGTACGCCCGACGGGTACCAGTTCTTTATGGACCTGGGCCCGCTAAAGAACGTAAACGAAAGGCATTTCAAGGGAGAAATAGAGTTTTGGAACAGGATCGTCGAGCACCCCGACTACGACGAATTCTGGCAGAGGCGCAACATACTGCCCCACCTGAAGAACGTGGCCCCGGCGGTCATGACCGTCGGCGGCTGGTTCGATGCCGAGGATCTCT
>JAZGDL010000555.1:0-2771 GCA_036477795.1 Phycisphaerae bacterium
GAGTTGATTCGCCATACCGGTCCTGCAGTTCAAAAGCTGGAAAACCTACTTGACGAACCGTCGCCTCCCCGAAATGGCCGGTTTTCAAGTGATCTTCAGTGCCCGGTTTTGAGTGATCGCTGACACCTCGATGACCAGCGTATCCAAGGTGGGGATGGTGATGTCACCTGTGGCGTCCCCGCCAATGGTAAAGGAATCGACGTTCCCTCCGGAGCCGCCGCTGCTCTTTTGCACCAGCAGGTCGCCGGTCAGGTCTCCGGTAATCTCCCCGGCGGGGATCCGCGAGAAGTTGCCCGCGTCGCTGGGGTTCAGGTCGATCTTGCCCACGTTGGTGGCCCCGGGGTCGCCGTCCGGCTGGAGAACCTTGACGCTGTAGTCCTCCGCTAACAATCCGGTGATGTTGTTGATGCCCCGGGGGGACTGCGTCGTGGAATCGTCCCACGACCACATCCGCCACTCGAAGGTCGTCCCCAAACCGTTGTCGCCTTCAGTGAAATCAACGCTCGGAACACCGAAAGCGAACGAGAAGTCGAAGTGGGTACCTTCTATGGGAGGATCCGCGAGATTGTCGAACCGAACGCAGATTTCCGGGCCCCCGCTGGTGTCGCAGACGGGGGCACTTGGCTGGGCGATCGCTAATCCCCCAGTTCCCGCTACAAGGGAAACGCAAACAATACTGATTGTCAAAATGTTGGCTGTCATCGCTATAAATCTCCTGTAATTGCGATGTTTCTGGTTTTCAAACTTGATCCAAACCCTCCGCCTTGCGATAATGCATCGAGCTTAGAGCGGAGGTGATAAACCATGACTCGATACGCGCTCTTGACGTTTCTCGTAGCGGGGGCCCCCGGATTCGCTCAAGTGGTGTCATATGAGGGCACCGCCTTTCCAGAAGACACTGGTGATGGTTGGATTCAACTTGAGACGCTGTTTCCAGCGGATCGTTGGCTCGAACACGGGTGGCTCGTGCAGGCCCTTGTTGTGCTTCCGTGTCCCCCTGAGTGTACGACACGTGATTTCTATCGCCGGCAGTTGGAAGACCAGGCGGGGGATGCCGTGTGGTTTCTCGAATGGGTCATGGTCACAGATGGACCCCAGGCGTTCGGGGCGGTGGCTCCCGCCTCGATCGTCGCGGCCGGACACTCCGGAGTGCTTTACCACTTCACGATTGCCGTAGATCGCATAGCGTTCAAACGTGGTTCGCAGTTTCCGCTCGTTTTTGCCGATTTGGAGCCTGGACCACACGTTTTTCGCCTGGAGCTCCATAACACCCCACCATCCCGGACGTACATCTTCACCATCGACGGGGAGCTCATCGATGCCGGGGTCGCGGAAGGACCTTACCCGGTCAACAGTTCTTTCATCGTATTCGGAGCAAGCGCGGCTATCGAGGACAGCATCACGCGCTGGAACTACGTACGTTTTGGCAGACCGGGGCAGGCGGGCGACTGGGACAGCGACGGGGACCTCGATCTCGACGATTTCTACTTCTTCCATGAATGCCTCGCCGACCGGGGCAACGGCCCCAACGTCCCCACCGACCCCGGCTGCCTCTGGGCCGACATGGACGGGGACGGCGACGTTGACTTCCACGACTTTAGCCTGTTCCAACTGGCCTTCACCGGTTCTGGCTGAGAGACGGCGGGAAGTCGTCGACGGAGACATTCGTGCCTTGGTCCACGTCGTGCAGGCGCATCGTGCCGTTGGTGATCGTATCGACGTGGAAGGCGGACGGTCCCACGTCCAGCAGCCCGCCGAGCACAAAGCCCGCCCCTTCGCCCATGCTTACCGTGCCGGTGATATCACCCTCGATTGTGAACCCGTCCCCGTTCGGCAGGGTGATGGCACCCAGTGCATCGCCCTCGATGGTGAATGCGGAGGCCGAACCGCCCGATCCGCCGCTGTCCTCTACAACCGTGAGAGCGCCGGTTAGATTCCCACTGATCGTCTCGCCGTCCAGCGTGGAGTACCCTGTCCAGTCCGGATCGGTTTCGTCGAGGACGATCGAGCCGACGTTGGCCGCCCCGGGATTGGCCCCGTTGGCGATGGTCACCTCAAAATCATCGCTGCTGGGCAACGACGGATTGATCGTCAGCGACCCGATGTTGCCCGCCGCCCCCGTGCTGACCACCTCGCTGGAGACGATCCAGCCGAGATTCCCGGCAAACAGCTCAACGTCCGGGTTTGGAGCGCATCAACCCGAGACGCCGACGGCCGTGCCCGGGTTGGGGGCACTGCGCGACGGCTCGCCGCGGTCGTTGAGCGAGGGCAGGACGTATACGTACTTAGCTGTTTAGCGACGGGTGCCATGCCCAAGCGCAGCGCAGGCATGTCCGCCGCGGCGGGTATGCGTCCTGCCCCTCTTCCGCATTCGGCGGATCGCCCTACCACATGCCCGCGCCCGCTTGCGCGGGGTTGGGCATGCCACCCGGGCCGGTTACCACGCTAAACACGTACCTGACCGGGGGGCCAAGTGGGTCAGGCCACGTGGGAAGTCCGGGACGCGCCGGGAAAGGGCGCGCCCCGGACCGGATACGGTCCACCGGGCGAACGCTACGGACAATCCGACCAGCCGACCTGATTCGCGCAACTGGCCTGGATAATGGTCACGTTTCCGTTGTCAGATCCTTCAATGGTTATCCCCAGCCCAAGTTGGCCAGTTACGTGGCGACATCGGTGTTGCTGATGGCGCCAGGGCCGATTTTGGTCGGAAGTTATTGACTACATTCGGGTTCCTCGTTGTTCCATGTTGGCTCTCCCAGGCGGGTGGG
>JAZGDL010000556.1:0-10244 GCA_036477795.1 Phycisphaerae bacterium
TGAGAACGAGATCACCGCCAAATCTCGCAGGATACTGCCCGACACCGTAAGCGTTCTGACCCTGACGGAACTCATCAGCCAATACGAGATTACAATACCGCGCTGCACCGATTACCGTCTTCAACCACCGGCTCACTGTAGTGCTCAAGTCGCAACACGCCACTAGCCTGGATTCCTACGCTCGCCGATTCGCTCGTGAAGAACTCCCGCTTGTCCCCCGCTTGCCTGTGGCGGTTGACGATGTAAAATCCCCCCCAAGGTTTTGGGAGTGGTTTTGGTAGGACGGTTCTGGGCGTGTACCCAAGTGGCCAAAGGGGACGGGCTGTAAACCCGTTGGCGTTCGCCTTCCCAGGTTCGAATCCTGGCGCGCCCAGTTGGGAAGGACTTGTCAGTGAGAATCCGTGACGCGCTTGATCAGCATAAGCCGGCGTTGTCGTTTGAGTTCTTTCCTCCCAAGACCGACATCGGCTTCTGGGACCTGTACCGTACCCTCGAGTCGCTCAAGCCGCTGGAGCCCACCTACATTTCGGTGACCTACGGTGCCGGCGGAAGCAGCCGGCGCAAGACCGTCGATCTTGTCCAGCGCATCAAGAACGACATCAAGATCGAAGCCATGGCCCACCTGACCTGCGTGGGGGCGACCTGCAAGGAGCTCGCCGGCGTGCTGGATAACCTCAAGGCCCACGGCATCGAGAACGTGCTGCCCCTGCGGGGCGATCCACCCCAGGGGCAAGACAGGTTCGTTCCCACCAAAGGAGGTTTCGCCTACGCCAACGAACTCGTCGAGTTCATTCGCAACCGCTACGACTTCTGTCTGGCAGCGGCCTGCTATCCGGAAGGGCATCCCGAATGCCCCAACCGCCAAAAGGACCTGGACAACCTCAAACGCAAAGTTGACGCCGGCGTCGATTTTCTGATAACCCAATTGTTCTTCAACAACGACGACTTTTTCGCCTTCCGCGACCGGGCCGTAGCCGCCCGGATCGGTCTGCCCATCCTCGCCGGCATCATGCCGATTCAAAGCGTCAAACAGGTCAAGCGCTTCACCAAGATGTGCGGGGCCTGCATCCCGGACCAACTGCTGGACAAGATCGAAGCCGTTGAGGACGACCCCGAAGCGGTCCGCCAGGTAGGCAGCTACCACGCCACCGAACAATGCCACGCCCTCATCGCGGGCGAGGTGGCCGGCATTCATTTTTACACCCTCAACAAGTCCACCACCACCCGGGCTATCTTCCAGCAGATCAAATCGCGGCTCTCGGTGACGCCGTAGCGAATGTGGCGCCACCTCTTGTGGGTGGCGCCGTCTGGTGAATGCGCCACCCACAAGAGGTGGCGCTACTAGTGATTGGAGGCCCTAACATGCAGTTCAAGAAAGCATATATCCCCTACGGCGGCTATTGGTGCACGCCGTTCTGTCGGTGGCAGGGAAGCTTCGGCCATCTGCACGCCCTGAAGTTTGCGGCCCAGGTGGCGGTGGACGCGCTGTCCGAGCGGCATATCGCCACCGAGGCTTTCGATGGACTTTTCCTCGGTACCACCGTTCCGCAGAAGTCCGGGTTTTACGGGGCCCCTTGGGTGGCGGGCCTGATCGGCGCGCCGGGCATAACCGGTCCAATCATCAGTCAGGCGTGCGCCACCTCCGGCAGAGTAATAGCCGATGCCGCCATGGAGATTGAACTGGGCACCCACTCCGCAATCCTGGCGTTGATGTGTGACCGCACCAGCAACTCGCCCCACGTCTATTATCCCAATCCGATGGGCATCGGCGGGGTGGGCGACACGGAGGATTGGGTTTGGGACAACTTCGGGCACGATCCGTTCGCGAAAAACTCCATGCTCCAGACCGCGGAGAACATAGCCCGAAAGGCCGGCATCGACCGGTCCGTCCAGGAGGAGGTGGCCATGATGCGCTACCAGCAGTATCAGGACGCCCTCAAGGATGATGCCGCATTCCTTAAGCGTTTTATGGTTTGGCCGCTCGAACTGAAAAACCCTTCGGGCCGCAAGGTCATCAAAACGCTAAGCGGCGACGAGGGTGTCTTCCCTACCACGGCTGAAGGGCTGGCCAAGCTCAGACCGGCCATGGAGGGTGGGACCGTCACCTTCGGCACCCAGACCTACCCGGCGGACGGGAATGCAGGAGTGATCGTAACCACGAAGGAGAAGGCCGCGGAGATGGGCAGGGATTCGAGTGTATTGGTCCGCGTGCTGTCTTTCGGTCAAGGGCGTGCTGAGAAGGGTTTCATGGCCATGGCCAATGTGCCGGCATCGCGGCAGGCCCTGGAGCGGGCCGGGATCGCCATGAAGGACGTCAAGGCCGTCAAAACCCACAACCCCTTCGCCGTCAACGACGCCTATTTCGCCAGGAAGATGGAGATCGATCTTTCCGCCATGAACCGATTCGGCAGTTCGCTGGTCTGGGGGCATCCGCAGGCGCCCACCGGAGCGCGCCTGATTATCGAGCTGATCGAGGAACTTGTGCAGTCAGGGGGGGGATACGGTCTGTTCAGCGGATGTGCGGCGGGTGACACGGCGCTAGCGGTGGTGGTGAAGGTGGGGTAGTTGTCCGTTGCCCGTTATCAGCCGGCACGGTTAGGAGAGGCACGGGAGAAGGGCGTGCGGCCGGGTTTGCGAAGCGGGGAGTGTAAACCGTCGCATTGAGCCCTTCGACCTCGACGTGGACGACGACGTGGACGGGGCTGATTTCGTCCTGTTTCAGTTGGCAGCAGGCGGATACGTCTTGCCGTGGATCGGTGCCACGATACTCCCGCTTGCCAGTTGCTTCGTCGATGATATAGTCTGAACCGCAGACAGGTTATCAGAGGTTAGGGGTTTAGGCAATGTTTTAGGCAACCTTCTGTTTGGAGAGGTGGCTGAGCGGCTTAAAGCAACGGTTTGCTAAACCGTCGTACTGGCTTACACCGGTACCGGGGGTTCGAATCCCCCCCTCTCCGTTTTTCCGCGTTTCTGGTCTGGAAACGCGGTTTCCCTAGGTTCGCTACCCAAATGTTCCAAAGCGTTCGTCGAAGTGCGACGCCGTGCGGTCCGACCGGCGCGCTGGTCGATACGCTCGTCTGATGACCACGACGATTGCGACGCTCGCGACGCGGTCCAGTCGGCGGTGAGTTTTCGCATGGCGTCGCGGGCCGACTGATCACGCAGGCTGTAGTAGTACATGATCATCTTCATCTCGTCGTGGCCGACCCATGCCATCACAGTCGCCATGGGTATGCCCTGATCAGCGCACTCGCAAACGAAGAAGTGGCGGAACTGATGCAGCGTGAGGCGTTTCGGGTCGATGCCGGTCGGCTCGGCCAATTCCTTGAGCTTCTTCAAGAAATGACGCTCCGCATAATCCTCCCGGTGTTTCACCTGCGGCAGCGGTAGCACATACCCGGCGCGCCCGGAACGGTCTGCGAACACCTCAAGGATCTTGGCAACCGCGCGCCCTTCGAGCGGCATCTTACGATCTGTCTTGTCCTTCGGCTTGTAGTCGATGCCGTCATGGGTGCGCTTGTTCCGAATGTGCAGCCAGCCACCGACGTCGTCGATGTCCACCCATTCCAGCATCGCCAGCTCGGAGATCCGCAGGCCCCACCGGCCGAGCAAGGTGAAAAGGGAACGGTCATCACCGTCCGCCATGGTCGTGATGGATGAGAACTCATCGCGCGTGTAAGGATCCTTCCGTTTGGACTTCTCGTCGAAGAAGATCCTCTCGCCGTATCGGCTTTGCGAGAGCGGGTTCACGGTGATCCACCCCTTGGACACCGACCAGCTGAAAAAACTCCGTAGGGCGATCAGGTTGTTGTCGACGGTAACCTTCGAGTTATTGAGTTTCAGACACCATGCGCGGTATTTCATCATCGTCTCGCGCGACAACTCACAGAGTTTAGGGACGCCGGCCGTTCTCAGGAAGCGGCACAGCTTCCGCGAAATGCTGCGATAGCTGCGGTGCGTCGTCCGAC
The DNA here is from genome assembly GCA_036477795.1 of Phycisphaerae bacterium. Lineage (GTDB taxonomy): Bacteria > Planctomycetota > Phycisphaerae > UBA1845 > UBA1845 > JAZGDL01. The sequence goes on from JAZGDL010000556.1 coordinate 3,969, forward strand.
TGTTCTGGGTCTTCTGGTAGCGGAGCCACATCACGAGCGCCCGCCGGATCGAGATTGTAGTCTTGGTATCCTCCGGCTTCTTGATCCCGAATTCGGCTTTCGTGAACCCGAGCGATAAAGCTTCCGCCCACCGGATGGCGCCGGTCTAGTCGCGGTGGCCAGTCGAACGCGAGGTCCACCGACCGCGCGAGTCTTTGTGGTGAAAGTGCCAAACGCCGGAGGTGGCAAGTTTGCGCAAAGTGCCCCGGCCGACAGCAATCTTGTCAGCGGGTTTCTTGCTCCAATTAGCCACCGCGCGCACTCCGCCGGTTCTTCTTGTTCAGGTATGGCGACCGCTGGAGTCGCTCCTCGGTTGTTCGCCACTGGTTACCGGCCGTTTTATCACCTTGGAGTTCTCCGCTGCGGAACTTGCGCTCAACGCTGGCCGCTCTGCGAACGTGCTGCCAGGCATGGCCTTCCATGTTTATGAACCAGCTGACATCCTTGCCGGTTGCGGTGCTCGCGTTCTCTCCGTAACCGAGAACACATGCCACGCCCTCATCAATCAACCGGCGACGGACAAGATAACGCCAACACCTCCAGCCCTCGGATGGAAGCTCACGACAGGTTCACGTTTCGGTGCGTCAGCCAACCAACACCAAAAGAACAAAAATGGGGTGACAGCTTCCGGCACCCCTCCCAAGCCCTCGCAACGCCCCCAGGAAGGCCCGTAGAACGCCGTGTACGCGGCGATCGAGTCTACGAGAGGCCGCAGGGCTTGATGTGTCAGATCGCGGTATGCACTATCTTGTATTCATAATAGAGGAGATTGAATAGGTACGTCGAAAGGTCAACCTCTACGGCCCGGTATAGGTCGTTTGGAGCGCGCCGTAGTCGTGCAGGTCAACGTCGTTGTCACAATCGAAGTTCGCACAACCGCATCCTGCCGGTTGACCGCCTCCCGGATCTGTAGTGCAATTTACAAAGACGGCGTAGTCGTCCAAATCGACGTTCCCATCGGTGTCACAATCACCCACCACTATGGCCGCGATGTTATCGACACCGAGCGTGGCTGCGATCGCATCGCCAGACCAAGACGGGCCGGCCGCCGCGGACAAAATGCGCATTGTCTGAACGTCTGCCAGTACATCACCGATGGAAGTCGCGCCACCGACAATGGTGAGATCGGCGGTGGTCAACTCAAATGAGACATGGCGCCACCGGCCATCGGCAGGCAACACAACGGCCGTGCTGGACGAGTACCGCTGTCCGAGATTCCCTTCAATGGCAATTCGCATGGACAGCGGAGTGGTACCGAGGTTGGCCATGTCGGCTTCGATCCGCGTCACGCCAGTGGCCAGATAATTGCCCGCCCATTGGGCCTGGTTGAACATCACCAGTCGGCTGCCGGGGCCAAAACCCCCGGTTGACACGTTCAACAGGTAGGCATCACCAGCGCCCAAGGGGCCGCCGTCGGGGACGTTGCTCGGTGGGTTGGGGCTGATGGCCCCTTCCGTCCAGCCCATCGTTGTGCCGCCCTGAAAATCATCCACCTGCCCGCAGGTGACGGCGTAGGCCACTAGCGAACCAGTCCACAAGCCCAAAATTGGTAAGAGTCGCATCTTTCCGTCCCTGCTCCAATGCAATCGACCCAATCGGCGAGGTCGTGGCCGATTCTACGTTCTCCCAATACATGCTACCCGACATTTCCCATTTGTCCCTGCCCGAACAAGACCGGCCCGCCAACCGACCATGATACCGATTTCCACCCTCTCAATTCAACACCTTATCGTGAGCACTGTGGCGCCTCTGGCGGCCATTTCGTTCGCGAGGAGGCGCCAGCTATTGGCATCGGGGGCACACAATCGACGATTCCGGCGTTATCCGGGCGTACCTCAACTGTCGCCTGCCCAGCCTTTGAACTTCAATCGATGGCATGTTGTTGCTGATCCGGACGGAACTGGCACCGCATCCGCCAAGCTCCCACACCCCGCGTGGCCAGCAGGCCAGGAAACTTGAACCCCCAGGGCGTGGATTCTCCGGGGCGTTCAGGGGCTATTTAGTGCGGTTCTACCAGGTTGGGGGTGAACGCACGGGAGAAGCCACCTAAGGCTGACCCCTGGCCACGCGGGGTAGGGGTAAGGGCGGGTTTCCGGGTGGGCCGACCACCGGGGCAACTTGAACAACCCTGCGGGCTATCGGGGCTCAGATCGGCGGGAAAGGAGTGTCACGCAGTGTCACCGCGGAGGCCGCTTGAGGCTTGCCCGAGGCTTGCCGGTCTGCCTCGATTTGCCGCGTTTTGCCGCATTTTGCCTACCTTGGAATTCGCGACAAGCTCATAAACTGTTGTGGGTTAAGGGATTACGGCGATACAGCGGCTCCGTCTCATAACCCGGAGGTCGCTGGTTCGAGTCCAGCACCCGCTAATCTCGTAACTCTTTGCAGGGCAGTCACTTACGACTGTCCTGTTTTACATTTCACAGGGTCCGATAACGGACTGAGGCGTGTACAGGGCCTGTTTAGGCGTGCCGGTTTTGACGGCTGCGACCAGAGTCGGGAGCTTCCATGGCAACAACGATCCGACCGGAGCATCCTGACGATCACGCGGGCATCGAAGAAGTGAACCGGCTCGCGTTCGGGCAGGACAACGAAGCCCGGTTGGCTGCCAAGCTGAGGCAGGCTGATGGGTTCGATCCGGCATTATCGTTAGTGGCTCTCCGCGACGGCAAGGTGGTCGGCCACATCCTGTTCAGCCCGATCCACATCGAAACAGACCGGGGCGAAGTGCCGGCGTTGGCGTTGGCTCCGATGGCCGTTCTGCCCGAGTGCCAGCAGCAAGGAATCGGTTCCCAGTTGGTGCGGGAAGGGTTGGAAGCCTGCCGCCGAGCAGGCTACGATATCCTCGTTGTGGTTGGGCACGCTGAGTATTACTCAAGGTTTGGCTTCACGACCGCGAGCCGGTTCGGCATACGCGCCCCGTTCCCCGTCGCAGATGAGGCGTTCATGGCTCTGGGTTTGGCACCGCATAGCCTGGACGAGATCAGCGGCGTCGTTCGATACCCGCCTCCGTTCGAGGACGTGTCATAGGTTCGATTGATCAAAGGTCACAGGCGTGTCTAGGCGAGTCGGTTTTGACAGTCCGGACGCGTTTCCTCCCGGCCCGACCCCAATGCGGGTTGTCGAGTTGCGGGTGCGTGCTCGAACAAGAGCGCGTTGCGGGCGAACGCGGGCAGCACGAATATCGCTGGACAGCACAGCCCGGCCGGCGCTATAACGCCCAACGTGTCCTATGGCCATCCGGACCGCCCCGACGCGTCAGGTTGTGACTTTGGCGAGTTCGTCGGATAGCCGGGAACTCAGCGCCAAACCTGCTGGCTCATTGCTCAGGACGAGAACGCCATCGATGCTGCTCATCTGCGGAAAGATCTTAACCGGGTTGAGAGTGGGCACACCGCGCATGATGTCCGCGTATGTCGCGCGCCCGCGACGTGCGTACAGAAACGCGATCACGGCCGCACAGCCCGTCCGGTCGAGGAAGGCGAGACGACCGGCCGTGTGAAACATGCGTAGCGCCGCCGTGACCATGCGCGGACCGGTATAGAGACAGCTCGTAATCAACTTCACCCCGGTGTGCATCGTATCCGGCGCCAGCGGGTTGATGTTCGAGGCCATGCCAATGCCGGGCACGTAGAAGGTCACCACCTCGTCGCTGAAAGTGCCCGTGCTGACAGAGTACTCCTCGAGATACTCTCGATCCGTCCGGGCGTTGCCAAGAAATAGTAGAATGACGACCGCTCCCGGGATCATCAACAAGACCCCGGACCCTAGTTCCAGCCTGTGCAGGATGAACCACGTTACGCCGTAGATAATCCAGAAGGTCGCATAGACAACCCCTGCACCCAAGAAAAGAATGGCCACACCGCCCAGAACGCGCAGTACGACCTGCCCGAAGATCTTTGTCTGCAACCAGGCGACCACCTGTTCATTCAGAGAAGGATGCCCCATTCGCGTGCGCTCCCGCCAATCAACTCAACGGCCGGATCGATGGCCGCCATCGTAGCCAAATCGGCGCCTCGGGTACAATCGCGGTTGACAGATTCTGGGCAGATTCTTGTGCTTGGTCATGTTGCCTCCAGAGATTACTGGAGGACAGCATAACCGCTTATACGGAAAGGCGTTAAGAGCGACCGCATGCGGCGCAGAAATCGCGGGACCAACACACCGCCGAGTGATGGAATGAGCCGATTGCTCACGAAAAGCCTGAGTCGGAGGTTGAACCCGTTATCATACTCCGGTGGTCGTGCGGCTTTTTCTGGTAACAGGTCATCGGGGATAGGTCGGATTACCGGGTTGGTGGATTCGACATTTGCTGCAGCTAAGAAAAGAGAATTGGTATGAGACGCACATTAGGAATGTGGCGTCGCGTTTAGGTTTGCAACAGACTTAACTTCTGAGGCCGAATTACGTTCCCCTGATCGGCAAGGTCGGCTTAAAGAATCCTGGGATTGCGGACCGATAGAACAGTAGGGTCGGGTCGTGATTGCGTATCAAAAGTGAGCTATTTTCTTGCGCGGCGGTCGGCGCCAGGCCGTGTTGCGTTTTGATTACGTGAAAGGAATCTGTTATGCTCTTCATTCGTTTGCGCTATCTCGTACTGCGCGCGGCAGTAGTGGGCGCTATGGTCTTCGCTGCGCCGACGGCGAAGGCCCAGGCCCGCAGCCTCAGTCTGGGGCTGTCCGGGGTCACGCTCCCCCTGGGTTCGGAAACCGTGACGCAGGAGAATGCGATGTCTACGACATCCTCGCGGCACCCACAATGGATCCTTGACCTCGAGGAGAAGATGTGGCCCGGGTTCCTCACTGGGCTTTCCGGTTATGAGGATTTCGTCATGCCCGTAGGCATGTTCCTTTACTTTGAGGATCCGTTCATCACCACCGATATCCGCCTCGAGTACGTCTACCATGACATTCCCGATCGTTCCGTCCTCGGCGGAGGCCAGGTGCACGTTGTGGCGGCCCAGATCAGAGTGGCGCTGACCGAGCGGCTCGCGTTCCTCGCCACCAAGGACGGCTATAGCTGGGTCGACAGCAACATCACGCCCGCCGGTGACGGCTGGAACGATATTGCCATCGGCCTGAAGTATGCCATCCACAGCGACCCCCAGAACCACTTTCTCGTCAGCTCCGGTCTCAGGTGGGAGTGGGCCAACGGATCGACGGATGCATTCCAAGGCGGCGATAGCCAGGAGATCAGCCCGTTTATCGCCATGGCTAAGGGTTGGGACAAGTGGCATTTCCTTGGGACACTTAGCGGGCGCATCCCAACCGACCGGAGCGATGCCAACGCCAGCGTCCTGTGGAACATGCACCTGGACTACGAGCTGACGGATACGTTCCGACCGCTGGTTGAGCTACATGGCATTCACTGGGTCAGCAACGCCGATCTACTTCCGCTCAGCACGGACTACCTCGACGTGGGCAGCCTCGGCGCTTCCAAAGCGAGCGGGCGCGACTTCTTCTCCGCCGGCATCGGGTTCCGCTGGCAGGCGATGGACAATGTTTCAATCGGTCTGACGTATGAATTTCCGCTGGAAAGCCGGTCGTCCCATTTGATGCAGCAGCGTGTCACGTTCAACACGGTCATCAGTTTCTGACACAGACAGCCAACACGAGTACAGCGACTTTGATGGGAAGTTTCGAGAATCGCCGGCTCGGAAGAAGAGCATGTATGAAGAATCGTCTATAGAGGACCGCGGCGTTGATCTGTAGCGGTCTGGTCTTTGGAATCCTGCTCAGTTGTGTCGAAGTGTTGGTGCTCAAGCTGGCGACGCCCTTCCTGCTTAACCGATAGCAGCGGGCTTTAGAGCTTTCAGCGGTCAGCTTTCAGTTGACCGCTGACGGCTGATGGCTGACCGCTGAGGTTGGTCTCGCCGATTACACGGGCAAGGAGGCAGACCTCTGTTGAACGCACTGGCTCCGATGTTGGTAAAGGAGACGCTCGCGAACCCGAGCGACTCGGTTCCACACTGTCACTGCCCGACCATCGCTCTCGGGCCCATCCCTCGGCGAGGCCGACCTCTCGCCGCTTACCCGACGGATGGTCATCGGACTAAACCGCTCTAGCCTGATTTTTCCCGACACGCATTACCACTGCACGATGGACGAGCGCCTGGGGTCCGTGACAGAATCGGCGGCTGTGGAGGCAGGCTGAAGGCCTGCTCTGTAATAGCCGGGGGCAAGCGTAGCGCCACCCCCGGATGGCGCCGCCACCGAACCACCCGACCCTGAAGGGGTCGTC
>JAZGDL010000557.1:0-4697 GCA_036477795.1 Phycisphaerae bacterium
CCACGCAAACGTCGAGAACCTCGTCACACACCGGCAGCAGCGGATTGGTGCAGGGGCCGGTGCCCGCCTGGCAATCCAGCAACGCGTCGCAGGTCTCCACACCGTCGCAGAACAGACCGTTGTCGCAGGCGGCGGCGTCCGGTGTGATCACGCACCCGGTAATAGGATCCGCCAGCGGATTCACAGGGTCACATACGTCGATGGTACAAGCGACCCCATCGTTACAATCAAAGTTAGTCACACACTGTTGGGCCCTGCATGGAAGCGCAGACAAAGCCAAGACCGCGAAACCAACCACCACAGCCGGAAACGGCTGTCTCGTTAAGTAGGTCATTGATGCCCCTCCCTCCTCAAGATTTGGCGCGAACGCCTATATCGCAGGCCCGGCTTTGATTGCCGGCCCATGTGGTAGCATCACTCCAACCCCGGCCAGCGAATGTCCAACACCCGCCCCCTCACAAAGCCCCTGGCTCGATCCCTTAAGCCACTTCCCCTATCCTGGATTATTCATACCGCGGAGACCGCAGACGTATCTTCTATGTGCAAAAAAGCCGCGACCGAATTCCAACTCGGTCGGTGGTCCACCTCGTTTCGAGGTGGGCCACACCATGATCCACACGCCAACGTCGGACCTCGTCGCATCATCCAGCCACCATCTTCAGCGAAGATGGGACAACCCGCGCGTTAGTTCGGCGTCGACCTCCCTGACCTCTTGTCCATCACCTCTCTGCGCTCTCTGCGTGCTCTGCGGTAAGTCATCCGGGCCATGCGGTTACGCGCTCACAATCCAAACCGCAACGCCGCCAGTTATTCTAGGAGTATATCCGATTGGAGGCAAAAACCAGAACAATCAGCTCAGTCTTATATTCACCCCAGGTTCAAGATAATTGATGACCCTTCGATGGTCCGATGACTAAGAGAGGCAGCGTGTGGTGACCAGCACCACACGCTGCCGTTAGAAATCATCACATCTTCAGCAGGCCCTGAGAATTATCTCAGGCCGGCCGACGACAGGTCCTGGTTGATCGCGTCCACGGCGTTCATCAGGTCAGCCGCCAACGCCGGATCGTCTGCCGCGTTCTTCTCCAGGAACCGCGACATGTCAGCCAGGTCAACCACACCGTTGCCATCCACGTCAGCCGCTCGCACGTACTCGCCCAGCCCCATCTCCACCAACTCACGCACCGTGATCGAACTGCGCGGAGCCGAGAACTCCAGGGCCGCACCGGGCACGCACTTGATCGCACACGGATCCTTCTCCTCCTGGAAGAAGTTCACAATGATGAACGTGTAGTCGGACAGAGTTACCAGCCCGTCACCATTGAAGTCCGCGTTGGGCTTCCCGGAGGGCTTGCACTCCTTGGACACAGAGGTCGTCGACGGATACTGAGCCGCCAGGATGGTGAAGTCAGCCACGTCGATGTGCTCATCGCCGTTCAGGTTACCCTGCACCAACCAGTGGCACGTATCGCCGTGGGCCTTGCTGCCCTTGTACGAGGCGAACCAGGGGCCCTTGTTATCCGCGCACTCGAGGTTGCACGTCGCCGGCAGGGACTTGCCTTCAGCCGTCGCCACCAGGCAGTCCCAGTTCTGCGGCGGAACCTTGATGCAGAGGCTACCGTGACCGGCCACGTTGCCCGGCTTTCCGAAGACAACCTGTTCCTGGAAGTGGATGGTATCGGCCTTGCATCTGTCCGGCTCACCGTCGCACGACAAGCTGTTGAGCGGCTGGCACAGTTCACCAGCCGCCGAGCCCCCATCGCAGAAGAACTCTGCGCAGTTGCTCAGGTCCAGCTCGATGCAGCGAACGATCGGGTTCAGCTTGTTGCCGCCGACCATCTTGGGCGAAAGCTCGAGATCGATACACAGCGTCTTCTTGCCGGTGTTGGCGATGTTGGTGCCGCACGCGACCCTATCCTTGCAGCCGTTCGAGGCATCGCACTTCAACTCGGTACGGCCCGGCCCGAACTGGAAGCAGCCGCCCAATGCCAGTTCCGCAGCCGTGAACTCGCACGGCGAAGCATCGGTGCAGAAGCCGCCCAGGCACACGCCCGTGGCGCAGAAACCATCCCAGCCGAACTCGTTGGCCAGCGGGTCGTCGACGCAGTTGCCCGACGCGCAATCGCTGGCGGCGGTCAACTGATCGCACATGCCAGCCGAACCCGAACCACAATCCAGGTCGCTATCGCAAGCCTGGAAGCGATCGCAGGTGCAGTTCGGACCATCGACGTCGCCGCACTTGTCGCCTTCGATCACAACCGGATCCAGGCAAATCTGCGCCGTGTTACCCGGGCCGCAGTCGGCATTACCGGTGGCCCCGCCTGAACAACTGATGCTCAGATCGGGCTCGAAGAACAGAGCCCCCGTCGGGCACGCGATACCGGAGCCCCCGCAGCATTGCGGCGTGATGTCGCCGTTCGCACCACCCAGCTTGGTAGGCGGGTTGCACTCACGGAAGAACACACCCGGCGACTTGCAATTGCAGGTGCTGGCGAACGTCAACCGGGCGATGGTACCGCCGGTCAGCGTTCCGTTGGTCGGATCGGTGCCGGGAGGAACGCCGCAGGCCGTGCCGATGGGCAGGGCAGCCGCGTAGGTAATCTGACTGGCCGCGGCGTCGATGATCTCGATCAGCTTCTGAGACATACCGGTCTCACCATCGGGATCAGCCTCGATGCCCTTGAGCGTCAGACAGGGGTCATGCGCCAGGCAAATCTGCACACCGCAAAGGGCCTCCGCTGACACACCAACCTCCAGATCAACGGTGAGCTGGTCGCCCTCGTCGTAGCACAACTGGTCGGTTTGGTTTACCCCGGCGCTGCCGCGTGCCTCTAGAGACAGACACGGAGCCTCTTCGCATTCGCAGAGACCGCCCACGCAGACACCGATATCAGGGTCCTCATTCGCACTCGCGCAGTCGGCATCCGAGGCGCAGGGCTGCCCCTGGATTTGTTTGCCGGAAACGCAGGCGCCGGCGAGGCACGCATCGCCATCCGTACAGACGCTGTTGTCGTCGCAGGCATTACCGTCGTTGCCCGACGACAAGTCGTCGCACGCACCGCTGGCGGCGTTGCATGCAAAGGTGACGCAGGGAGGAACGCTCTGGGCCGCACAAGCCGCGGCAGCCGCCGTCGCCGGGAACGAGCATATACCGTTTCCGACATTACAGACATCGTCCGTGCAGGCATCGCCGTCATCGCAGTCGGCGTCGCTGGCGCACAGGCAGGGGGTGAAGCAGTCCTTGTCAAAACTCCATGTGCCCCCGCAGGCAAGGCAGTCGGGCTCGGAGGTTTGCGCATTAGTCCCAGACGCCGTGGCGCACTGTGAATCGACACAGTCCGTCCCGACGCAGCACTCACCCGCCGGAATGAAGCACTTGATGGTGATCGACTTCCAGTGGTCGGGGTCGTTGACGATGTCGATGATCACTCCTGCGGGGGGGGCGGCAGCGAGAACAGTGGCGGCCGGATCAAGGGGGTCCCACCCCACCGTAAAGGTCCCCTCGGCCTTGCACTGCAGTTGCATTTCCCCCGCCAGGCAGAGGCCACTGCACGTCTGCGAGCCACCACTGACGTCCACCAGCCCGAAAACGGGGTTCGGAGGACCGCAGTTTGAGCTGCAGACGCTGCAGGTGCCTAACAGCGCCTGGTTGAGGATGGAGGTACTGATGCAGTTCAGCCCCGCACCGCCGCTAATGACGAACCTGCTGTCAAGCGCCACCACGTTGGTTGCCGGGTTGACCGAACCATCAATATTGACCTCCAGGTCCACGAATTCGCCGACGCCTATCTCGATGGGGCTTGCCCCCAGGTCATCAAAAACACCCGTCGAGCTTACGGCACTGATCACCACGTCCGGGGCAGCGTGGCCCCACGCCGGCACACTGAACAATCCCAACACTAGTACAGCAACTACACTACTACAGCATTTTCTCATAACATTTCCTTTCGGCTTTCCTCTCCGCGGGACCGCTGATCGCAACTTTCCCGCCTCGATTACCAACACACCCGTTTTCAGCACTTGTCACCTTTCCACCAAGGCAAACATTTTATTCGGATCAGGTGGGGCGGGCACCATGCCCGCCCCAGCTGAAGGTTACTTTTACATCAATCCACTAAGGACACGTCGGCCCCGTCCATGTAACACCCCCGCCCGCGGCGGTGGCACCGAAACATTGGAAGATGTCAGAGAAGAACGTCACCTGCTGGTCCGGCACGTCCTTCCAGTTGCCCTGCGTGTCCACCTCGATCCCGGGATCCGGCCCCGTAAACCCCGGAGCTCCGGCGGCGGCAGTGTTAGTGAACTGCTTGAACAGGTCGGAGAAGAACGTGGTCTGCCCGTCGCCGCTGGAGTCGCAGTAAACCCACGTCGGATCGGCAGGCTGTACCGAAGCCGCGTCGGGGCCGGCGCAGTCCACACATCGCGCCGTCACCGTCGGTCTGGAGATGGGCCCCCCGTTCGCAAGATTAGCGAAACTGGCACACACCGGCAAGCCGGTGACATACAGGGCGTTGGCACCCATGCTGGTCCATACATCCGGGGTCAGGAAGTCGGCGTCCGCACAATTAGGCGTGGTCTTGCCGATATTGACCTTAACAGTTCCAGCCGGGTCCTCCGCGTAGTCCGTTAGAATCAACTGCACCCAGCCCTCGTTGGAAACCGTGTCCCCATCCTTAATGCCGCACTCAATGTGAAAC
>JAZGDL010000558.1:0-12351 GCA_036477795.1 Phycisphaerae bacterium
CGCCGCGTGTAACACCGCCCGAACAGTTGATCGAGCGACTTGGGAACCTCCGGGCGAAGCCCGCTGGGAACTTCCGCCCCGTGCGGACGTTTGCCGGTGAGCATCTCGAACAACACGATCCCGCAGGAGTATAGATCGCTGCGCCCGTCGATCTCCTGCCCTTCCTTCTGTTCAGGGGACATGTAGGCCAGCGTGCCGGAGATGTCGCAGCCCTGCTCGGTCAGCATGCTCCCCGACTGCATGATAGAATGCGCAGTGACACCGCCCACCCGACCCAGGCCGAAATCGGCGATCTTCACGCATTGCTCGGTCACCTCCTCGATCCGGGGCACGCGCTTGCAGAGCAGAATATTGGCCGGCTTCACGTCGCGATGAATCACGTCCGCTTTGTGGGCTGCTTCCAGGGCCCGCAACAGGCCGCGCATAATCGCCTTGACCGTTTCGATCGGCATGCCCTGGGGATGAGCGTCCACAAACCCACGCAACGAATCACCCGGCACGTACTCCATGATCAGGTACGGAGGGTCGCTGTAGGGATCAAGGTCCAGCGCCCGGACGATGTTCCGATGCTGCAACCCGTGAATCACCACCCCCTCGCGCCGGAGATTCTGCACGTAGTCCGCGTCGGTGGGGATCTTGATGGCCACCCGCTCGTCGAACATGTGATGCCGGGCGCGCCAGACCTGCCCGAAGGCGCCGGTCCCGATCAACTCCTCCAGCAAGTAGTTGTTGATGCGATCGCCTGTTTGTGGCGCGGACATGGCCGGAACCTCAAGAGAACGACCGCGGCCGTCAAACGGTCTCTTCCGTTCTCGCAGCCACATAGTCGCACACTATGAAATTATAAGCCCCGGCCGCTAGAAAGCCAAGCAACACCACCGCCCACGTCAGCGTTCCCTGAATGCTCCAGTCAGCCAGCCAATAGGCCGCCAGGATGTCCACCGCCAGATACCCCAACAACATGGCCGCCGCCGCCCCGTTGGACTCGAGCTTGACCACCTTCACCGGCACGAAGAACATCGCCCACGGAAACACCAGCACAAAACCCAACCACACCAGCGCGCCCTTCGAAGTGGCCCACACCGCTTGCAGCGCCTCGGGGTTGTTCCAAGCCCAGATAAGCGACGCACCGGCGGCGACCACTAGCACCGCCGTGAGCACCTTGCCCCCGATGAATTTTCCCAAAGCAGCCCACATCGCATACTTCGTCCGAGGGGCTCCCCAATGTAGCGCCACCCCTTGTGGGTGGCGCACCCTCGCCCTGCGCCACCCACAAGGGGTGGCGCTACATCCGAAAACACCGACGTACCGGCGAAGTGTAGCACGCCGCGACACCGGCGGCGATTACAAAGAACCGTCGATTGTCAAATCGGTGGAGCGGCAAGCGCCGCGGTGAAGCGCAGCGGCCGCACGGGGATGGTATTCGTTGGGGAACCCTGCTTTATTGCCGATATTCCCGCTCAAGATGATGCGGTTCCGCCCCAGCTCCTTGGCCTCGTACAGGGCCAGGTCCGCCGCCCGAACGAACTCCTCGTCCGTCGAGGGGCAGGCATCCACCAGGCTGGCGATCCCCACGCTGAGGCTGGTATCGATCTGCGGCAGTTCCTCTTGAACGGCCCGCTGAAATTCCGTCTGCACCCGCTCCCCCAGAGATTGTGCGTGATCGCTGCTCGACTGCGGCAACACCACGATGAACTCATCCCCGCCGAAACGGGCAGCCACGTCCGACGATCGAAGCTGCTTGCTGATCGTCGTCGCAGCGACCATCAACAGCTCGTCACCCACCTGATGGCCGAACCTGTCGTTCACCGACTTGAAGTCGTCCATGTCGATCATCATCATCGACAGGTCGTTCTTGTACCGCTTGGCCTCGGAGAACCTGCGGGTCAACACCTCGCCGATATGGCGCCGGTTGTAAAGCCCGGTCAGCGGATCGCGCGAGGCCAGCTCACGAAGCTGCGCCGTCCGCTCCGATACCCGGCGCTCGAGTCCTGCGTTGAGTGCCTTGATCTCGTCATGCTTGCGGACCACCTCGTCGGCCATCATGTTCAGGTCCGCCGCCAGTATGCCGATCTCGTCCGACCGCTTCACCGTGCAGCGCGCCGTGGCATCGCCCGATGAAAACCTCCGGGCCACCCGTGACATCTCTTCCAGCGGAACGACGATGGTCCGCACCACAAGGAAACCCAACGGAATGGTCATAAGCACGACGGCGATGGCGATCCCGGCCACCAGGTCGGCGGCGGCATCGAACTCGGCAATAGTGTGATTGCGGCTCAACCCCAGTTGCACGTATCCCAGGAGCCGCCGCTGCTTGGCGTCAGTCTGCTCGGCGGGCAGGACCTTTTGAGCAATCGGATATCGTACGTCAAAATAATGCTCCTGAGTCCCCCGGAGACGCCGCGCCACCGGGACCCCCACCGGCGCACCTCCTCGATCGCGAGCGCCCGCAATCCCCCAATCGGCTGTGCCGCCACGATCAGCCGACGCCACCACCTCACCCTGCCTATCTGTGACGAACAGGAACAACAGCCGCCCACCCTCCATGAACTCATCAACCAGGTGCTGCACACCCGAGCGGTCACCGTCAGCCAACATGGGCGCCGCCAGCCTCGCGATCCTGCCCGCCTGGTGACGCGTATGCTCACGATCCAAACGGCTGGTCATGGCCCACACATGTCGCACGGCCACTCCGCACAACGACCCCGCCAACATCACCAACAACGCCACCACCAGCACCGTGGCCTTGCACTGAAGTCCCAGCAGCGTCCGTCCAAGACGAGCCAGCCAGTTGGTGCCCGACCCTCTCTGAGGGTGGGGGAGTAAAGAGTGAAGAGTGAAGAGTGAAGAGTAATGATTCCCCTTCGTCCCTTCGTCCCTTCGTCCCTTCGTCCCTTTTTTCATCATCATGGTTGAGTGGTCCGGTATTTAGACCGGCGGTTGCCTGAATCATCGGCACGCAGGCTACCGGACTCTAAACCGCCGCCGACTGCCCAAACCGCCTGATCGGGGCATCGGAGATAATGCCTTCAACAGGTGTATTACCGGACGTGGTTGGGAACGGTGTGGGACCGGCTTTCCATTTGTGGGACCGGCTTTCCAGCCGGTCAAACGACAGGCTGGAAAGCCTGTCCCACATAGGGGACATGGCCCCGAACGTCATTGGCTCGGCTCAGATGCCTGCGGCACCTGGGCGTCGCGAGCCGTGACCTCAATGTCGGAAGTAATGCCCGCGCGGGCACGAAGCGCCCCCATCTTGTCCTTCACCTCCGCCGCCATCCGCGAATTGGGGAACTCCTCGGTGATTTCCAGGCCGGCTGCCAGGGCATCACCCCAACGATGTTCCTTCACGGCGAACTGGAACTGCATGCCGAGCTGCATCAGCCTTTCCTTGAAGATCTCGCGGGCGGAAGATTGCATCGAATGGGCTTCCTCCCGGGTCAGGTAAGCATCGAGCTCTTTGAGAATCTCCAGACACCGCTCGACGTTGTTCCTGGCAGCCTCCTCATTCCATGACCGTAGCAATTCGTTCTTGTATACGGCACGCTTCTGCTCCAATGTCCGCCGCAAGTTCCGTACCCGCTGTTCCTTGGGCATGACCTTTTCCACGCGCTCGATCTCAGCCTGGGCCTTCTCCCAATCGTGGGCGTCAAACAGGGCGTTGATGTGCTCCAGAGCCTGCTTCAGCTTGTCTCTGAACGCTTCGGTGCAGAGTTCGCGGATCTCCTCCCGCAATCGTTCCGCCTCCTCCCGATACCCCAGCCGTGACTCCAGATCGTCAATCAGATGAAACGCCCCCTCGAAGTCCTCGCGGCGGACCTCTTCGTAGATGGCCCCGCGCACCGCGTCCCGCTCCAAGGAACGGTGGGCGATCGATTTCGCCGCTTCGGATATCGACGTGTTATCCGCGATTTGCTTGAGGGCTTTGCCGAAACCGGCCAGCGACTCGCACAGTTCATGGGTCTGGTTATACAAACGTGAGGTATTCGACTCGATCTTCAATGCCAGCCGCGTCAGCACTAGCGCAGTCGCAGCCGCCCCCAGGATCGAGCCGCCGGCCACCACCATCCAAACCCCTGCATCCCACTCCCGGCCTATGGGGCCCAGCACCACCAACGCCGCCCCCCCGACCATGCCCACCACCGACACCGCCGTGCCGATGTGTCGCAATCTCGAAAAACGCCCTGGTGAACCAACCATGAGTCAACCCCCAGCAGCGGTGCCACCATCGCCCGCCAAGCCACAATGTAGGAGTGATCCGCCGCCGGGTCAACCGATCGACCTTTCGCACCCCCACAACGACACCGCCACTACGCCGGCAGCGGCTTGCCGTTTTGGCGGACGTCGGGATCACAGGGAAGTCGACCGGTCAAACAAAACCGCGAGCGTCAACGAGCGGCCTCGGGGAAGTACTGCGCATCTCCGCGTCCTGACCGCTCCTTGCCAGTCGCGGTGCCAATCGCGGCGCCGAGTGGCGAGGAAGAGAGTATCACTTGTTGCAAGAGCTCGCGGCACACGTCGTCCCACCTCCCTGATAGACAGCCCCGACGCTTTCACACTGTTCCCTCCAAGAGTTGTCCATGCAAATGCCGTTCGGGAAGCAGCATGCCCCTTCAAGTCGGCAGAACTGATCGCAGCCGTCTCTATTCCTCAGGTTGCCGTCGTCGCACTCCTCAGTCCCTTCGACAACACCGTCACCGCACAGTGAGCAGAACACCGTCGAGCACGAGACGCCGTCACCCTGGTAGGCGCCACCAAACTTCTCGCATACCATTTCGCCGGCGTTGTCCACGCAGTCTCCGCTCGGGAAACAACAGGCACCTTCCAACTGGCAGTGCTCATCGCAGCCGTCGCTGCCGAAAGTGTTCCCGTCGTCGCACTCTTCTCCGATTCCGACAACGCCATTTCCGCAAGAGAAACACGGATCCATCTCGCACGACGTGCCGCCTCCCCTGTAGCTGGCTCCGGCATTCTCACAGTGCTCTCTCCAAGCGTTATCCACGCAAATACCGATCGGGAAGCAGCATGCCCCTTCGAGCCGACAAAACTGATCACAGCCGTCTCCGTTGGCCGTGTTGCCGTCGTCGCACCGCTCAGCTCCTTGGACGGCGCCGTCACCGCAAAGTGAGCAGAACACGGTTGCGCACAAGGTGCCGCCACCCTGATAGGCGCCACCGAACTTCACGCATAACGATTCGGAGGCGTTGTCGGCGCAGCCGCCACTCGAGAAACAGCAGGCACCTTCCAATCGGCAGCGCTCGTCGCAGCCGTCGCCGCCCGAAGCGTTCCCGTCGTCGCACTCTTCTCCGATTTCGACGGCCCCATTCCCGCACTCGGGACATGCAGCTACTTGGCAGGAGGTGCCGCCCCCCGCGTAGAGCGCCCCGACATTCTCACAATGCTCTCTCCAGGCGTTGTCCACGCAAACGCCGTTCGGAAAGCAGCATGCCCCTTCAAGTCGGCAAAACTGATCACATCCGTCTCCGTTGGCCGTGTTGCCGTCGTCGCAATGCTCAGCCCCCTGGACGGCGCCGTCGCCACAAAGTGAGCAGAACACGGTCGCGCACAAGACGTCGTCACCCTGATAAACTCCACCGAACTCCTCGCATATCGGTGGGGGGGCATCGTCGACGCAGTCGCCACCGGAAAAACAGCAGGCGCCCTTTTCACATTCGTCCGGAATGCCATTGCCATTGGCGTCCGGCGAGGTGCCGCCGGCAATATCACATTCGTCGGGTATGCCGTTGCCGTTGCAATCATCGGGTGGACCGTTCCCGTTACAGTCGAGCGACACCGTCGACTGCAGATCCCAACCGATCAGATCCAACGCACGGATATCAGCCGCACTGAACTCCGGCCCCACGCCCCGCTCAAAAATCGGATCCATCACGCCCAACAGAAGACCACCCGCCAATGTATCGTCCTGCCAGTGACTGGCCTGCCGGCCGTCACCGAAGAAGGACCCCTCGGAGAATCGAAGATCCACGGCGCCGTCAAAAAACGCGTGATCGGGCGTCAGCCTGCCCGGGGCCAGCAATCGCTGGTTTCCGGTAAAGTCATCAGCCCCGTCCCCGGGGGCCAGACGGAACATATCCAACGGTGTCGCCGGAATAGGAAACGGCGGCTCGTTAAACACCAGGCTCGCATCCACAGGATCCACGATGCTCACGAACCCCAACGCGTGCATCATCTCATGCAGGGCCAGCGAAACGAAGTCAAAGTGGCCTGCCTCCGTGCCGTCGGAAGGGTCAAAGTCGTAGAGGAAATCCCCGTTGAGAGAGATCACCGCGTCCGTGTCGACGTCGCACACCAACCCCAAGGCCCGGCAGTTGGCCGACGTGACCGTCATTTCGAGGGCTTTGGCATATCCTGCCGGAACCAACGCCTCGTACTGCGCGAACGTGGGCAACCCATTCAAAAGCGCCGACTCGTCCGTGCCCGCGTCTGCAATCATCGTCGCCCGCACATCAGGAAAGGCCACTTGAAAAAGCTCGGGGACCGTCATACCGAGAATGCCCGAGCCCATCGACGGCAAGAACGCATCGATCCGCACAGTCACCGGATCAGTGATCAGCGACTCCAGCACCTCGACGGCGCGCTCCCACGCTGGAAGCGCTTGAGCATGCGCCTGCAAAGCCGGCCCCGGGTTCAGGATGATCCTGAATCCTCCACCGCCCCGGGCTTCACCGGGTTGGGGCCACCGGGCCCGCGGCAGCTTTGCCAGTGCGTCCGCGTCGGGCAGGCTGACTTGACAGCGAGGGCCCGGCACGGCCTCTGCTGCCGGCTCAGCGACCACCGCAACCGCCCCCACAGCCGCATGAATTCCCCAAAGCGCGATCAGCCGACCCCCTGGGAACCGCAGTGCCGGCGGGCATGCCCGCTTCGTCGTCCGGGCTCTGCCTATCACGCGGCGGCACACAAGTTCGAATCTCGAAACACGAAGCCCGAAATCCGAAACGAATCGGAAGGGCCAAAACTCAAATGTCCGAGACCCATCCGCTTCAACCTGGGACCACTCTGGGCTTCTTCCTTCCGTCATTCGAATCTGTTTCGTATTTGTCACTTCGTATTTCGTATTTCGAGCAGCGTCCATTTGCTTTTGTGTCGCTCGCGCTATCCTTTCCCCTTACTATCAGGCCGCCTGCCGCGAGTCTACCGCGACATAAGTAATATCATACCGAATCCTGCGCCGGGGATGACCGCAGCCCAGAAAACGCAACGCCTGCAGACCCGCAAATAAGAACGCCAAACCACCCAGGCCGAATAACCCGCAAAGACCGGTCTGGCTCCGTGAAACCGGAGGGCTCGTTGCTTCAGTCTCGTCTGACGATGCGTTGCTGTCGGTGTTACCACTGTCGTTGGTACCACTGTCGCTGTCGTTGTCAGGCAGCTCCACCGCTGCCGGCACTTCGCCGGGAAGGTTGATGGTGCAGCCGGCGCCATCCGCCTCGCTGCTGGCCGGGGTGTTGGGGCATTCGTCGAGGCAATTCGGCACACCGTCGCCATCATCATCACTGTCAGGATCGAGTTGCAGGCATGAGCATCCTTCGCTGTCGACCGCGTCGCCCAATCCGGTGTTTTCACACGCATCGAAGCAGTTAAATATCCCGTCTTGATCGTCGTCGCCGTCCGGATCCAGTTGCAGACATGAGCAGCCGTGGGAGCCGACCGTTTCGCCCGGCTTGGTGTCAGGGCACTCATCCACGCAGTTGCTGAGGCCATCCTCGTCGTCGTCGAGCTGGCTGCAGGCACACCCAGCCTGGTTCACCACTTCATCGCCCGGTGTCTCGGGACACGCATCTTGCGAGTCGATCACACCGTCGTCGTCTGAATCCGGTGGAAGCGGGGGCGGCGCACCACACCCGGGGATTGGTTCGAAGCGGCAGGCGCCCTCGTTGCAAGCATCCGACGTGCAAGGGTTGCCGTCACCGCACTCGGAAACGTCGACGCATTCCAGACATCGATCCCCGTCTTCATCGCAGTGTGCCGGGCCCACACACGGCGCGATCCCGAGTTGACATATACCGTTGCCGTCACAGACTTCCACGCCGTTGCAATAGGCGCCGTCGTCACATCGTAGACACGTGAAATCCTGTTGCATGTCGCCGCCGCGCCAGATGTTCGGGTGGCCGAAGCTGCTGGACGTGCCGTCGCGATAGTTCGACGACGCGGGGTCGATTGTCGGACTTGGATCCTCCTCAAGCTTGAAGACTTCACGACTGTTCACCGCGGCACGGATGAGCGGGATCCCTTCGCCGGCCGGCCCGAAGACTATGTTCGACTCAGCATCGAGGATGGTCACCTGCCAGTTGTCGTTACCAACTGAGAAGGCACCTGGACCATCTCCCAAGACGTTCGTGACGGTAGCGGCGTATTGGGTCTGGGGCGTACCGTCGGAGGACAACGTATTGATGTTGATCCACCAGTCGCCGACGTCGGGGTCATAACTTGTGTCCGTGTCCAAACCGCCGCCGGCCGTATCCAACTCGGTGAAGGTGACAATCGTGCCGGCGCCAAGATCGCTCCAGAGCGGATCATCCGTGAGCGTGAGGATCCCTTCATCCGACGGATCTTCCGTCCACTCCAGCTTCCACCCGCGTATATCGAGGTGATTTCGCGTGACGACCAATTCGATCCAGTTGCCGCCGTTACCTTGGACGCGGCCGAAGAAAACATCCGCCTTGCACGGAGGATTGCACACGCACGGCAGACCGTCGTCGGCTCCACCGTCGCAGGCACCTTGGTCGCAGCAACAATCCATCCCGTCGCAATCGAGCCACCGGCTGGCCCGAACGGCGTTGTATTCATTGAGGATCAGGTCACCCGCCCACAATGTCTCGGCACCGGCCAACGCCGTTGTGATGATGATTAGTGCTCTAAAGAACATTCCCATAGTCTCGTGTTTTCCGTGCAACCCCGGCGGCATCAGCTACCCGGCAAGGCGATGCGCACCACCTCGCCTGGAATCAGGCGGACCTCGTCCGCGAGCTCGACCAGCATCCCGCGTCCCCAAACGGCTAAAGACGGGATCGTTCTAAAGCGTACAGGTGCCTCACTCACCGTGGCCGACAACCCCACAATGGCTCCGGGAAACTCGCGCCGACCGCCGGCAGACGCCAGGCAACGAACCGTCACCGGCCTGCCGACACGCGGCGACAGAATCATCTGCTCGGGTAGATAGGCCAGCACACGACTCGTTGAGGTGGGCGAAATCAGAACCAGCGGCGAGCCCGCCTCAACGCGGTCGCCGGCGTGGGCCATAAGATCGGTCACCTGACCTGCGACCGGGGCGCGCAACACATGGGCGTCGATCCGCCGCACGATTTCCTCCAGGCCCCGCTTTCTCACCTCGATGGCCAGGCGAAGCGGGGTGAGTACGGGCTCATAGGCACCTCCCGCGTTCTTGTCGTCGATGAACCGGCTCCAGCGCCGATCGGCCTCCTCGAACGCCTCCTTCGTTCGTGCCAGAACTGTCGCGTTGTTCGCGAGGACCTCCTTCAGGGCGTCGACCTCGGTCTGTATATCGTTGAACTCGCGGAAGTTGGCGTCACCATGTTCATACAGGTCGCGCTCGATCCCATACTCCACCGTCGTGCCGCGAAGGAGAATTCGATCTCGGGCGTTGATGACCAGTTGAGATAAGTAGTCGACATGCGCCGCCTCGCGATCCACAGCAAAGCGTCGGGCCAAATCCTCCACGTCTGCCGTGGACCAGGAGTTGCTTGCCTCAAGTCTTGCCTTCTCGGCGAGCACCTCAGCCGCAAGCCGCTCGACGTCCGCCTCGACGACTCTAAGCTGAATCCGCTCCGCCGAAGCGTCCATGGTCACCAGAACATGCCCCCGTGCGACGGTGTCGTACAATCGCACGTGGACTTCGCGGACGACGCCCGGTTCCAGGTGAGCGAGAGTAACCGGCTGATCGTCGGCGAAACCCAAAACCGTGCCGCTAACCGAGCTACGTTGATGCAGGTACAGGGCAGCTACGATCGCGACACACCACACCATCACCGGTGTGCCGGCGAGCAGGCCCCGGCGCAACCTGCGCCATCGGTTCCGGCTAGTCCGCTGTTGTTGCACTGTCACGGTCATCTCAGGTCTTGCCGTCCCACTGTATTAGTGAAGAGTGAAGAGTGAAGAGTGAAGACTCCCCTTCGTCCCTCCGTCCCATTCTTCGTGCCTCCGTGCCTTCCTCACGCAACTTCCTCGTGCTCCTGTTCGACGAGCAGATGAATCGCATCAACTTGCAACACATCCTTCAGCACCGCCACCAGTTCCGGCCCCCGCTGGGGGTCGCGCAGGCGAACCTTGTAGGCACACTGACACATCGGTTCGGCGCCCGGCTGGGCCGCGGGCGTCTCATCCACCGATATAACCGAGTGCCGCCGACAGAATCGCGAGAGCTGCTCTTCAAACGCGCCGCTACTTAACGCCGACGCCGGGATCCGGAAACGTAGCAGGCCCTCGCCCCCGTACCATGCGCCGAACGCGGTCACATGCATGTAGATGGCCGCTAGGTTGGCGGCAACGGCTCCAATCACCGCGGTGGCGTACAAGCCGAAGCCGGCCGCCATTCCGCAAATCAGGCACAGGAAAACGTACGCCGTGTCGCGCGAGTCTCGCACCACCGTCCGGAAGCGTATTATCGCGAGCCCGCCCAGGAGCCCGACGGCAATCAGCGCATTCGATGCCACCAGCGACATGCTCATCGCCGCAACGATCGCAATCAGGACCAGCGCTTGCGTGAACGTGCGTGAATAGGAGACGCCGCGGTGCGTCCATTTGTAGCACCAGGCGTTGAACTGCCCGATGATAAAGGCCACCAGCAGCGTCAACACCAGCCGCTCCACCATCTGGTCGGGGCGCACCGGTGTGGGTTGGAACAGTTCGTTCAGCCAGTTCATGGGACGCGCCGCCTTTGACTAGCTCCGTTCTCCACACAGACCCCAGCAGCCCGGGAACAGATTGCGTACTTGCACACGCCGCGACGCATGATCTCGACCCGCCGCAGCATGTTCGCCACCCAGAACGGATAGGAATTCGTGAATTTGACCTCCAGGATGACTCCGCCCGTTTCTACAGGCCACCACATGTCTTGCTCTCCGCTCCCTGGCCGCGCCAAAAGGCCGTAACGGAGATCACGGTCGAGCGTGATGCGGATGCGCTCGGCGGACGCTGATTCGTACGCCTCTCGCATGTAGAAGATACCGAGGACCGGATCGGCCCCCACACGCGCCCGCAAGTCGAAGAACTCGGTTACCTCTGGACCTCCTCCGTCCTTCGCCTCCCCCCAATGATCAAAGGATGCACGGCCGTTCCACAGAAGCGCATCGCGTTGCTCCGGCCCGACCGGAACGCGAGTCTTTTCCATGATCCCGTCGACCCGTCGCTTGACCTCGAAGAACGCGGTGGCGCCGTCCGGCGGCTCGTCATAGCGGCGATACGTCCTGGCACGGAGCTTAAAACGGTTAGCCTGCTTATCGATCGTCTGACGGAGAAGTTCTCGCGAGGCGGAATCGAGGTAGATCGAGAGAACAGGATATCGACAACCCGACTCCCGCGAGGCATGTGGGTCAGCCGGCAGGTAATCGCGGCAGTACCGCCTGATTTCGGCAGCCTGTACTTCGCTGATGAGGTACTTGGCCTCATAGCGCTGCCATTTGTTGGATCTGCCGCGATCGTCAGGCATCACACTCGATCCCCTTCGCTTCCCGCTAAACGCGCACAACGTCCGTGCCGCGCGGACTCGTGACAATATTATGGTTCCTGCGCGGGCGGGTGGCCCACCTCCTCTGGAGGCGGGGGGCCCGATGATCGTCGGGCGGTTTACCCCCCATAATATCATCGCCTCCCCCATGTACGAAGGACATGGGAGACCCGCGCTCTCATATCCTCGCTGCTATGCCGTATGCTCGCCTACCGCGAGTCTACCGTGGCATACTCAATACTATACCGAATCCCGCGCCGTTTATCAAATCCCCCGAAGGACAATAAAGGGGTCAGGCTAGAATGGCACTGCCGCCTATTTGACAAGGGGTTACGGCGATTTCTCCGCGAGTAGTTCGGCGCGCGCTTGGTCGCGCGGTTTGGTGAGTAGGTCGTGCGGTTTCGGACGACGCTTCACCGCGCGCGGCTCTATGCGGCCGGGACGGTGGCCGACCATGTGCTGGGGCAAGGAGAAAAAGGGGTCAGGCTACTTTTTCTCGGTCCTCTCCGGTCGTTTCTCACCGCAACTCACGAAAAAGTAGCCTGACCCCTTTTTCTCCCGGATGTCCAACTCCGCCAGCCAGCGACAGTGATACAATTCGGCGAGGTCCTCCGTGGCGTACTTGGCGGCGTCCGTCAATGTGGTCA
>JAZGDL010000559.1:0-2879 GCA_036477795.1 Phycisphaerae bacterium
ACACGTCACCCCCAGTTGCTCAGCGGCGATCTCGTGTCGCTACTTCCACTTCATTCCACAGAAGGCGCACTTCTTGAATTCGACCTTGCAGGAGTTGAGAAAGAAGGGAAGCCAGCAGAGTGGGAGAAGAAAGATCAATAGGACGACGAAGAGAACCCAGCCCCCCGCCGACAGCCTCTTCCCGGCGAAGGCTCCGTCGTTCTGACAGAACGGACACGTGAAGGCCATGAGATCTTGCCTCCGCAAAGAGTCGCGCGATTAGGATACCCCATGCGTCGCCACGAGCCCCGACGATGGCGGTCCCGATGAAATCGGGACTGAGCGCGACAGGGTTGCCGAAGGAGTCGCCCGCCTCGCCGTCGTTCGGCAGGAGCTTGGCAAGTTGATCGCCGAGGTCGGCGTAGGCCGGGGCGGTGCTCAGGACTGAGGCTGCCGCGGCAAGAAGTGGCATGAGATGTCGCCTGTCCGTCTCCTGTGCTTGAACCGACATTGACCATATGGCTTCGTCAGGGGTCGACCGCCTTCTACGTGCACGTCCCCCAGTTCGCCAGCAGCGTCAGCAGGTCGAGGATGCCGACGGTGCCGTCGATGTCGAAGTCGGGCAGGCAGCCCTTCGCTTATGGCGGGCCGCAGGTGCCGCAAGGGTTGCCGCCGAGGGTCGAGCACCACGCAATCAATGACCATGGCGTGGAAATCGACGTGGGCGACCTTGGCGGCGCCGCTGCGGAACGTTGCCCCGCCGTCGTCGGAGACGTACAGGCCCCACCCCAGCAGGTAGCGGCGTCCCGCACATGCAATGTTCGTTGCCGGCGGGTCGTCGTGGCCGGGGGGTCGTGTACACTACGCCAAGCTGGTGGCTCGTGCGAACTCGCAAGGTCGGGCAAAGGAGGTCGCGATGCGACATGCGTTGGTGTTCATCGCGCTGCTGAGCGGTTGTGCGGCCCGTTGGGCGTTGGACGAGTCGAAGGTGATCGATCTCACCCATCCCTTCAACGAGCAGACGATCTATTGGCCGACGGCGCGAAGGTTCGAGCTGACGCAGGTCGCCTACGGACTCAACGAGGTGGGGCAATGGTACGCGTCAAATGACTTTTGCGCATCTGAGCACGGCGGCACGCATCTCGACGCGCCGATTCACTTCGCAGCCGGGCGCAGGGCAACCGCCGACATTCCGATCACGCAGTTGATCGGTCCGCTGCGAGTGATCGACGTTCGCGCCCAATGCGAGGGCGACCGCAACTATCAACTGGCTCCGGAGGATATCCAGCGGCACGAGCGCCGCTACGGCCCAATTGATCCCGGCACCATCGTGCTGATCCGTACGGGGTTCGGCCGGTACTATCCGGATGCGAAGGCGTATCTGGGAAGCGACGTGCGCGGCGTCGCCGGGGACCTCAGCTTCCCGGGGATCGGCGAAGCGGCGGCCCGGGCGCTGGTCAGTCGCCGAGTTGATCTGGTCGGTCTGGACACGGCGAGTCTCGACCACGGCCCGTCGATCGACTTCGAGTCCCATCGCGTGCTCAATGGGGCAAACATCCCGGGTCTGGAGAACGTGGCCAACCTCGACAAGCTGCCGCCGCGCGGCGCCACGCTCATCGCGCTGCCCATGAAGATCGACGGCGGCACCGGCGGGCCATGCCGAATCATCGCCATCCTGCCCTGACCGTTGCTTGTGAGGTGCAAGCGCCAGCGGTATGTCGCCCCCGCACGAGGCACGTCCAGCTGCGGTCGAGCGAACTTTCCTTCCCGCAAAGCAACGCGCAGCAGGCGGCCCGGCACCTGAAGCCGATGGTTAGGCGGCATGCAACGGATAGGGATTATTGATCATCCTCCTTAGGCCACCACGGCGGTTTCCCAGATCTGCCGGTATTGCCCGGCGCTGATCACTAGTGTGTCTTCGGTCTCCCTCACATCGAGGCCGTCAGAGCGGAGCTTGTTCATGACGCGCGTGAATGCCTCGGCGCGGGACATGCCCTCCGACGAGATCAAGGTGAGCGTGTAGCCCGTCGCACCCCCAGTTCGCCAGCAGCGTCAGCAGATCGAGGATGCCGACGGTGCCGTCGGAGTCCAGATCGGCCGTCACAGCGTCGTCAGCCGCGAATGCCATCGGTTCGGTGATCCGACGCTCAGCCCGCGCAGCGCTCCCCGATTGGGGTAGCATACCGCCATGCAGATCGATCAATTCCTTCGGTCGATTGGAGCGGAGCAGCTTCCTCCAAAGCGGGACGCCAAGTATCGACTGCGTGATACCTACCTTCACGATCTGGAACAGGCTGCCGGGGCGGCTCCCACCATCCAACCCGGCGATCACGGTTTCGCCCTGATCTACGACTTTGAGGATGGCCGAGTCATGATCATGGCTCAGCCTGACTCAGGCAATGCCGTCTGCGGCGCAACCGCATATGTTGTCCGATCGAACCCTCGTATTTCAAACTGACCCACTACCTCAAACTCAGACACTGTCCGCTATAGGGGCTTCCAAAGGGATCGCGGCAATGGGCATGAATGTTGTAATCGAGGTACTGATTGCTAACTTGGATCGCCACCGCAAGCATCTTGATGATGCAACGATCACCCTGATTGACCAGCTGGTAGAGACGGATGGGCAGCCTGACGAGTCACAAAAGGATGTTCTCTATCTGGCTGAGCGGCACCTGAGGCATGTTCTCGGGGATGATGAATACTTCGGAAGGACTTGATCTCAAACTAGGGCACTACCCGTTACCCCACCACCCCCCTGGGGCGCTGGGATGCGGTACGTGCGGGCACACTTCGAGAACTCCAACCTTGGCGCCCCGGCCCTCATCGCCTTACAAAGAACATCCTCTCGTGATCCATGATTCGTCGTTCGAAGCATGCCAATTGGTCTTTGCAGACAA
>JAZGDL010000056.1:0-2385 GCA_036477795.1 Phycisphaerae bacterium
GTGATTGTCCGTTCGTACTCGGGGAGTTCCGGCACGTACCTCCGAACGCTGTCGTCGAGGGAAAGCTTGCCCTCTTGTTGTAGCAGGACCATGGCGGCGGCCGTGAATTGCTTCGAGACCGAACCGATCCGAAACACGCTGGTTGGCGACAACGCGATACCGTGCTCCAGATTGGCCATTCCGTATCCACGCTTGACGACGAACTCCCCGTTGTGAATCACACCTAATGCGCAGCCGGGCGACCGAGTGTGATCGAACTGCGCGAAGACGCTGTCCACCCGTGCGAGCAACCGGGCGTCCTGGGCCTCGGCGGCTGATGCATTACAGAGGAAGAGAAAAAGCGCTGGTAACCAGCGACGCCTTTCACACATGGTCACTCCCGAGATTCGCCAGCGGCGCGTCGAATGACTCGGCCCGGTAATTCGTTCGTCGCCGTTCCTTCCGCATAGACCGCCACTCCGTTCACCCAGACCTGCACGATGCCCTCCGACACCGCGTTGGGGTCCTCGGGTGTCGCGCGGTCGATCACGCGATCGGGATCCAACAACACCAGATCGGCGTACGCCCCCTGACCGATGACCCCGCGATCGCCGATACCCATGTGCTCCGCAGCCAACCCGGTCATGCGATGCACCGCCTCCTCCCAGGTGAGCACGCCCTGTTCCCGCACCAAACGTCCGAGTACGCGCGTGAACGAGCCATACCCGCGAGGGTGCCGGCCCATCAAGGCTCCGTCGGTCGACACATTCGTGTGGGGCCACGTGTAGAGACGCGAGATGTCATCCCAGGTCATGCTCCGCGCGATGATGCTCTCGCCACGCCGCCCCGTTGAATCCTGCCATGTTTGCGACTCGGCAATCAACGCCATGTAGGTCGTAGCCGGATCCGTACCGCGAAGTGCGGCGATCTCCGCCATCGTCCTCCCCACGTATGACGTGTCCGGCGCGAAACGTGCGATCAGCATTCCTTCCGGTGGCGCAAGTTCCTCCAGGGCGAACGTTGCGGCAGCGCGATCCTGAAAATTTCGGTCGGGGAACAGCACGGTCATGGTGGACTGCCAGAACTCATACGGGTAGACGTCGGCCGAGATGACGATGCCGGAATCGCGAGCGGCGTCGAGACGCGACAGGAGACGGTCGGCCTGCCCCCACAGGCTGCGCATGGCGAGTTTCATGTGGGAGATCTGGACTGGCAGATCGGCTTCCCGTCCGATTCGAATCGTCTCCTCCACCGCATCCCACAACGCTCGGTCCTCACTCCGCATGTGGCTGATGTATCGTGCGCCGTACTCGGCCGCGACCTTGGCGAGTTCCACAACCTCTTCCGTCGTCGAGTAAATGCCCGGGTCGTATTCCAGTCCAGTGGAAAGCCCCAGCGCACCCGCCTCCAACTCCGGTCGGAGCAGCTGCTCCATCGAATCGATTTCGGACTCGGTCGCGGTGCGGCGGAAGTCGTCCCCCATGACGCGCCGGCGAATGGTGTTGTGTCCTGCATACGAAGCCACGTTGACCGCAACGCCGGAGTCCTCGACTTGGCGGAAGAAATCCGTCAGGGGAAACGGCGAGCCACCGTCCTGCCCCACGACGATGGTAGTAATGCCTTGACTGACCGCAGCCAACGCGTCGCGACGATCGGTGAGGCCACGATCGTGATGACTGTGCGTGTCGATGAACCCTGGTGTCAGGGTGAGTCCCCTCCCGTCGTGAAACGCCTCTCTCGCCCCCACGGTCAACTCTCCGACCTCGGCGATGCGCTCGCCGCGGATCCGGACATCGGCCACTCGGGCGGGGGATCCGGTCCCATCGATCACCCGGACGTTGGTGATCACCAACGTCGGCTCGCCACCGCACGCTGCCGTCATGATGGCGACAAGCGCGGCGGCATGGTTGACCTGGTGTGACATGACAGTCTCTAAGCTACGGGATCGACTGTAATGCGCGAGGTCAGTTTCTGGACCGGCAGATCGAATAAGGATGATGGCGGCTTTGGTCGGACTCGCGTAACCAAGCGACTCACAGATGATTTCCGATAGCGGTCGGCGAGGGCGGATTTGAGACGGTCAAGAAGGTCAGACACTGCTTTTGGCCCTGCTGGCGACGCTCCTAGAATAGGGTTTGGGGCGTCAGGCGGCTAGGCAGGGAGGGGACCAGCCTACGTCCTGAATAAACATTCGTCCTTCCTTATAGAATGCCCTTTGCCTCGTTGGTATTGCGGGCTTACGCACCCCGCTTCATACTCACGTCATGGACGGTGGCCCACGCTGGCCCCGCCGCCGCTGTAGACGCCCTCGTAGGGCGCCCCCCGACGACGAGACCGCTGAGGCTATCGACCTCGAACTCCACCCAAGGAGGGCACATGAAACGCTCCCTAATTCTCGGAACGGTA
>JAZGDL010000560.1:0-8736 GCA_036477795.1 Phycisphaerae bacterium
ACGGCATCGCCGACTGGTTCGAGAGCCACGATTGCAACGATCCCAACCGCAATTCCTGCCGCACCGGCACCGATCCCAACAACCCCGACTCCGACGGCGACGGCTGGAGCGATGGCTTCGAGGTCAAAATCTGGTGCGATCCCTGCTTCCCCAACCAGGATCTCAACGGCAACGGCGTCCCCGACGAGTGCGAGCAGCTCCCCAAGTTCAGCCAGCGGCCCTGCGACTGTAACGGCGACGTCAACAAGGACGGGGTCATCGACGACTTCGACGTGGAGATCGTGACCAACTGTGTAAACGCGAGAAGCTGCGCCGATTGCGTGAACTCTTGTGACGTTGATTGCAACAAGAGTGTCGATCAGGGCGATATAGACACCGTGATCTGTCTAGCTAGCGGTCTTCCTCCGGAACGGTGCTGCCGGCCCGGTGAGGACTATCCTTCCGACCTTGACTGGAGGGACATGGTTCCCAATCAGGTTGTTGCCGACGACTTCGTTTCCGACGGCCGGCCCATCACGTCCGTCCGCTGGTGGGGCAGCAACAGACGCAAGGACGCCGGTGATATTGAGGTGGACTTCTTCTCGGAGTCAAAGGCGACGGTCGACATCAACACCCCATTGGGCTCGGAAACCATCACACTCATAGGTCCGACAACGGTCCACGTCTTTCTTGGGAGTCTGGGTGATAAGCAGCCCAACGGCCTCGAGGACGTTTCGACAGAAATCGTCAGCATGGCACTGACCGGGAACAGCACCCTCCTTGGGCCGATCATCATGAGGGTCCGCCCGGTGACCAGCAAACCGTTCCAGCGATCGACAGGCCAGATCGAGGAAAAGACGAACGACATACCGGGTGTTGTGGAGCTTACGGGATATCCCGGCTTTGCTGGTATCGGGAGCGCGTTGAGCTCTTTCGATGTGTTCTTCGAGATCGAGGTCTTGGATACCGGACTGATTCTCCACAACGAGGTGCCCAAGCACCAGGAGACTCAGATCACCGAAAAGCCGCCTGCCGAAGGCGAGGTCTACGAAAACCCCGATATCATCCGGCTCTTCGACGAGAACAACAACTTCTGGGGACAGGTGAAAAACGCGCGGCACACCCCGCGCCCGCGGCCGGTGCCAAAGGAGTGTGAGCAGCCGTTTAGCCCATGCCCCGACGGCAACCCTAATATTAACTGCATTTGCTTGTTCCGCCCCGATGGGACAACAAACTGTGCTGATGCTAGTGAGGCGTTTGGTTGCGTTTTTGGGCAGTGTCGGTCCGACGACGAGTGCACGGAGCCCGATACGAAATGCTTCGTTGAGGATCCGGGCATCTCTGGCTGTTGCGCGCACAACTGCCCGGCGACTGCCGGCGCCGTTGCGCCTGACGATTCGGCCGGGGCGGTCAGCGTTCACGCGCCGCAGCCGCCCAAGCCCTCGATCGACGTGGCGTTGATCCCGGCGCTCGGGACCGACGCCTTGGCCGCGACTCCCACAGGCGCCGACGGCCCACCGCAGATCCGGTTCGCCCAGGCCACGTGGGAGCAGATGGGGGCGTTTGATGCTGCCCATCCCGCGCCGGGTGCGCAGGTGGCCCCGTTCCCCAAGGCTCCCCCGCCTCAGGCGGCCGGTGGTGCCGGGGCGCCCGCAGGACAACAGGGCCGGTTGACCCCGGGTGATTCCGAAGGGGGCCCGCCGGCACCGTTGGCACCACCGCTCACCAACAGTTTCGCGGGGACGATCGACGACGGAACCTTCATTCCCCCCGACACCAATGGCGCAGTGGGGCTGACCTTCATCGCCGAAATGCTCAACAGCGGTTTCCAGGTGTTTGACCGAGGCGGCGGTGTGGTGGCACCACAGATAACGCATCAGGCGTTCTGGAGCAGCCTGGGGACACTCCCCGGGCAGCCGGCCAGCTTTGTGTTCGACCCCAAGACCCTTTACGATCAGTACACGGACCGCTTTGTGGTGACGGCGAGCGGGTGGGACGGCGGGCCCACTGCCTGGGTGCTGGTGGGGATTTCGCAAAGCAACACGCCGACCGGCCTGTGGAACCTGTTCGCCATTCAGGCCAGTATCAACGATGTCGCCGCGGGCGTCGATCACACCAATGACTTCGCCGAGTTCCCCGGGCTGGGACTCGACCCCAACAATGTCATCGTGACCAACAACGTGTTCACCATGGCCGGCGCTTTCGTTCACTCAGACGTGTGGGTCATCAGCAAGGCGTCGATGATCGCCGGCGGCCCGCTGGTCCAAGGCGTGGATTACGCGCTGTTCCACGATCCATGCGGAACGGGCGGGTTTACGTTCCGGCCGTGCCATACGTTCGGTCAGAATCGCGCCAGCGCCGTGAATTACCTTGTCGACCAGGGATGGCTTGACTCGGCGACCACGATGCGCCGATTCCTTCGGATCAAATCGATTACCGGCGTGGGGGCGGCGGCGGCCCTCAACTGCCAGCGGGGCAACGATTGGATTGAGGTCAATGGGTACAACTTCAGCCAGCTCGACGCACCGCAGCCGTTCTGCTCGGCGCTGATCAACACCAATGACACCCGCCTGCTCAACGCCGTCTTGTGGAAGGACACCATCTGGACAACGCACAGCGTCGGTGCCGGGGTGGTACCGCTTGGGGCGCTCCCAAGTAAGCCGGAGGTGGCGTGGTACGAAATCGATCCAGCGCAGAAG
This sequence comes from Phycisphaerae bacterium, assembly GCA_036477795.1. Lineage (GTDB taxonomy): Bacteria > Planctomycetota > Phycisphaerae > UBA1845 > UBA1845 > JAZGDL01. The sequence continues at coordinate 2,679 of JAZGDL010000560.1, forward strand.
GGCGCGTTCCCCGGTGGCGTACCGAACCAGCAGGGGCGGGTGTCCGACCCCGATCTGTACTACTACTACCCGTCCATCGCGGTCAACAAGGACCTGTGCGTGGCCCTGGGCTTCTCCGGTTCGGATGAAAACACGTTCGCCAGCGCCTACTACACGGCTCACGACCCGGCCGTCGATCTTCCGGGTGTGACCCAGGCGGTGAGCTTGCTCAAGGCTGGTGTCGATTCATATTTGAAGACGTTCCAAAGTCCCAGCCAGAGGAATCGGTGGGGCGACTACAGCATTACGGTGGTCGATCCGAGGGATCTCCACACCTTCTGGACACTTCAGGAATATGCCGAGGAGCAGTTCCCACCCGCCGGTCCCCCGCCCTCGTTCTGTGAAAAGGACGCCGGTCGCTGGGGCACGTGGTGGGGCTCGTTCCAGTGCGAGAACTCGATCGACGGGTGGTTCATCAGCTTCCACGAGCCCTTGCAGAAGGATGATTCACAGAACGAGCCGCTGGCCCTCTACTACTGCGACGTGAAAGTCGTGGACATCCAGCCGACCAAACTGCCGGACTGCCAGGACCACCAGGTCTACGAGTACTTCGTCGACTTGGATAGCTGCTGCCTGGTGCACGCCAACTTCGACAGCCGGACCGACCGGATACCCGCCATGAAGGACGCCTTCTACGAAGAGAAGCACCTGCAGTACCACATCGACATTCAGGCCGTGATCGGGGTCAAGTACACCCAGGACAAGGACACCGGCGAATGCATCGAGAAAAAGACCCGTAAGGGCGCCTTTGCCGACTTCTGGGGCTGGCACACGACCATCAACGAGGAGGGCAGGAAGCCGGCCCTTCAGAGCTTTGTCAAGATGGGCCCGTTGGGTGAGTGGCTCTATGGGCCGTGGGTGAACGTCCAGCCCAAGTGCTCCTTCCCCAACATGGCCTTTGAGCTGTTGACCACCCAGCCTCCGACGCCCGGTGGGTGCTGCTTTACGTCGCGAGGGGCTTCCGTGTGCCGGGTCATGACACAAGAGGAGTGCGCGCTGAAGCCCAACAGCACTTTTCTGGGTTTCGACAATCCGTGCCCGGAGGGCCCGCAGGCGCAGCACGATGGCGTGGTGGTTACCCACTTCACCTCACCGCCCCTGGCGTGCCATGGCGGGAGTGGAGGCCCCCTGCGGGGGAATGCGTGCATCGAGCATGACGGCCCGATCGTCCCGATCGACCCCTGGGTAACCTCGGAAGGGGGGCAGATGTGCCACCAATTTGGTATTGACCCGGACTCGCCCACCATCCCTGCCGACTTCTTTGAACCGGGTTCCGACCCCTTCGACGGACAGGTATGTCTTGAGAACGACACGCTTGGGCTTGTAACGCTTCCGGGGTACCCCGCCGACTTGGACTTCGGCCAGGCGGACACGCTTATCCAGCGGTCGAGCGATCCGTTCGACCGATGCGATCTGCCGGGGGCCGCTGAGGTCACCGTTGAGACCGAGATTGTCGCACTGAGCCTCAAGAGCGTAGTCCCGATGACCGTGGTAGTGAGCGGCCAGGATACCACGTGGGACGTCAATGTGGACCTCTCCGCCGTCACACCGCCGCCGGGCTCGTTCACGGCGGTCAAGGAGCATTGCAACGGCGGGACCTACACCTCCGAGCTGCACGTGCAGCCGAGATTCACGTTCACCAAAGTCAGTGGTCCGGGTATCCCGCTGGGCTCGGTTGCAGTGTTGGATACCGGTTTGGAAGGCATCCCCTTCGTCACGCTCACACAACCAGCCGTAGGCCAGCCGGACCCGCCGTGGACCAACGATCTGCAGCCAGAAGAAGTTTGGCAGTCTCCTGTCTGCACTGATGTCCACCCCAGTATGGAGGACCCCAACCCCACCAACGCTTGCGACTGCAACGTCAACGGGCAACGCGACAAGTGCGATATTGAGCAGGGTATTTCAGATGACAATATCGACAGCGATGGCAACCCCAACCCCGACGGCATCCCCGATGAGTGCCAGGAACCCTGCATCCCGCCGGATTTCATGGAGCCCGAAATGGGCGTTTCATTCTCCGACCGGGCCTGGGACGGCTTCATCGATGCTCGGCGTGAGAGCAACGACGGAACCGATGTCAACCAGGGCCTGGACACCATCACCATCGAGTTCACCACCGCTATGCAGAACGCGGACGGCACGCCGATCAGTGCGGCCGCCTTTTCGATCTCCGATACGGCTGGTACGCCTCCGGCGATCGTGAACGCCACCTCAGCCGACGGGGGCAAGACCGTCACCCTGGCGTTGAGCGACCACCTCACCTTGCAGCATTGGACCACCATCAGCTTCAACGGCAGAAGCGCGTGCAATGAAGACGGGTTCGCCGGGGAGATCGACATCGGGTTCCTGCCCTGCGACGTGAATCAGGACGGGAGATGCAACCCCCTCGATGTGACCAAGTTCCGCCAGTACGTCAACGACATCATCGAGCCGGACATCGGTATCGAGGACGATTACACGGACATCAATCGCAATGGGTCGACTAACCCGCTGGACCTGACCGGATTGCGTCAGTTGGTGTTTGGCACCGGTCTCGCGACCAAGGTGTGGGCCGGCGAGGTACTGCCTGCGCAGCCGTAACGGCGCGACCGGGGAGTCAAGCGACGACTGCCTCGATCGCTTGAAACACGTGATATACCAGCAACGCGGGCCATCCGGAGCGGTTTCGGGTGGCCCGCTTCCTCACGGGCGCGGCTCGGATCGCGCGGAAACTAAACAGAACCAGTGTAGGCCGTTGCCGTATGAGAATGGAGCCGAGCGGGCTCGAACCGCCGACCTCCTGGTTGCAAACCAGGCGCTCTCCCAATTGAGCTACGGCCCCGGAATATGAACTGACCGTACTGTGACGCCGGCACGATGACGACATTGATTCGACGGCCATAGCCGCTACGTCGGACGCCACCGCCGGACTGGGCCCACCAGGACTCGAACAGCCTAGCGTAACCACCAGAAACCACAATACCTTACGTCAATCGCAAGATCAAGGCGGTGCAGAATCCGGTGCAGTTGACGCAGAAATCGGCGAAATCGACCCCGATTTGGCGTCGGTTGTCAGCACCTGGCCGACGCTGCCGAAAGCCGTCAAGGCCGGGATCATGGCGATCATCCGAGCGTGCGACGCAGACAGGGGTCACAGGCGATACGGCGATGACGAAGCGAGCTAAGTCGGCGATCACCAAGCAGTCGGACGCCAAGGCCGCTGAGTGCAAGCTCAGACCGCAGCAACGAGGAGTACCCGGGGTGCGAAACAACCTGCCAACCAAGCGGGGAGAGGCTACTGACGGCGGCGAACTGGGATGCGTGGAAGACGCTACGCTCCCGGTCCAAGAGGAAGTTAATATGCTCAGGGACTCGCTTCCCAGTTTCATCTTGAACCGCATGCTCCCGATCGAAAACGACACGATGATCGTCGGGTGCAAGGAGCTCTTGGCTGAGACTGTAGACGGGGTCTCGCCCCGCGACCCGCTTGAGCGCATGCTGGTGCAACAGTTGTTGTGGTGCCAGCAGCGAGTGGCGCATCTCTCGATGCAGGCGTGCAAACCGGCAAACCTGAAGCAGCTCTGGACAATCAACGAGTTGGCCGACCGGGCCATGAACAGCTACCGGCGCGGCATGCTGGCCCTACGGGAGTACCGGGCCCCACACCGTCAGGTGAACATTACCGCCGTCAAGCAGCTCAACCAGGCCGAGCAGCAGAACATCGTTCAGGCTGAGTCTCTGAATTCCAACAGCGAAAACGTGGCAAGCGAACAGGACGCCAATCATGGCTACCGAGAGGCAAACCCAGGCCAACCGACGGAACCGAAGGCTCTGGAGGGGACACACCCCGGAAGGGCTTGAACGGTTGCGGGAAGCGGCACTGCGAAATCAGCCCTGGGCGAAGTCAACCGGGCCGCGGACCCCTGGCGGCAAAGCCCGGTCAAGCATGAATGCCCTTGTTCACGGCTGTCGGTCGGCGGAAGCGATCGGGAATCGGAAGAGGCTAAACGCCGCCCTGCGAGCCTTGCGGGAATTGCGTTATCTCGGGTTCTGATGCACAGTCCTCTTGGACCATGGCCGCAGACGAGGCAGCCCATGCACACCCCGTAGAATTGCCAGCATTGCGAATATTACCAGAGCTGGACCCAGCGGGTTACGGGCCGTAGACGTGGTCGATGGGGTGCATGGCGAGCTACTTTCGCAAAGAAAAAACCAGGGCGGAAGTGACGACCGCCATGGCCGCCCATCCTAGCAGCAACCGGGGTGCGTCCAACTTTACACCGAACCGCTTGGGATAACTCCCATCAGAATAAGCTGGCGTCTTCGAGGGGTCGGGGGGTTGGAAGATCAAACCGTATCCAGCCGCCCTCTCCGAGTGGGTGAACTTGTCACGGTACGTATGAATCCATGGCGGAACGAGTCCCGTTCCCAGAACTGCCGCGACACCGATCCAGAGGGCGATGAGTTGTTTCCGGTTCATGGTTAGCCGGGATACCTATCTTCTCGATCCCACTCTGACGGCTGGCTGTCTTGGAAAGACTCATACGCGTCTTGCCAGGCGGACTCAGTGGCCGCCTCACGCGCGTCTCTCACCCGCTTCTCGCAGAGCGAGGTGTTCCAGCCTTCTATCGTGGCGTTCAGGGCATCTGCGGAGCGTGAGAAGGAGCCGACTTTCTTGACTTTGACGGCCTCAACGCCGCGGACACACCAAAGGTTCCCATCAAAGTCGAGAAGGTAGAGGGAGCCATCTGCGGCCGGGTACCAGTCAGAGAGACGGTAGAAGTCGCCGTGCCTTTCTGAAGCCAGGGGCTCATTCGTTGCAGCCGCATCGTTGAGCGAGTCGGATTGCTCGCATCCGAGCAGGACACCAAAGACGCATGCTGAAACCAGAATGTGTAGTCGGGTTCTCATGGGCCGTAGACGTGGTCGGTGAGGGGGCTGGCGCAGTTCGGCTCAGCCGGTGAACACAATCTGGAACTCCCCCCAGTCTGCGAAGTCGATATCAAGGTCCTCGTCGAAATCGAACACGTGGCACTGATCAAAGAAGAAGGGCGTCTGCGGCCCACGCGAGCAGGCGTCAAAAGCGCCCTGGTCAACCACATCGACATCTCCATCGTGATCGAAATCGCCCTTCTCAATCAAGTCGGGAATCCAGATTCTAACATCGTCGACACCGACAGAAACGGTGTATGGCCATGATGGTTGGAGGATGATACGAGATATGGGGCCGATTGCCGAAGCTCCCCAGAAGTATCCGGCCACGGGTGAAAAGGGGAGCGTATCGACCCCCAATAGAACATCGTTCTCACCATGCACGGCGATGTAAACAATGCCGTTTTGAGTCGCCTCATGCGGCGGTGTTGAGATGTACATGGCAACGGCGAAGACTTTTTGTCCGGGGAAAACGATTTCCATGATCCCGCCTGAGTTGGACGTCCCGCGACCGGCCAGAAGTCTCTGGGTTGGGATATTGTCAAAGCCTTGTCCCGCTAGTCCGAGTTGTTGCGAGGAGTAAGTATTGTAGAACCGCACGGAGTGGATGATGTCTCCCGGGCTGATGAAAGGCGGGATATCCGTCGCGGAGTCGAGGGGGCTGTCGAACATGAAGATCTGGCCGGGCGTAGTGTTGGGGTTTTCAAATCCTTCAAACAGAGCATCTGGAAACGCTTGCAGGAAGTCTTCTTCATTCTCGTAGAACGTTAGAACGTCTCCGTTGGACAACTCGTCCCATTGCGCCGGGACAGTTGGCCCGGCAATTAGGACGATCACTCCGATACAGAGGCCCCAAACGAGACGTGGAAGGTGGCCGTGGCAACCCGTACGGACCGCTAATCGGCTCAAATGTGAAGATGGGCTCTTCTGGACCATTGGTGCGGTCATAGCATCTCTCCCGGTTCGGGTCGAAGTGGTTTGGCATGGAGCTCGCTTCTTGCCCTTGTGGTCGTAGGCCTCGACTGGTCGCTTCCTGCCTGACTTGCCAGCCGCCGGCTTCTTCGCTCTCGCCATGGTGCACGTCCCTTTCGCCCACGCCAGAACCGAC
>JAZGDL010000561.1:0-14688 GCA_036477795.1 Phycisphaerae bacterium
GCGACGATCTCGATGGTCGGCAGATACCCCGTCACGCGGGCGCTGTGCCGGGTCGTCGCCATGACGGTGGACCGCCGGTGCCGGATGGTAATTTCACTGTCCAGCGCTTCCTGCCGCTGGGGCAGAGGCTGAAAATGCACCAGGCCCTCGGAGCCGAACGAGCCAAAAACGGCATTCGCTGCGCCTCGGTAGACCGCGGCATAGGCGTCCCGCACCCCGGGCCACGGGGCTGCCAGCAGCCCGTAGAACACCACCATCCGAACGCAAAACCCAGCCGCCGGCTTCAGCGCGACCATCAAGTATTCGCCGGTTCTTGTACGTACTTTCGCGTCGCCCACACCGCCCAGATCGCCCAGAAGGTGATGGCCAGCAGGATAAACACCGGCTGCCAGACATCGACGTGCATGATATTGAAAGCCTTGGGGAAGTGGATTCCGACGTAGAAGAGACTGACGATGCGTATCAGGTTGATGATCAGCAGCGACGAAACCCCGATCACCAGGGCCGGCAGCTTGGACACCAGCGGCACCTGCATGGCCAGCACCCCCGCCGCGAACAGCACCGACGGATCAATCGCATCACACCCCTTTGCGATCGTTAGCGAATACTCGGGGGAAGCGACCAATTCGCCGGTAGCCGTGGCCCGGTGTCCAAGCAACCGCAAGATGCCCGCGGAGGCATCAGCATTGACACGCAGGTACGCCGGAAAAAGCCTCTCGTGAAAGATCGCGGTGCTCACGACGGCGTAGTACAGCCCCATCATAACCGAAACGAGAACCACAAAGCGCAGCACCGGGCGCTTTTCGAGGAACCACGAGGCCCCGGCGATCCGAAAGCCTCGCCCAGCTTCGCCCTTGCCCGCTGAAGGGCTCCCCGTCCCCTGGGGCCGCACAGACCGGCCCCGGGGCGGGAGCGCCCTTGTTGACTGCTTCCGTTTCTTGCTCGATCGGCTCACACCGCATGCGATGTTACCGCAAATCCATCCTTCAGTTAAGGATCTGTCGATTCATGCTGTAGCGCCACCCTTTATGCTGTAGCGCCACCCTTTATGCTGTAGCGCCACCCTTTATGCTGTAGCGCCACCCCTTGTGGGTGGCGCAGAGCGAGGGTGCGCCACCCACAAGGGGTGGCGCTACATTGTGGAGCCCCATGGGCGCCTAAATCGACAGCTCCTTAAGTGCAACCCGCGGCTCAGGCCGCCGCCGCCCGCCGGCTCCGCCGAATCACGATAGTCGCCACCGTGAACAGCAACAGCCCCATCACCATCATGCCCCATTCGGAGACCGTGGGGATGGCTTTGTCATGTTTGTCCCCCTGATGAAATAACTTCCCCCGACGCTCGGCAGGCACTATCGGTTCGTTTTGAGGATACGCATAGACACGCCCGGTCCAGGCTTTCACGGGGATCCTGCCTAGCCCATTGTGTAAGTCTTGCACGAGCTGTCTCCCGTCGGCGTTGCCTGCCACCTCGCACCCGAACAGGGTGAGGGTCTTGATTTTCCCGGATAGCGCCAGAAACTGGTCGATGGGTTCGTTGAGAGCCGCCGTGTTCTTGAACATCTTAGTTTCCCCGACCTTTATGTAACCGGGAGCCGAGTGCCCAAATATGGCGACGTCAATCCCGCCTGCGGGCGACCCCTTGGCTGTAAAGTCCGCGTTTATGGCGATGATCGCCTCCTTTATGTCATTAACGCCCTTGATCTTGTCCTTCGCAAGCCCTTTCTTTAAGAGCGTATCGCGGACTCCCTCTTGAAAGCGGTTTATTTTATCCGTCTTTCCGGAGCAGATCTTCGACGGTCCAGGTCCGTCGTCTAAGCACGTGCCGCCATCGGGGCAGTCGGCGTCGACGTTACAAATCTTGGGCCCCTGAACGATCGCGAGCTGAAGGGTAAAGTTCTGGGCCGGCTCCATGGCCTTACTGGCTATCGATTCGCTGCATTCGGCGTCACAGGAATCCGCGTCACAAGCGGAGTAACACCCGGCGTTGTCCAATCCTTTGTTACAAAGGAGCGGCTGGCCCTGGCTCTGTGCGGCTGGATACGCCACGGCGAGCAACGCTCCCAAACAGATTGTGGACGTCCAGTAATTCTTCCCTCTATCGGGTTGACTTGATCGAAACATCATTAACGTACCTCCTTTGTCGAACAGTTCCTGTTCGCTGCACCTTTGACACATATCCTGGGGAAATAGCCTTGTAGGGTCCGCCGTGCGGACCGTTCTTTCGTGAAACTCCGACTCCCATTTGGGGCATCCGAGTCGCAGCAGGTGGCGCCGCTATGGCTGCCCCTGCGATATTCCTGAGTACTTGTGAACCGCGTGGCAAGCCGCGTAGCGCATCAGCCCGCCCCGTGCCGGTTCATGGGGACAACCGGCATCGGGGCGGGAGCGCGCTTATCGACTGCTTCCGTTTCTTGCTTGACCGGCTCACACCTGCATGCGATGCTGCCGCAAACCTTTCCCCAAATTAAAGGGGAAGCGCGGGTCAGGCCGCCCGCCGGCCACGCCGAATCACGATAGTCGCCACCGTAAACAGCAACAGCCCCATCACCATCATGCCCCATTCGGAAACGGTGGGAATTTGTTTTCCTCCTTTCCAGCCCTCGTCGGGGGTCGGGGGTTGCGATGGAACACCTGACGGCAACTCATCCTGCGTCCCCTGGTCTTCCGAGTGCTCGATGTCGATGGTCAACCGCGACGATACCCCTGCGACCAGTTGCGCGTACGTTATCCTGAGGTTGTTAAATTGAGGTACGCCGGGATGCTCGACGCTGTTTCGGAATAGTAGTGCTCCCGCTGCCCCGGGCACCACGTTAAGGAATGCCCCGATCACAATATTTGGATTAGGCGCCGGTTCCCCGGCGTGTGGTGCCACGAGGTGTTGCCCCCACACGGCGATGTCGTTGTTGGCGCCCACCCCATCAATGGTCAACTGCGCGGCGACCACAAACCAATTCCCCGCTGGCGAGACCCCGCCAACCACCGCCGCCCCTAGAGCTGTGTCGTCAACGCGCCCTACGAAAACGAGTGCATTGTCTGCAGCTGCGGGATTGATCAGATCCGCTTCGGCCCGTGGGGCGTCACCCAACAGGGACACCGCGGCAATGACCGTGCAGCCAACAACTGTTGCTATTCTTGCTCTCTTATACGTGTCTGATTCAAACATCAATTGCCTCCTGTGAAAAAATTGGCTCAGGGTGGGCTCTGCCCACCACATTTCATTCTCCAGAAACCGCAACGATTCCGGAGCTTTCCAGTCTTGTAGGGTCCGCCGTGCGGACCGTTCTTTCGTGAGACTCTGACTCCCATTTGGGACATCCGAGTTGCGGCAGGTGAGGCCGGTATAGCCGCTCCTGCGGTATTCCTGACTACTTGTAAACGTGTGGCAGGGCGCGTAGCGCACCGTCCGCCCCGTCCCGGTTCATGGGGACAACCAGCATCGGGGGGGAGCGCGGGGTTGCGAGGGGCGAAGGGCAAAACGCCCAAAGCTCCTCGAGGTCTGCGGTGCGAGACACCGTTGACTTTGATCCGATTGGATTCGCAGTCCCTGTCTGGAAGCGCTGATGCGCACGTGATCTATGGCGGAGACTAACGAGGCGTTGACAAGGGCGATGACAAAGGCCGCCAGGAAATAGCCGAGCAGCTTGCCCACCACGGCGAAGACCGGCCCTCCGGCTTGCGTGCCGGCCAGCAGGCCGTGGCGCAGGCCAAGCGGTTGCAGGGCGAACTCCACGCCGATCCAGCCGAAGGCCACCACCACCGCGCTATACCCGATCCAGCGAGTGACCAGCCCAGCCGCCAACGCGTAGAGCCCCGGTACCGCAGTCAAGAGCAGCAGCGACGCAACCGACGGCGAAACCCCAGTTGGGAATCCGGCAACCGCGAATACGAAAAGGGACAGGCCCCACAGCCCACCTGCCAGCAACGCCTGAAGCGGCGGCAAGAATCGGATGGCAAGAAAGAGCGGAAGCAAGCTGACCCAGGACAGCCACGCCAGGGCAGGCCAAGCCATGGCGGCAGACATGCACCCTCCGCTACCGACCAAGCCCAGTGCAAGCAACGCGCCTCTTGCGTTGACGCATCGCCCAACACATTCTGACCTGCTGGTGGATTGGCCCGGTGCCGGTCCCGACACTTCATTCGCCTCCGCAAGGGCATCAGTGAGATGTGATCACCTCTCCTCCGGGGAACTCGGTGTGCGACGCCTTTCCCCGCCTGTGCCCGTCCGGGTTTTCTCAGATCAGGTACATTAGCACCAGCCGGACTCAATTGCAAGAGAAAACAGAGGGGAGGCAAAGATCTCACATTCATGAAGCCGGGCGAACTGCTAACGTCATACGTACGCGATGCTTACAACTTGCGTGGGAGGTTCGCACCCGGGGGCGTCTCGTCGGGGGATAGCCAGTTACCCCTGAGCGTTCCTGTCCCGCCATGCGCGCACCGTCGGTCCTGACGCGACGCCGCCAGCGGGTTGATTCTGCACCACCTGGAGGTACGGGCAGTGACCGGACGTCTGCCGCCCGCCGACGAACCAGCTCTTGATGCTGCGCAATGGCAATCCCGCCCATGGCTGACGCCAGCCCCCGACTCCAAACGAAACGGTCGCTTGTCCCGCGGTTCTCTGTCAATCCGCCGTGACTCAAGTCCCGTGCCGAGCAGCATTGGGGTCACCCATCCTCTGCGTCGCGAGACAACGCTTCGTTGCGAAGCACAAGCTCCCCGCGACGCGAGGGGCGAGGAACCACCTGGTTCGGACGAAACATCTGTTCGCCTTGGGCGAAGGACGGGGCGCCCGCCCAAAGCGTCGCGCACGCTTTGCGGCCTTGCCCCACGCGGTTGGCTTGAAAAGGTTGTTCGCGACGTTACACTATCACGCCGTCTGGGAGAGAGAAGTTGGAGCGTTGGCGCTGTGACCGATGACTACTCGGCGCGGGACATCTTGAACATCGGAGTCCGGTGGCCCACCTCCTTTGGAGGTGGGGGAGCCGATGATCGTCGGGCGGTTCGCCTGAGCGTATATCATCGCGTCCCCCATGTCCATAGGACATGGGCCACCCCCCCCGTGCGTTGTCAGCCGGGAGCACTGGCAGCAAGCTGCCAGTGGCACCGGAAACATTTGGAGACGCGTAGGATCCGCCTTGCGGACCACGAATGCGAGACTGGCGGGCGGCCGCGCGGTGATCCGCACGGCGGACCCTACACCTTCCGCCCACTGCGCGCTGTAGTGCCGGTATGGTTCACCATCGCGATGTGCGTTGCCCCCAGGTGTTGGGCCGAGGAGGGCTCGGTCAAGTGCCTTAACTGCCACGTGGAGCAGGCGGACGAGCTTGCCGGTTCGGTTCACAAAGCGATGGGGTGCCAGGAATGCCACAGCGGTGACGCCTCCTACACGGTTTCTTCTGAGGGCCTGGCTGAATACCTTCAACGTGGTAGCGAATCCCCCCTGGTGTTTGACCATGGGCCATCGTTTTCAGGGAAACCTGCCCGTGCCGAGGTACCCAGTCTCTGCGGCGGGTGCCACGCCGATGTTCAGCGTATGAACCCGTACGGGCTTCGCACCGATCAACTTGCCCGGTACTGGACGAGCGGCCACGGGAAGACTTTGAAAGGTGCCGGTGACGAGCGCGTGGCGGTGTGCGTGGACTGTCACGGTTGGCACGATATTCTGCCCGGACGTGATCCGCAAAGCCGGACCAACCCGCTTAACGTGCCTGACACATGCGGCCGATGCCACGCCGATGCCGCGCTGATGGCCGAGTTCGACTTGGCCGTGGAAGTGGTCTCTGAGTATCGCGCAAGCATTCACGGCAAGTTGCTGTTCGAGCAGGGTGATACGGGGGCCCCGACGTGCGCCACCTGCCACGGGAATCATTCCGCCGTACCGCCCGGATTCGCCACGGTGGGGGCGGTTTGCGGGCAATGCCACCAGCACGCGGCGGCGATGTTCGCCACCAGCATCCATGCCTCACAAAGCGAGTTCAAAGGGTGTGTGCAATGCCATGGCGGTGGTGAAGACCGACACTTTCATCTAATCCAACGAATCACGCGGCCGCCCAGCCTCATGATTCGGCATTACGCCCGCTTGATGATGTCGCAGCCCGGCATGACGCCGGAGCAGATCACCGAAACGATCCATCCAGGCCCCCGGGCGATCATTACACAGGCGCTGTCATCATGCATGGAATGCCATGAGGAGCTCGAGGACGACGAGAGCCTTCCCAAACTCTTCGCCCTGCTCGATGAGATTGCCGACGGTGAGCGGTATTACGTCCGAACAGCCAATCTACTTCAAGCGGTCGGTCAAGGCGTGTTGCTGGTCGACAATCAGCGCTTTCTACTCGAAGAAGCCAAGACCCACCTGATCGAGCTGGGGCCCATCCAGCACACTTTGGACAACACCGCTGTGGCCGAGAAGGTGGCGGAGTTGAACGCGGTGTGTGATCAGGTCAATGCGGAGCTCGGCGCACTGATAAGCGGCCTGAGGTGGCGCTTTCGGGCGCTGATCCCCATCTGGGTGTTCGCGACACTCTTTTCCATCGCGTTATATGCCAAGTATAAGCAGCTTAAACGTGTTTGGGTGAAACCGTTGACGCACAAAGAGGCGGGGGTGACCGATGCAGACGAACTTTGACAAGCCGCAAACACGAAGGGGCTTTCTCGATTGGGTGGTCGGGCTGGGTTCGGCGGCAACGGCCGTCGCGATGACCGTTCCGGGCGTGATGTATCTTTGGCCCGCCGCCCGGGGAGGTGGGTCGGAGAAGGTGGAGGTTGAGGGCGCGGGCAATCTCGCGCCCGGGCAGAGCATCACCATTCAGGTCGGAAGCCAGGCGGTCATCGTGGTTCGCAGCCGGTCCGGTTTCAAGGCCTTCTCTGCGGTTTGCACCCATCTGGGTTGCCTGGTCAAGTGGGATCCGGGGAATAAAGAGTTCCTCTGCCCCTGTCATGCGGCGGTGTTCGACGACAAGGGACAGGTGGTTTCGGGCCCTCCGCCGGCGGCGTTGCCTGAATTGGTTGTGAGAGAGATCGGCGGCAAGGTGTACGTGTCTTCGGTCTGAGTCGCAGGTCGAAGGTCGAAAGTCGAAGGTCGAACGCCCTTCGACCCTTCATGTTCGGAATGGCAAGATGGGTTTAGGCAACTGGACGCGGAGCTTCCTCGATAGCCGGTTCGACACGAAGACCGCCGGCGAGCTGATCGATAAGCAGGTTCACAAGCGACTGCCGCCGCACACCGGGTGGCTGCATGTCTTCGGCAGCTTGTCGTTGCTGCTGTTTGTCAGCCAGACAGTCACCGGGATCCTGCTGCTGATCTACTATCGCCCGACTCCCGAAGCTGCTCACAAATCGATTCAATATATCACCGGAGACGTGCACTTCGGCTGGCTCTATCGACAGATCCACGCCTGGGGCGCGACGCTGATGATTCTGGCGCTGCTGTTTCACATGTTACGGACGTTCTTCCAGGGGGCGTACAAGAAACCGCGGGAGCTGACCTGGGTCACCGGTGTGCTGCTGTTTATCCTTACCATCACGTTCGGGTTCACCGGTTATCTGCTGCCCTGGAACCAGATCGCCTTTTGGGCGACGACGGTGGGGACCGAGTCAGCCAGCAAAATCCCCCTCATCGGCGACTGGTTGCAGTACTTCCTACGGGGAGGAGACGCAGTCACCGGTGAGACGCTGTCGCGTTTTTTCGTTCTTCACGTGATCATCCTCCCGTGGTTGCTGACCGGGCTGATCGCCATCCACCTGTTCTTGATGCGGCTTAACAATCTGTCCACCATGGAGCGCGTCGGGGAGGAGAAGCCCCTCCGCCCGGAACACGGCATTCCGTTTTTCCCCGTTCACGTCGCCAAGGAGGGGGTGATAGCGGTATTGCTTGTGGCGGCCCTGGTCACGCTCTCGGTGCTGGCCCCCTGGGAAATCGGCGAGCCCGCCGACCCGCTGCAAACGCCGCCGCACATCAAACCGGAGTGGTACTTCCTGCCCAGCTACCAACTGCTCAAGTACTTCGAGGGGCCTTACGGAGCCATATTCGGTATGGTCGCTTGCTCGGTGCCGTTTGTGCTACTGTTTCTGTGGCCCTTTTTGGACCTTGGCAAAGAGCGGCATCCCAGGAAGCGCCCCCTGGCCGTCACCGTGGGCGTCATCGGCCTGTTGGGCGCATTATTTCTCGGCTACCTGGGGCACATTTCGGAGACCGATCAGACCTTCTTCGGGAAGCGCTATCACATCGACCTGCTCGGCTGGCCGCACCATATCGTCGACGGAGAAAAGGACTGACGACTCCCGACCCCTTTTCTCTTTCAACCGATTGAGATGATGCGGTCCCCTTTAGCCGCATCCATAAAACCCGTCGCGTCCACGTTATGCCATAGTACGGTGAAAACGCGCTCATGGCCTTCCGGGCGGTGAAAATCGGTTTCGAACGGGGCGCCTCCCGGCCCCATCATGCACAGCCTGGTTTCGCCTTCGGCCAACGACTCGGGGTTTTCAAGCGGCCGCTGAACCGGGCTGTTCACTTCGCGGGCGCTTACCGTGCGATCGGTGTCTCTCTCCGCTTCCTGCACAGTCGTGTTGGGCGATTCCACAGTTGTAACCATGATGTGTCTTGGCTCCTTTCGTCGAAACAGTGAAATGTATCGCGTCGACCGGCCAACGGACAACGTCGCCGGAGCAGTTTGTTATCAACCCTCGATCTCGGTTTCGGGAACAATTCTTTGCACGGTTACGCTCTCTGTATCGCCCGATACTAAATAGAGGCGTCAGTCCGATCTATGGGGTATACGCTTCATACCTGATCCGAACATCTCGCCGCGCTGGATATACCGAACCGCGACCTGTGTCCCCGGCAATATGTTGCGAGCCCATGGGCCACCGGCGGTGTATGTCGTGGCCCTGGGCAATCAACCCTAATCTGTGCAAAGAGTGGCCAGACGGGTTTGCTTTGTCGGCTGGGGCGCGGTGTAATGGCTATTACCGTGAGTCAATACAACAGAATCGGGACCTTGATTCTGGTAATGGCGGTTGTTTCCTTTGCCGTCGGAGCAAGCACCATCTACCTGCTCTACGGGACGGCCTTTGCGCAACAGGAGATGCGGTTGGTTGAGACCGCGCAGAGTCAGGCGCGTCTCCTGGAGGCTATCGCAAGGCAGGAAGAGGCAGAAGCGTCGCAGTATCCCGACGAACTTGGACACGGGCTTCCTGACACGATGAGCCAGATCATCGAGGCGCACAAGAACTTCCGGGGGTTTGGGGAAACGGGTGAGTTCGTCCTGGCCCGGCGCGAGGGAGACAAGATCGTTTTCTTATTGAGCCACCGCCACTATGACCTGGAGAAGCCCAAGCCGGTTCCCTTCGCCTCGATGTGGGCCGAGCCGATGCGGCGGGCGCTGTCGGGGCAATCGGGAACGGTGACGGGGCTGGACTATCGGGGGGCTGTAGTCCTGGCGGCTCACGAGCCGGTGGCGGACCTCAACTGGGGCATCGTGGCCAAGATCGACCTGGCGGAAATACGCGCGCCGTTCGTACGAGCTGGAATCGTCAGCATGTGCATCGCGCTGTTGTTGGTCCTGGGCGGGGCCTGGCTGTTCCTGGGCATTACCAATCCGCTGCTGCGGCGGCTGGAAGAGAACGAAGCCCGGATGCGAGCTATCGTAGAAACTGCCGCTGACGGGATCATCACCATCGACGAACATGGGATCATACTGTCGTTCAACAGGGCGGGGGAACGCATCTTCGGCTACGGAGAGGGCGAGCTGATGGGCAAGAGCGTCAACGTGCTTGTTCCATCGCCCGACAAGGAGCGTCACGACGAACACATTGGGCGCTACCTGCGCACGGGTGAGGCGAAGATCATCGGTTTGGTGCGGGAGGTCGAAGGGCAGCGCAAGGACGGCACGATCTTCCCCATGCATCTCGCGGTCAGCGAGGTGCGTCTGGCGGATCGCCGGCTGTTCACCGGAATCGTCAGCGACCTCACCGAGCGCAAGCGGGGGGAGGCGGAGCGGGTGCGCCTGGCGACGGCTCTGGAGTCCGCCGGCGACATCATTATGGTCACTGACCAGGACGGGGCCCTGCAGTACGTCAACCCGGCCTTTACGCGGATCACGGGGTACACGCGCGCCGAGACCATCGGGCGGAACCCGCGAATCCTAAAAAGCGGGAAACAGGACGAGGCCTTCTACGGCGAACTGTGGGAAACGCTCCTGCGCGGGGAGGTCTGGAGCGGTTCCGTAATCAACCGCAGAAAGGATGGAACCCTTTTTGATGTGCAGCAGACCATCGCCCCGGTTAAGGACTCTCGAGGTAGGACGATCAATTACGTCTCGGTAGCGCGGGACGTCACCGAGCAGAAACGAGCGGAGCAGGAGTTGGCCACGACCACCCGCGAGCTGAAGGCCCGCAACGCGGAGCTGGATGCGTTCGTGTTTTCCATCTCCCACGACCTAAAGACGCCGCTGGTGACTCTGCAGGGATACACCTCGGCGTTGGAGCAAGACTGTGCGGAGGTGCTTTCCGATGACGCCAAGCGTTATCTCGGGCACGTGCAGGAAGCCACCAACAAGATCGGGACGCTGATCGAGGACCTGCTGGAGCTGTCGCGCGTGGAGCGGGTGGAGGATTTGCGCACCTCCGTAGACGTGGGGCGGGTGGTGGAGGACGTGATCAGCGAATATCAGGCCCAGATCGGCGAGCGGGGCGTAGCGGTGACCGTCCACTCCGGTTTTCCGGAGGTGGTCGCGGACCGTTCGCGGCTGAGGGAGGTGTTCGACAACCTGGTTTCAAACGCGGTGAAATTTCTGAACAACGTGCGTGAACCGCGGATCGAAATCGGGCACACTCAAGAGGCTGGGGAGCATCGGTTCTTCATCCGCGACAACGGGATCGGGATGGAGCCGGAGTATCACCAGCGGGTTTTTGACGTCTTCTACCGGCTCAAGGAGGTGGAGGACCCCAAGGGGACCGGCGTCGGGCTGGCCATCGCCAAGCGCATCGTGGAACGGCACGGCGGGCGGATTTGGGTCGAGTCCGAGCATGGACAGGGCAGCACCTTCTATTTCACGCTGCCGATGTGCGAAGGTAAACAGTGAGGAAGAGTAAGCGGTCAGCAGCGTAGGGTGCGTCCCGGACGCACCAATTCGACTAAACGCTTACGCGCAAGATATGTTGATAAACGTGGTATTGGAGGAAGAAGCATGGAGAAAGTAAGACCGATCACGATTCTCTTGGTCGAAGATGAGCAAGCGCACGCGGAACTGATCATCCGGGCCCTTCGGGACAACAACGTCCTCAACGAGGTGGTCCACGTGGCGGACGGGCGGGCGGCGCTGGACTACCTCTTCCACCTGGGGCAGTACGAAGATGCCAGCCGTTCCCCGGCGCCGGGGATCATTCTGCTGGACCTCAAGCTGCCCAAGGTTGACGGGTTGGAGGTGCTCAAGCAGATCAAAGAGGATCCGGAACTCAAAAAGATCCCGGTGGTGGTGCTGACCACCTCGGAGCGTCCCGAGGACATTGACGCAGCCTACCGCGGGTACGCCAACAGCTACGTCACCAAGCCGGTGACGATTGAAGGATTTCGCAAATGCGTCCGGGAAATCAAGTTCTACTGGGCGGTCGTCAATCACGCACGGTGATCGGGCGGCCGAAGTGGTGCCGCGCGCGACACCGCAAAGCGGTGAAGTAAGGATGTCTGTAGAAGCCCCCGTGTTGGTCATCATCGAGGACGAGCCGGCGCACGCCGAACTGGCCCAACGGGCGGTCCGGCGGTCGGAACAGGGCTTCGTCGTGGAGTGCTACCCTCACGGCCGGCCTGCGCTGGAGCGCATAGATCGGGGCGGCGTGCGGCTGGTGCTGCTGGACCACTCGCTCCCGGGGATAAGCGGTCTGGAAGTGCTGCAGAGCCTGCGCCGGGAAGGTCAGGACGTGCCCGTGATCATGCTGACGGGCAAAGGGGGAGAGAAGCTGGCGGTGGAGGCCATGCGGGCGGGGGCATCGGACTACCTGGTCAAGTCCCCAAAGAGCTTCGACTCCTTGCCGCATCGGATCGAGCGCGTGCTGGCCGAGTGGGACGCCCGCCGCGAGGCGTCGCGGGCCCACCAGGCACTGCGGGAGAGCGAGGAGCATCTGCGAAGTATCTATGATGCATTGCGTTCGATTGTGGAGGGCACCTCTTCGGTGACCGGCGAGGAGTTCTTCCTTTCGCTGGTGCGCCATCTTGCGTCGGCGCTGAGCGTGCGCTATGCGTTGGTGGGCGAGCTACTGGAGGGGGGGCAGGAGCGGGTGAGAACGCTGGCGGTCTGGTCGGGCCAGGACTTCGGTGAGAATTTCGAGTACGACGTGGCCGGTACCCCGTGTGAGCACGTGGTGGGAAAGGGTCGGGAGTCTTTACTGAACCGTTCCGCGGTTTGCCTGACTGGTGGTTCAATAAAGACTCGGGACCCTCTCTTCTGCTATCCGACCGGGGTGCGGAAACTGTTCCCCGAGGCTCATCTGCTGGCTGAGCTGGGGGCGGAAAGCTACATGGGGACTCTGCTGTTCGACTCGTCGGGCGATGCCCTTGGCATCCTGTTGGTGTTGCACGACAAGCCCATGGCAAAGATGCCCGACACTGAGCAGATCCTAAGGATCTTCGCCGCCCGCGCCGGGGCGGAACTGGAGCGGAAGCGAACCGAGGAGGAACGTGTCTCCCTGGAACGCCAGCTTCACCACGCCCAGAAGATGGAGGCGGTGGGGACGTTGGCCAGCGGCATCGTCCACGACTTCAACAATCTGCTGATGGTCATCCGCAACAACGTTGAATACCTCCAGACCGTGGTGATCGAGGGGGACAAGCACCGCGCCGCGACGGACATGATCGCTGAGGCCGCACAACAGGCAATGGGCTTGACCCGGTCGCTGCTGACCTTCAGCCACCGAACACCCGTAGTGAAAAGCCCCGTCGATCTGTGCCTGCTGGTCGAAGAATCGACGCCCCTGCTCCGCTGCCTGCTTCCGGCGTCAATCGAACTGGACGTCGACACCAGGTGCGATCCCCAACCTTGGGTCAACGCGGATCGGACTCAGTTGAAACAGATGATCCTGAACCTGGCGATCAACGCCCGCGACGCCATGCCTGATCGTGGAAAGTTGAGGGTGTCGGTTTTGCCGCCGGCCGACGCCGAAAAAGACGAAACGGCGCAGAGCGCCGGTTCGGGCGTTTCTTTCGCCCGGCTGGTGCTGTCGGACACCGGTGTGGGGATGTCCCCCGAGGTGCAGTCGCGCATCTTCGATCCCTTCTTCACCACGAAAGCGCGTACCCAGGGCACGGGGCTGGGACTGGCTCTGGTACACGGCATCGTCAATAATCACGGTGGACGCATCGCAGTTCACTCACGGGTCGGCCAAGGAACCACCTTCACCGTCGATCTACCGTGTATCGATGCGGACGTGGTAGGGGAGGCGCCCGGCTCTTGCCCGATCGCCGTTCCCCGAGGGAGCGGTGACCTGGTGTTGCTTGCGGAAGACAACCCCCAGGTCCGCGGCATCATCTCATCGGCGCTCCAATCGTTCGGTTACCAGATCATCAAGACCGCTGACGGGCAGGCCGCGCTCGAGAGTTTCAGGCTCTATAAGGACAGGATTCGGCTGCTGATTCTCGACATCGACCTGCCCAGGGGCGGCGGACTGAATTGCCTGCGAACCGTTCGCAAGACCGGGAGCACGACACCGGCCATCCTCATCACCAGTAGCGACAAAACGCGCGGGAAGGTTATGCCCAGCGACAGCGCCGTCGTGCTTCATAAGCCGTTTCTGACGGCCGAACTCGGCCGACTTGTGGGTGACTTACTTCCGGCGGACACCCTCGAGGAGATCCCATTGTGAATTCCCGGATCGCGATTCTCCTGGTCGATGATCACATGCTGGTGCGCGACACGCTGAGCGAGCGGTTGAATCGCGAGCCGGACATGACCGTGGTGGGTGTGGTCGGCAACGCCGATGATGCCGTCAGCCAATCCATAGCCCACCAGCCGAACATCATCCTGATGGACATCGATATGCCGGGGTTGCTCCCCTTTGATGCCGCCCGAACCATTCACACACACTGTGCCGACACCCGCATTATCTTCCTCAGCGCCTTCTTCCACGACCGGTACATCGAACAAGCCCTCGCGGCCGGCGCATGCGGCTACGTCACCAAGGACGAGGGGTGTGATACGCTGGTCCGCGGCATCCGCGACGTGGCATCCGGTGACGCCTACTTCTCGCCGGAAGTGCAATCCAGAATCGTGGTCGATTCGAATGGTGCGAGATTGGCCGGCGGAAAGTGTTCACTGTGCTCGACGCTAACGTCACGGGAGCTGGAAATCCTACGTTATATCGCGCGCGGGTTGTCCAAGAAAGACACTGCCGCAGTGGCTCATATCAGCGTCAAGACGGTCGAAAACCACTGTGCCAACCTGATGGCCAAACTCCACATCCATGATCGCGTCGAACTGGCCCGCTTTGCCATACGGGAGGGGCTGGCGGAGGCGTGAGGAGAGAAAAGGGGTCAGGCTACTTTGATTTTGTTATGCGCGGTCTACCCCGAAGTTCCGCGGCGTGGCGAGCCCGTTTAGGTTGAAATCGGGGCGGTGAGGGCTGAAAACGGGGCCTTGTGAGGGAGTGCGGGAGGTAAAACGTAGCCATGTATTTTTCATATAAATGTTCTAG
>JAZGDL010000562.1:0-2427 GCA_036477795.1 Phycisphaerae bacterium
GGGCCGTCTTCACCGGGCCGTCATTCGGCATTTTGAACCTGCTCCTTGATGCGGTCCACCAGGGACTTCAACTCCACCACCGCCCGGGCGATCTCGCCGTCATTGCTCTTGCTGCCGATGGTGTTGATCTCGCGCAGCAACTCCTGGGCGAGGAAGTCCAGCTTCCGGCCCACCGCCTCTTGAGCATCACAACTCTCGACGAAATGATCCAAGTGGCCGCGAAGCCGGGCGATCTCCTCGCTGATGTCGCAACGATCCGCGAACAGGGCCACCTCGCGACACAAGGCATCGGTCTCCAGTTGAAACCCCCCGCCGCTCATCAGCGCTTCGACACGGGCTGTCAGCCGCTGGCGGTATTCGTCAACCACCAAAGGGGCCCGCTGGGCTACCACGTCCAGCATGGCCCGCACGCGGCTGCAATGATGCAGAAGGTCATCGTACAGCATCTGGCCTTCACGCTTTCGCATCCGCACCAACTGATCCAGGCAATCCTCGACCATCTTCCGGATAACGCCAAGCTGGGCCGCTTTCCAGGCGTCGTCGACTTCCGGCATCTGGCACACGCCCGGCAGAGTGGTCAATGTCGCCAGGTCCAACGTGGCATGCACACTGTCGGGAAGTTTCACCCGCCTCAACGCGTCCGCGTATCGGTGCAGGGCCTCTTCGTTGACGTCGTAGGCTGCTGCCGCCGTCGAGTTGCGCATCCGCAGGTTGATCGTCACACTTCCACGCGTGATGCGCGAGCGGAGCACTTTCTCGATCTCAGGCTCGACGAACTGCACGCTTTCGGGCAGCTTGATGGTCGATTTTAAGTAACGGTTGTTGACGCTCCGTGTCTCCAGCGCATAGCCCACTCCGTCCACGCTCCGTTGGACTTCCCCATATCCGGTCATTGAACTAATCATGAAGTCAAGACCCGCCCTCGGAATTGGTCTCCGCGGTCGCCCCACTGCCGGCTCCCGCCCCGGCACCTGAATCCGTGTCGAGCGGAAACGGAGGTATCAAATCCCCCGGATCCGAGGAGGTGACCGCGGGCGGCGGCGTAAAGGCTGACGCCGGCTCGAACACGTAGTTGCCGATCACCGTCAGGAACAGAAACAAGAGGGCCAGGGTAATCGTAATCACCGTAAAAACGTCACCGGTCTTGGCACCGAAGGCGCTGCCGCCACCGCCGCCGCCACCGAAGGCCCCCACCAGGCCGCCTCCCGATGCTTGTTGGACCAGAATCACCAGGATCAACAAGCCGCAAACCCCGATGAGCCCGATGCCCAAGAGCAACTGTCCCCAGGTGTACACCGCCAATAATGACATCTCATGCACTTTCGTGTTTCCTCTACGAAATCAAAACCAACCGATCCGCCGCGGCGTTCCACCCGAGCCGCGGGCTTTAAGCCCGGCGCGGCGCTGCAAAAGTAGCGCTGTCGAGACCTATTGCGCCACTAACCACCCGCCGCCGCAGCCGCTGATATGATACTCACAAAGTCCTCCGCCACCAAGCAGGCCCCGCCGACCAGCGCTCCGTCCACGTCGGGGCAGGCCATCAAACGAGCCGCGTTGTCCGGTTTTACACTCCCGCCGTATTGAATCCGCATCGAGGCTGCCGCGTCCGACCCGTACCCTTGTGAGATTCTTTCGCGGATAAAGGCGTGCACCTCCTGGGCCTGCTCCGGGGTGGCCGTCCGGCCCGTCCCGATGGCCCAAACCGGCTCATAGGCAATGGTCACCCGGGAAATGTCGATGTCCGCCCCGAGTCCATCCTCGATCTGCTTACCAACCACTTGCATCGTCGAGGACGCGTCTCTTTCTGCAAGCGTTTCGCCTACGCAATAGATCACGTGCAGCCCCGCTTCCAGGCTGGCCTGCACCTTGCGCCATAGAAGGTCCCCGCCCTCGGAGAAGATCTTCCGCCGCTCGCTGTGGCCGACGATCACATATGTGCAGCCGGCCGCCTTGAGCAGCCCCGGTGAAATCTCGCCGGTGAAGGCACCCTTCTCCTCAAAGTAGACGTTCTGCCCGCCTATCTTGATATCGGTCCCGTCGATCTCCCGGCCCATGGGATAGAGCAGGGTGAACGGTGGACACACGGCCACGTCCACATTCAGCCCCGGCGCCAGCCGCTCGCGGATACTCCGCATCAGCACCCGTGCCTGCTCGAGCGTGTTGTGCATCTTCCAGTTGCCAGCCACAAACGGTCGCCTCATCATCTGATCCTCTTCAATGCCAACGTACCTGTGTTCTCGATTGTCAGTATAGCACCGTTTTCGGTCATACAGTATCGCTACCTTGGAGACAACTCCTAGCCCGGATTATTCATACCGCAGAGAGCGCAGAGAGCGCAGAGTATTATTGGGAATGAAGTTACGGTCGAATTCCAGTTCGTGCTGTCTTGACAGTGTGTCTCTCATTCGTGCTACGCTAACCCGGCTA
>JAZGDL010000563.1:0-3091 GCA_036477795.1 Phycisphaerae bacterium
GGGGGGGCAGGCGGTCAACAAGCTTGCGACAAAGGTCCAGCTTCACGTGGCCGTGGAGGCCCTGAAGGGTCTTGGACCCGAGGTCCGCCGCCGGCTGCGTGATCTGGCGGGCCACCGGCTGACGACCGGCGATGAGCTGCTCTTTGTCGCCGACCTCCATCGCTCTCAGCTGGACAACAAGCGGGCGTGTCTTGGGCGTCTACAGTCGCTGGTGACCGACGCGGTCAAGGTGCCCAAGACGCGGAAGAAATCCAGGCCTTCGGCGTCCATGATCCGGAAGCGGCTGGAGGCCAAACGCCGCCATTCCCGGAAGAAGGACGAACGCCGCGCCAAGCCGGATGAGGAGTAGAAGGCGAAGATTCAACACGGAGGGCCACGGAGGGCCACGGAGAAAAGAAGAGGGTTCAGGGTTCAGGAGCGGGGGCTCGCCGCATTCCCGAACCCCGAACCCCCTTCCCCGGTGCACCGACCGGGGCTTCGCTCCGCTCAGCCCTAGCCACCCGAACAATGCGGTCGCCTTCTTCGCCTTCACGTCACCGTCATGTATTGCTCGAGGTAGCGGATTGTTTGTTCCTGCCCCTCATGCTCGGCCTTGTTGAGATCGCCTATCGAAATCATGCCGCAGACGCGGTCGCCGTCGAGCACCGGGATGTGGCGGATTCGCTTCTCGCGCATGACCTTGCCGATCTCGGCGAGCGGTGTGTGGCCGGCGGCGCAGGCGACGGGGGTCGTCATCACGCTGCTGAGCTTCGTGCGGGCGGGGCTCCGCTGTTCGGCAACAATCCTCCGAAGTACGTCACGCTCGGTGAAGATTCCGGCCAGTCGGTTCTTGTCAACGACCAGAACCGATCCGATGTGCCAATCGTTCATGAGCCGCGCCGCCTGCAGCACGGTAGCCTGGGGCGACAGCGAGGCGACGGCCCCTCCCTTGGTCGCGAGAAACTGTTCTGCGGTAGCCATGGCAGAGCCTCCGTGCAGTCTGCCCCTCCATTGCCTGCCACACCTAGCTTCGCGGAATTGCCGCAGCGTGCAATACCCAAAGGGGGAAGTTTTTGATTCGTTCTAAATGTCACAAAGCTCGCCCGAATCAGCCGGCCGAGTCTGCCGCCGGTCGACGCATAGTCCGCGGAACGACCGAAGCGACGCAAAGAGGCTATTCCAGCCGCACGCGACCCGACCCGGGCGCGATCTTTCCCATGACGAAGGCGTCCTCACCCAGGCGGTCCAGCTGCCGGAGGACCGAGTCGGCAAAGCTCGGCCTCACGATCAGGACGAGTCCGACGCCCATGTTGAAGACCCCAAACATCTCGTCGTCCTCGATGCGACCCTGGTCCTGAAGAAACGAGAAGATGGGCGGGACCACCCAGGATCGGGTGTCGACTCGGGCGTCGAGCTTTGCAGGGAGCACCCGCCGTACGTTGCCCGGCAGGCCCCCGCCCGTGATGTGAGCCATGCCCGAAACGACTCGCTTGACCTTGTACCGACCGAGCAGCCGCACGATCGGCCGAGCGTAGATGCGGGTTGGGCTGAGCAGGATCTCGCCGAGGCTTCGCGCCCCCAGCGGCGCGAAGACGTCGCTCAGGGAGAGCCCCTTTTTTCGGATGATCGCGCGAACGAGGGTGAACCCGTTGGAATGAACACCCGAGCTGGCCAGGCCGATGACGACGTCATCCGCTTCCACCCGCATCGGATCGATCGCCCGCCTCAGCGGGACCACCCCCACGGCAAACCCCACAAGGTCAAAGTCACCCTCGCCGTAGACCTCGGGCATCTCGGCGCACTCGCCGCCGATCAATGCGCAACCCGCTGTCTCGCACCCGCGTGCCACACCTTCGACGAGCGCGGCGGTTTGCCTGGGCGTGTTGGTGTGCAGGCCGAGGTAGTCCAGGAAAAACAGAGGTTCCGCTCCCTGGACGATCAGGTCGTTGACGCTCATCGCCACGCAGTCGATGCCGACGGTGGAATAGATACCGAGCTCGGCGGCAAGCTTGACTTTGGTGCCGACGCCGTCGGTGCAGGCCACGAGGACCGGCTCCCTGTAGTTGCGCTGAAAAAGCTTTTCGTTGTAGTCCAGCCGGAACATGCCGGCAAAGCCGCTGTGGCAGCTGAGCACGCGCGGCCCGTACGTCCGCTGCATGATCGACTCAAAGAGCTTGACCGCCCGCTCTCCGGCGGCGATGTCGACACCGGTGGTGGCGTAGGTCAGCGGCTTGTCGGGGGGCGCGGCCACCGTCGTCATTGAGTAAGTGTAGGGAGGAAAAACTTCTGCCTTTGTGCCTTTGGACCTGTGAGCTTATCCTACACCCATGTCCATCCTGGTTGATTCCAACGACAAGGTCATCTGCCAGGGGATTACGGGAAGCGCCGGGGCATTGCACACCAGAGGCTGCCTCGAATACGGAACCAGAATGGTCGGGGGCGTCACGCCCGGCAAGGGCGGCCAGCGCGATCCCAACGACCTTCCCATCTTCGACACCGTGGCGGAGGCAGTGGCCGCGACCCAAGCCACCGCGACGATGATCTTTGTTCCTCCGCCGTTCGCCGCCGACGCCATGCTTGAGGCGGCGGAGGCGGGCATCAGGGTCGTTTGCACGATCAGCGAGGGCCTGCCCACCCAGGACATGATTCGTGTCAAGTCGGTGTTTGGCGGGTATCCCGAGGTCCGGCTCATCGGCCCCAATTGTCCGGGCGTCATTACGCCGGGCCGGCGGGTCTCCGGGGCCGGCGCCTCGGCGACCTTCGCCGGTGGATGCAAGATCGGGATCATGCCCGGGTACATCCACATGGCCAGGGAGGACGCCTCGACCTCGCGGGCGGTGGGCGTCATCAGCCGGTCCGGGACGCTCACCTACGAGGCGGTGTGGCAGCTCACAGCACTCGGAATCGGTCAGACGACCTGCGTCGGTATCGGGGGCGACCCCGTCCGCGGTCTGGGATTCAAGGAGCTGCTGTCGATGTTCGAGCACGACCGGGAAACCGACGGCGTGGTCATGATTGGGGAGATCGGCGGTTCCGACGAGACGGAGGCGGGGACCTGGATCAAACAGCACATGTCCAAGCCGGTCGTGGCCTTTATCGCGGGCCGCACCGC
>JAZGDL010000564.1:0-7569 GCA_036477795.1 Phycisphaerae bacterium
CTTCCGCCGTAAGCAAAGTAGGGTCCGCCGTGCGGACCACCAATCTCGCGTTCGTGGTCCGCACGGCGGACCCTACGCGCCTACAGAGCGTAGCGGGCGCGGTCCAGTGTCAGCTCGTCCAGCCTGGTCGGATCCACATCGATTCCCCAGCCGAACCCGGGAATGGGCTTGACTCTTCCGCCGTAACCGAAGGTCAGTGGACGACGGATCAGGTCATCGCAAAGCAGGAACCGTCCGAAGCTCCCTTCGGCGAAGCGGACACGCGGGACCAGTTCCAGGAATTTACGACCGGCTGACGACAGAATGCTCGTTTCACCGACCATGCAACCAAGCTGGATGGTGATGCCCTGTTTGGCGGCATAGTGCGCCAGCTTCAGCGAAGGCAGGAAGCCGCCGCACTTGCTGATCCGGATGTTGAAGGCATCCGCCACTTGAGCCTGGACCAGGCTCTCGGCGTCGGCCATGGTGACCAGGGACTCGTCATACATGAGAGGCTGATGGACGCAGGACTTGAGTTCGCTAAGCTCCTGCTCGGCACCTCGGGCCAGCGGCTGCTCAACGAATGCCAGCTTATAAGCCCGCCAGTCGGTCAACCGCTCAACGGCCTGGGACAGGCTCCAGCCGCCATTGGCATCGACGCCAAGGGTGGCCCGACCAGACTCGATTGGCCGGGCCAGATACTTTTGGACCACCTCGAGCCGTTGGTGTTCGCCGGCATCCCCGACCTTGAGCTTGAAATCGCGGATGCCGTACCACCATAGCCGTCGCAAGGTGCTCTTCAGACGCTTCACCTTTGCAGACGCCAGTACACCGCTGTGTCGAATGGACGGCAGCGATCCCGGACCGCCGAATTCGTTGATACCCATCCATCCGGCGGCGTCGGAGATGGGGCGCTGGAACTGCTTGGAGTATGCGTCCAGCAAGGCCAGTTCGACGGCGCATCGGGCCGCGGGGCAGGCTCGATCGACCGCGGTGCTCCACGGGAGACTCTCAACCGCTTCCAGGGCATGGGGGAAGCCGGCGGGATGCATCTCCACCAATGCCGGCACGTAGACCCGGGCAACCGCATCAACCACCGACTCCACGGATTCGCCGGTGACGTAAGGCCGGGGGAGCGTTTCCCCGTAGCCCAGGATTCCGCTATCAAGTTCGATGGCTACCACGACGGGCTCGCTTACCGACCGCGCGAAAGCGGCGTGAGCTATCTGTCGGCGCAGCGGTATCGCCAACTGATGAATGGTGACAGCTCTTATGACGGCGTTGGGCATTTGTGGCTGCGATACTACTGCGCTGTCAGGGCAGCCTGATGAGCCGCCTTCATCAGACCTGACAGCAGGATGATCACAGCGGCAAGAGCGATTTGAATGCTCAACCATTTGCGGCTGTTCTCGCGAAGCTTGCTGAAACCGGGGCTGGAGCCGGTCAAGGCGATGGCCAGGAAAAAGACAACAGCCGCGCCGATGAGTTTCACCCCCAGCATAGGGTGGTAGGGAATGGGTTTAACGTTGTCATGGAAGGTTACGTAGAAATTGAAAGCCCCGGTCATGATCAATATCGCGACACAGACATGCACGACCGTCTTCCAGCGGGCCATGACCCGCGAGCGGAGCCGATCGTGCAAGTCGTCGGATAATACGGAATGGGCGGCGGGCATCAGGGCAAAGCGCATGAAGACGGCGCCGCCTATGGCGACGACCACCGAGACGATATGCAGCCAGCGACTGATAAGGGTCAAAACGCTAAACAGGTCAAGGTTCATGTAGTCATCTCACCATAGCTGCGGGACCGGCTTTCCAGCCGGTCAAATGATCCGCCTGAGGCGGAGAAAGCCTGTCCCACATGCGGCGTTACCCTTCGTCGGGCTCACGCAGTTGAGCGATGACGCCGAAATCTTCCAGGGTGGTGGTGTCGCCTTTGACCTCGCCGGTAGAGGCCAACTCCTTGAGAAGGCGCCGCATGATCTTGCCCGAACGGGTTTTCGGCAAAGCTTCGGTAAACCGCAATTGTTCCGGGCGTGCGATGGCGCCGATCTGGTCGACGACGTGCTCCAACAACTCTTTCTTGATTGCGTCGCTGGGCTGCCGGTCGGCCCGCAGGGCAACGAAGGCTGCCAACGCCTGGCCCTTGATCTCATGCGGGATGCCCACCACCGCTGCCTCGGCTACAGCGGGGTGGGAGACCAGGGCCGACTCGACCTCGGCGGTGCCGATGCGATGCCCTGAGATATTGATGACGTCGTCGACGCGGCCCATCAACCAGAAATTACCGTCGCCGTCCCGGCGGCAGGCGTCGGCGGTGAAATAGTAATTGGCCACCTGGGACCAATACTGTTGCTTATAACGCTCCATGTCCCCGTAGATGCCGCGGAGCATTGCAGGCCAGGGCCGGCGGATCACAAGAAAACCGCCGACGTCGGCGGGCTGCTCCTTGCCGTTGCCGTCGACAACAGCGGCGTCGATCCCGAAGCAAGGCCTGGTGGCGCTGCCGGGCTTGAGCGTGAATGCTCCGGGAAGCGGGCTGATCATGATTCCGCCGGTTTCGGTCTGCCACCAGGTGTCCACAATGGGACATTTCCCCTTGCCGATGTTCTTGTGATACCACATCCACGCTTCGGGATTGATGGGTTCGCCGACGGTGCCCAGAAGTCGCAGGCTGGAAAGATCGTACTTCGCGGGTATTTCGTCCCCTTGGCGCATGAGTGCCCGGATCGCCGTCGGTGCGGTGTAGAAGATGGTGACCTTGTGCTTCTGCACGATGTCCCAGAATCGGCCCCAATCCGGATGGTTCGGCGCACCTTCGTACATCAAAACGGTGACGCCGTTCTGCAACGGGCCGTAGGTGATGTAGCTGTGACCCGTGACCCAGCCTATATCGGCAGTGCACCAGTAGACGTCCTCCGGCTTGAGGTCGAAGACCATCTTGGCCGTCAAAGCCGTGTAGACCATATACCCCGCGGTGGTGTGCATGATGCCCTTGGGCTTGCCCGTCGTGCCGGAGGTGTAGAGCACGAACAGCAGGTCTTCACTGTCGCAGTGCTCCGGTTCGCAGGAGTCCGGCTGGTCGGCCACCAGATCATGCCACCAATGATCGCGGCCATCGGTCCACTTGATGTCGTTTTGGCATCGTTTCAGAACCACGACGTTTTCAATGGTCGAGCACTTTTCGACTGCGGCGTCGACGTTGTCCTTCAGCGGAACTACCGATCCGCGTCGCCATCCGCCGTCAGCCGTCACTACGATCTTGCTGCCGGCGTCTTCGACCCGGTCGGCGATCGCCGTAGCGCTGAAGCCTCCGAAGATGATGTTGTGCGGTGCCCCGATGCGGGCGCAAGCCAGCATGGCAATGGTAAGCTCGGGCACCATGGGCATGTAAATAGTGACCACGTCTCCCTTCTTGACGCCAAGTTTCTTGAGCCCGTTGGCCAAGCGGCATACCTCGGCTCGCAATTGCTCATAGGTGAACGTTTTGGTGTCTCCGGGCTCTCCCTCCCAGAGTATGGCCGTCCGATCACCGTGGCCTCGTTCGATTTGCAGATCGAGGCAGTTGTAGGCTATATTGGTCTTGCCGCCGACGAACCACTTGGCATGGGGGCACTCCCACTGCAACACCTTGTCAAAGCGTTGGAACCAGTGATGGTTCTCCGCCTGTTGGCCCCAGAAACTCTCCGGGTCGTCAATCGATTGCTTGTAGATCCTGTGGTATTCATCAAGGCTGCCGCAGTGTGCCTGCCTGGCGAAGTCGGCGGGCGGCGGGAATTCCCGCGTCTCGATCATCGATGATTGGATTGCCTGCGAATCACTCACGTTTCGGTGCTCCTGTAAGGTTTGAAGGTCGGAAGGTCGGAAGGTCAAAGGTCAAAGGTCCGAACCTGGGGACCTTCGACTTTCGACCTTGGACCTTCGACTTTCGACCTTGGACCTTCGACTCTCTAGTTTCTAGTTTCTAGATTGGCGGCCGTCAAATCAACCGTCTCAGGGCCTCGAGTGTCCGGTCGGTGGCGCCCTGATGATTCACCACTACGGCGCGGGCCGCTTCACCTGAAGTTCGTGCCTTCTGTGCGTCGCATACGTACTCGCGAACCGCACAAGCCAATTCGGACACGCTGTGAGTGACGTGAAGCCCCTCGCTGGCCCGTAAGGCCTCCACGGCCACCACAAAGTTGTCCATGTGCGGACCGCAGAGCACCGGTTTGGCCAGTGCGGCTGCTTCCATGGGATCGGACCCCCCCATGGGGACCAGCGATCGGCCGACAAACACCACGCTGGCCAGCGCGTAAAACTTCCGCAGCTCGCCAACCGTATCACCCAGAATAATCTGGCGCCTACTCGGCGATCCCTTTCCGAGACGCGCCCCCTTTCCGAGACGCGACCGTAAGGGAGCGTGTTCCCCCAACCGCGACCCCTTTCCGAAACGCGACCCCTTTCCGAGACGCGACCGTAAGGGAGCGTGTTCCCCCAACCGCGACCCGGTTCTCGTTACACCGTCCGGGTGACCTGTTCTGCGGACGCAGTCGAAGGACCTGTGTCGGATCAGCTTCGCAACCTCATCGAAGCGCTCGGGCTTTCGCGGCACCAGGGCCAGGGACACACCGATGCCTTGTTCCAGCAGCCCAGCGTAGGCCCTTATTAGGATCTCCTCCTCGCCCGGACCGGTGCTCCCGCACACCCACAAGGGAACGGTTGAATCGATCCCCAACGCGCTGGCCAGCGCGTCCGCCCCCTCCACCGTCTCTGAGTGGGACCGGCTTTCCAGCCGGTCAACCCCTGCCGTGTCCCACTTCATCGATCCCGTGATCTGAACCCGCTCCGCGGGCACCCCCAGCCCCACGAACCGCTTCGCCGTTGTTTCGTCCTGGGCCCCCACCCAATCCAACAGTTTGAACATCGACCGGCTGACCGGGCCCAGCATGTTCAGCCGCTTGGCGCTGCGCTCCGTAATTCGCCCATTCGCGATCGCGATTTTTACCCCTCGCCCACTGGCCATTCTTATTAGGTTGTACCACACCTCCAGCTCCATCAGAACGATCACCGCCGGGTCGATCCGTTTCAGAACACGGGCCACAACCCAACTGAAATCCAGCGGGAAGCGGAACACGTTTTCTCGACCGTACAGGCTGCATGCCCGGGCGTAGCCCGTGTCAGTGGTTGACGATATGACGATTTGACGATCCGGGTATTCTCGGATGAGCTTCTGCACCAGCCGTCGCGTGGCATTGACCTCCCCCAGTGAGACCCCGTGTATCCAGATGGGGCCCCGCGCCCCACGGGCGAAGCCCACGGATTCGAATCCGTGGGTCTCCCCCCCCGTGTTGCCACCGGCACGCAGACTGATGAGCCCCAACCGCTCCCCCCACCCCCGCCGGTTCTTGCCCTGCACCAGCATCTGAAAAACCAGCACCGGCAGATAGGCAAGCGCTGCCACCAAGTACACGACATCGACGACCCAACGCATCACCGGCTCCGTGACACTTCCGGCGGCTTCAGCGCCGCACGCTGATACAGCCTGAAAGGCTGACCTACAGTAGCCCTGGGCAAGTCCCGCCGAGGCGGGACGCCGCCCACGGTAACCCCAACACCCGTTCCATTCGACCCTGCAGGGGTCGCATAAACGTCCCGTCGCACACGCCGCAGAGAATAGACGACCCTTTCAGGGTCGGGTGCTTCGGTGGCGGCGCCATCCGGGGGCGGCGCTATGCTTGCCCCCGGCTATTACAGAGCAGGCCTTCAGCCTGCCACCCCACCCGCCGATTCTGTCACGGACCCCGCATAACCGGGGGATCGTAGACCGACTGGACACTAGATGCTAGAAACTGGATACTGGAAAATAGCGAGCACACCTGATAATGCACGATAGACAACGTCGAATCCGCAATCCCTCCCGGCGTGCCGCGATAATCCGCAATCGACTGGTCCTGGTGTGCTTGTGGTCTTTGCCTGCCGGCGCGGAACTGGTCATCAATGAAATCGACGTTGACCAGATCGGCACGGACCGTGAGGAATTCACCGAGATATTCAACACCGGCAGCCAGCCGATCGATTTCAGCGTGACGCCCCACGTTCTGGTGCTGTTCAACGGTGGAGACAACACTCCGCCGGTGATTGACGGCTCCTACCGGGCGGTGCAGCTTGAGGGCAGCATCGCACCGGGCGGTTTTTTCGTGTTGGGCGGGGCCAAGGTGCCCGACGTCGACCAGCTCATCGGGGGCGGCGGGTCAAACCTGATACAGAACGGCCCCGATGCTGCCGCCCTTTATCTGGGAACAGCCGCCGACTGGGCATCGCAGAGTCCTCCTACCCAAGTCAATCTGGTTGACGTCATCGTCTACGATACTGGTGACGCCGACGATCTTGCCTTGCAGGCCGGGCTTGGCGTCAGCGACCAGTACGACGAGTGGAACGACCAGGGCAGTATCATCGGCGTGGTGTTCTCCATCGCACGCGATCCCGACGGCGGTGCATTCCGCACCGGGGCCACCCCCAGCCCCGGCGCGTCCAACGACGCCGCTCCACCGGTTTTTGCGATTGCCGACGTGACCCTTCTGCACCGTAACACAGCCCAGCCGGTGGTTGTCACTTTGCTGGGCGAGGGAGGCGTGGGCAGCTTGCGATTTCGCTTGCGCTCGCTCCCAGGAAACGGCACCCTGTTTGACGACGGGGACGCGATCGCCGGGACCGGTGGTACGCCATTGCCCTATATCGTGACCGGCGAGTTGACGTACCTGCCGGTGCCGGACTTCGACAGCGTCGATCCGTTTGATTTCGATGTGTTGGATGCGCTGAACCGTGCGTCGGAACCGGCCGTTCACGAGCTGGCTGTTCAAGTCGGCGGTGTGGTAATCAGCGAGATCATGCACTCACCCGGGACATTCGACAGTCCTCAGGACCAGCGCATATACGAGTTTGTGGAGATTTTCAACTACACCGGCAACGACATCGAGTTGGCACGCCTTGACAGCAGCATCAAGACGGATGTTGACACCACCGACAATCTTGTGGTTGCCGCCGCGCCTGCGCTGGTCCCCGCACAATCGATGCGCATAATCGCTCCGGGCGGTTTAACGCAGGACTCGGACGAAGCCTTCGCCTGCGAGTGGGGGTTATCCGAGGACGACATTATCCGGGTTCCCCACGACCGCTACGAAAACATGTTCGGCGGTTCCAGGCTGCTGCTGTTCGGGCCTGAGGACGTTCTGCTCGATGCCGTGAATCTGGCACCCGACGGTTTTTGGCCGCCGCAGCCCGGTGCATCGCAGGCTGTGAAGGAGGCCACCCTGGAGCTGTTCGACGTTGAGCTCGACGCGGCTGGCAACGACTTTCTGGTGGTCTGGGCCTACTCCGGGCCTGAGAACCTCGCCGGCTTCCGAGTCTCCTACAGCGGCATCGGGGGGGGAAGTCCCGGCTTCGTTACTGCTGGTCTCAACGAGGATTTCGTGCCCCTCCCGCAATGTGTGCCCCCGCCCCTGGGGGCCTGCTGCTTGCCGGACGGGCGGTGCGCGGTGCTGAGTTTCGAAGAATGTGAGCGTCGTACAGGGGCCTACGCTGCCGACCATGTATCGTGTCAGGAGATCAG
>JAZGDL010000565.1:0-4556 GCA_036477795.1 Phycisphaerae bacterium
GCGCAGTGACCGCGATGGGTGATCTGGATGGCGACGGTGTGGGCGACTTGGCCGTGGGTGCCAGTGGTGACGACGGCGGCGCCAACCGCGGCGCGGTGTGGGTGCTATTCCTCAACACCGACGGCACGGTGAAGTCACACCAGAAGATCAGCGACACCCAAGGCGGTTTCACTGGGATGCTGGACGATCAGGATACCTTCGGTATCACGGTGGCCGCGCTGGGTGATCACGACGGCGACGGCGTGGGCGATCTGGCCGTGGGGGCCAACGGCGACGACGACGGCGGCGCGATTCGCGGTGCGGTATGGGTGCTGTTCCTCAACACCGACGGAACCGTTAAGGCACATCAAAAGATCAGCGACACCGAGGGCGGCTTCACCGGCACGCTGGATGATGGCGATGGCTTCGGCACATCGGTGGCCTCGCTGGGTGATCACGACGGTGATGGCGTGGGCGACTTGGCCGTGGGGGCAGTGCAAGATGACGACGGGGGCACGGACCGTGGCGCGGTGTGGGTGCTCTTCCTCAACACGGACGGCACGGTCAACTCACATCAGAAGATCAGCGACACGAGAGGCGGCGGCCCACCGCTGGATAACGTGGATAGGTTCGGCACCTCGGCGGCGTCGCTGGGTGATCTCGACGGCGACGGGGTGGGCGACCTGGCCGTCGGGGTACGCGATGATGACGACGGGGGCCAATCCCGTGGCGCGGTGTGGGTCCTGTTCCTCAACGAGGATGGGACGGTCAAAACACACCAGAAGATCAGCGATACCGAAGGCGGCTTCACCGGGGAACTGGATGACGGCGACATCTTCGGCCTCTCGGTGGCCGCGCTGGGCGATTTGGACGGCGACGGCATGAATGATCTGGCTGTCGGGGCACCTCTCGATGACGACGGCGGCCCTGACCGCGGCGCGACGTGGATGCTGTTCCTCAACCTTGATGGAACCGTCAACGCCCATCAGAAGATCAGCGACACCGAAGGTGGCTTCACCGAGCTCCTGGATGATACCGATGGGTTCGGCATCTCGTCGGCCTCGCTGGGTGATCTCGACGGCGACGGCGTGGGCGAGCTGGCCGTGGGAGCATGGAGGGATGACGATGGAGGCTTAGGCCGCGGCGCCGTGTGGGTGCTGTTCCTCAACACCGACGGCACGGTCAAGTCGCACCAGAAGATCAGCGACACGAAAGGCGGTTTCACCGGCATCCTGGATGATGACGATGCGTTCGGCTGGTCGGTCGCTTCGCTGGGTGATCTTGACGGCGACGGCGTGGGTGACCTGGCCGTCGGGGCAACATGGGATGGCGACGGGGGCAAATTGCGTGGCGCGGTCTGGATCCTCTTCCTCAAGGCGGATGGGACGGTCAAATCGCACCAGAAGATCAGCTCCACCCAAGGCGGCTTCACCGGCACGCTGGATGATGGCGATTTCTTCGGCTCCTCGGTGGCCTCGCTGGGTGATCACGACGGCGACGGGGTGGGCGACTTGGCCGTGGGGGCACGATCCGATGACGACGGGGGCTTTCAGCATGGCGCGGTGTGGGTGCTGTTCCTAAACTCCAACGGCACCGTCAAGTCCCACCAAAAGATCAGCGACACCGAAGGCGGCTTCACCGGCACGCTGGATGACATCGACCAGTTCGGCATCTCGGCGGCCTGGCTTGGTGATCTGGATGGCGACAGTGTGGGCGACTTGGCTGTGGGAGCCCACAGCGACGCCGACGGGGGGGAGAACCGCGGCGCCGTGTGGATCTTGTTCCTCAACGCCGACGGCACGGTCAAGTCACACCAGAAGATCAGCGACACGCAGGGTAGCTTCACCGGCATCCTGGAAGATAGCGATTTCTTCGGCTTCTCAGTGACCTCGCTGGGTGACTTCGACGGTGACAGCGTGGTTGACCTGGCCGTGGGGGCGTGGGGCGATAACGACGGGAGCCCCGGCCCTTGTGACAAACCCATTCAATGTAACCGCGGCGCGGCGTGGATCCTGTTCCTCAACGATGATGGGACGGTCAAAGCACATCAGAAGATCAGCGATACCGAAGG
Source organism: Phycisphaerae bacterium (assembly GCA_036477795.1). Taxonomy (GTDB): domain Bacteria; phylum Planctomycetota; class Phycisphaerae; order UBA1845; family UBA1845; genus JAZGDL01. The sequence continues at coordinate 2,051 of JAZGDL010000565.1, forward strand.
CGGTTTCACCGGCATCCTGGATGATGACGATCGGTTCGGCATCTCGGTGGCCTCGCTGGGTGATCTGGATGGCGACGGCGTGGGCGACCTGGCCGTGGGCGCACCCCGCGATGACGACGGGGGCACCCCGCCCGATGCCAACCGTGGCGCGGTGTGGGTGCTGTTCCTCGACGACGGCTCATGCCCGTGGGATCTTGACGCCAACGGCTCCGTCGGCGTGTCCGATCTCCTGGAGCTGCTGGCAAGTTGGGGTCCGTGCCCGCCGAAGGGAGATTGCCCCGCCGACTTTGACGAGAACGGCTTTGTCGGCGTGCCCGACCTTCTCGCCATGCTTGCCAACTGGGGGCCGTGTCCGTAGGAAGAAGGCATCGAGGCATCGAGGGGGAGAAGAAGGCACTAGGTATTTGACATTCGGGAATACCTCGACCGCCGTGTTTCGCCGGTGGGCTTGACCCGCCGGGGGCGACAGGAGCGACGTGTCGTTTCGCCGATAGCATCATGGCATCGCATTGCGCTGTCGTTCGCCTGGTCAGTGAAGTGACCAGGCCTCGGCGTTCGAGCGATCGCCTGAAACTCAGCTTTCCCACTCGTTTAGAAGGATGAGAAGATCGACCACCCCGACGGCGCAGTCGCCGTTGATATCCTGCGGACAGTTCTCGCAGTCACCGCACGGTCCCCAGTTGCCGAGCAAGTTGAGCAGGTCGTTCACATCGACATCGCCGTCCCGGTCGAAGTCGGCGGGGGAAAGGAACTCGTCGAGCATGCGATCGAACGTCGCACTGCGGAAGAAGTCCATCTGCTCGGGCGTGAACTGGTCGGAGAACTTGCCGACGAGGCTCCAGTCGTCGCCCAGCATCAGGCCGGCCCAAGTGCGCTCGAGGATGTCCTGCCCGACGGGGCCGAGCAGGCCGTCGTTGAGCTCCGGCTCGAGCTGAATGTAGGCCCAGAGGTCGGTATCGCCGTTCTGGAGGTCGGCGAGCAGGTCTGCATCGTCCACCGGATCGAGAAAGCCGGCTGCGTTCTTGGGGGTGAGGATCTGCTTGCCCCGGATGGACGTGGTCTTTAGCGGGTCCAGACCGAGTTCGTCGAGAAGGAAGCCGAGGTACTCTTCACCGCTAGGTAGCGCCAGTTCGCGCCCGCGGAGCAGGTTGATCTGGGCGAGATCGATGGTGATGGGGAACATCGTACCGGGGATGACGAGATTGACGATCTCGCGCAGCGGGGCCGCGACCGCCGTGTCGAGCCGACCGGCGAGCGGTGAGGTCGGGCCAAAGAGGAAGATCCACGGCACCCCCAATCTCAGTACCTTGTCTATGGCGCCGACGAACGTGTCCGGGCCGATCTGGATCTGGGTGGGGATGAGGGTGTGCAACCGAAAGACGGAGCCGGAGAACTCCAGCGGCGCCTGCGGCAGTTCGAGCGGACCGAGGGGGTAGACCGAATCATCCAAGGCCTCGAAGAGCGTTCGCCCGGTGAGGTGGGTGGCGTACTCGTTGGCGACGATTCCCTGGTAATAGGCGGTCGCGTAGTTTCGGGCCTCGTTGAAGATATCCCACCACGGTTGGCTGCGGAACTCGAGTTGATCCTCGTCGATGTTGTCGCGCACGACGATCCGGTCCACTTGCTCGTTGTGCAGTTGCATGAACGCGCGGTGGATCTGGCCGATGATGCCGGTCGCGTCGTTGCGCGAGTCGCCGATGATCGCCTCGCCATGTTGGCGCAGGAAGTCCAGCCCGCCGATCTCATTGGTGCCGAAACGAAACCGTAGGTTGCTCGCGTCCCAGGGCCCCAACTCCCCGTTCTGCGAGGGCCACTCGAGGGGGTTGATGCGGTAGACGGGATCGAGATCAAGCCCCGGGGTGCGGCGATTCTGAAAGCCGCCGTCCAGTTCCATATACAGGAACACGAACGGTGGGAAGAGGATCTCGTCAAACCGCAAGCGGGTCTTCGTAAGATCGTGGTCCACGAACTGACCGAAGTAGGCGGCACCCGCCGTCATGCCGGTCGGCGAGGGCGTCGTCTTGCACTCGGCGAACCGGTGGGGAAGGTTGGGCGGGTCGAAACGCGGACCGCCGCCGGGATCGAGATGGCGCTGGTCGTCGTTGGTCGAATCGATCAGTTCGGCGGGGACGATCTGGATGAACATCTCATCCTTGTCCAGCGGGACGCCGTTGAAGGGGCGGGTGAACAGCGGCGCGTCGTTGGCGAGGACGATGGGCGAGATGATGCCGACCGAGGTCAGCCCAATGACGACGGCGGTACGAATCGAGCTAGCGCAGCGCGAACATTCCATTCGCTCGTCTCGTTTCTTTACGTAAGGCTGATCAGGCGGGAGCGACGCGGGCACGGGGCGTGGGATCGGTGTCCTGGCTGATCCTTCTCCAGAGGTGTACTGTACCTCATGGCGAGGTGATGGCCAATACGGAGCACCGGATTGGGGGATTCTGCCGTTGATGAACGCGGTTCCCAGGCCAAGGGAAGGGGTGAGGCAAGGACAGCCCGGCGA